>NZ_JBHTDD010000012.1:0-191638 GCF_042666615.1 Plantactinospora sp. GCM10030261
GGGAGGGCGGGCGGGGAGGGACGGGGAGGGTTACGGGCGTAGGACGGAGCGCAGGCAGCCGTCCTGCTTCTTCTCGAACATCTCGTAGCCGCGCACCCCCTCGGCGAGCGGCATCGGATGGGTCGCCAGGTAGCCGGGGTCCATCTCGCCGGCGGCCAGCCGGTCCAGCAGCATCGGGATGTACCGCTGGGCGTGCATCTGGCCCATCCGCAGCACCAGCGCCTTGTTCATCGCCGCGCCCAGCGGGAACTTGTCGACGAAGCCGCCGAACACCCCGACGATGCTCACGGTGCCGCCCTTGCGGCACGCCATGATCGCCTGGCTGACGGCGGTCGGCCGGTCGGTCTGCGCCCGTACCGCCTGCTTCACCCGGTCGTACGCGTACGCCGGGCCGGTGTCGTGCGCCTCCATCCCGACGGCCTCGATGCAGGCGTCCGGGCCCCGGCCCCCGGTCATCTCCCGCAACGCGTCCAGCACGTCCGTGCGCTCGTAGTCGATGGTCTCAACACCGATCCGGTCGGCGGCCGTGGAGAGCCGGTCGGAGAACCGGTCGATCATGATGACCCGCTCGGCACCGAGCAGTTGGGCGGACCGCGCCGCCATCTGCCCCACCCCGCCGGCACCCCAGACGGCGACCACCTCGCCGCCGGTCAGCCCGCAGAAGTCGGCGGCCATCCAGCCGGTCGGCATCGCGTCGGAGGCGAAGACGGCCGAGGTGTCCGGCACACCCTCGGGCACGGCGAACGCGCCCACATCGGCGAACGGCACGCGGATGAACTCGGCGTGGCTGCCGGCGTACCCGCCGACGGCGTGCGAGTAGCCGAGGATGCCCGCCGGGCTGTGCCCCCACAGCTTCTCGGTGAGGTTGGGTTGCGGATTGCCGTTGTCGCACAGCGAGTACTGCTCGGTGCGGCAGTACCAGCATCCGCCGCAGGCCACCACCGAGCCCACCACCACCCGGTCGCCGACCTTGTGCTTGCGCACCTGCGGACCGACCTCGACCACCTCACCCATGAACTCGTGGCCCAGGATGTCGCCCTGCCGCATGGCCGGCAGGTACCCGTTGATCAGGTGCAGGTCGGAGCCGCACACGCTGCTCGCCCGCACGCGCACGATGACGTCGCCGGGCGTTCGGATCTCCGGGTCGGGAACCTCGGTGACGGCGAGCTTCCCGACGCCTTCCCAGCACAGTGCTCTCACGGCCGGCCTCCCACGGTGAGCTTCTCGCGCATGGTGCGGGTCATCCGCTCGGCGATCGGACCGCGTCCGGACGGGTCGTCGATGGTCGAGATGACCTGCCCGCATTCGAGCAGCGACTTTGCCCGGCGCAGCAGCGTGCGCGCCTGCTGGTCCGGGTCGCGGCCGGCCAGCACGGCGACGCCGTGGCCGAGCCCGCCGCGGGCGTACCGCAGTTCCACCCGCAGTTCGGTGCCCCGGTCGCCCGGTGCCGGGGTGAGGTCGAGTCGCCCCTGGTGTGCCGCGGCTCCCTCGGTGACCGTCCACCGGAGCACCCGTTCGTCGTCGCCGGAGGTGACCTCGACGGTGGTCCGTGGTCCCGCCGGATCCCCCACCCGGCACCGCCACCGTCGCTCGTCCACCTGTTCCACCGCGACCGGACGATCCAGCACGACCGACAACCGGCCCGCATCCCGCCACAGCTCCCGGACCGCCTCGGCCGGACGATCCACTGTCACCACCCGGACGCTCGCCCGGTCGCGGTGCGGTCCGGCTCCTCCGGCCCCCTGCCGGCGGCGTCGAACCACCGCCGCACCTGTCACGCCGGCGGCGCCCACCGCCGCCAGCGCCAGCCATTTCCTGTGGTCAGTCACTGTCCCGTCCTCTCCACCGGCATGGCACCCTTCGCCCGGGTCAACCGACTCGCTTCCCCACGACCACCGACTCCCCGAGGCGGTTACCGGCCGACTCCGTTGGCGCTACCCGGCGCACGGCGCCGGAAACGACCGGATCCCCGGGCCGGGCGGTTGTCCTCAAGGCCTGGACCGGACCGAGTCGGACAGAACACACCGGGAAAGTCGTTTGGGACCGCACGCTCGGGGCACATCAGGACCTGAACCCGTTCAACACGAGGAGGTTCCCTTGCCTACCGTCACCGAGTCCATCGACGTCAACGTTCCCGTCCGCACCGCGTACAACCAGTGGACGCAGTTCGAGTCTTTCCCCGAGTTCATGTCCGGCGTGGAGGCCATCCGGCAGCTCGACGACAAGCGGCTGCACTGGGTGACGAAGGTCGCCGGGGTCAAGCGCGAGTTCGACGCCGAGATCACCGAGCAGCACCCGGACGAGCGGGTGGCGTGGAAGAGCGTCGACGGCGACACCAAGCACGCCGGCGTGGTCACCTTCCACCGGCTCAACGACGACCAGACCCGGGTCACCGTCCAGCTCGACTGGGAGCCGGAGGGCGTCGTGGAGAAGGCCGGGGCCGCCGCCGGGGTCGACGACCGACAGGTCAAGGCCGACACCAAGCGGTTCAAGGAGTTCATCGAGAAGCGTGGCGCCGAGTCCGGCGCCTGGCGGGGGGATGTCTCCCGCCCGGGTCAGTAACTCCGGTAGGTGAGGCCCCGCGCCGACGCCGAGCGTCGGCGCGGGGCCTCGTCGCACAGCGACTGCACGGGCACCGGTGGAAAGAGCGCGAGCGAGAGGCGGGGCACCGGGGCCGCTGACGGCCCGGCAGGTCGGACGGCCGTCCAAGCGGGTCTCCGGTGGACGGTGTCGACTATCGTGCTGCAAATGCACATTCGACCAATTCTGGCCGCCGCGACGACCGCGGTGACCGTGCTCGGGGCGCTCGTGGTCGCGTCGCCGGCGAGCGCGGCCCCGGTCGCCATCGACCCGGCCGGCCTGACCCTCGACCAGGACTTCCACGCGTACGACGAGCCGCTCGCGAAGCTCGACGCGACCCTCGGCGCACGGCGACGGACCGTGTCGGCGGTGATGGCGGCCGCCAACCGGGACCGCGCGGCGCTGTGCAACAAGACCGCGTGGCAGCCGCTGGCGGACCGGTCCGGCACCGACACCATCGGCTTCTGCTGGCAGGACGCGACGACGCGACGGCCGAATGGTATCCGCAGGCGGTCACCACCAGCCGGGAGGCCGCCGCGAACGGCCACTACGACGGTCACCAACTGGTGGTCTCAGGCTGGTACCACAAGGGCACCGGGGTGACCCTGGCCTCGGACGGTCGGTGTCCCAAGGATCCCGAGGTCCCGCTCGCGCAACGGCAGCCGACCAAGGGGGTACGCATCTCGGTCGCCGACTGGGACGCCGACTTCGCCAACACCTACCGGCACCTGCTGCTGGTCGAGCCGACGGTGGACGGCAACGGCAACGGGACCTACCGGCCGCTACGCACCGGCGGCGGCGAGTCGTTGCACGCCGGCGGGATGGCCTGGTACGGCGACTACCTCTACGTCGCGGACACCTCGGGTGGCCTGCGGGTGTTCGACTTCCGCCGGATCTACCAGGTGGACACCGGCTCGGCCACCGCGGTCGGTCGCCAGTCGGACGGCAGCTACCAGGCGTTCAACTACGGGTACGTGCTTCCCCAGGTCGGCCGGATCACCTCGAAGACCGGCAGCCTGCGGTTCTCCTTCACCACGGTGGACCGGGGGCCGGCGAGCGCCACCAAGGCGCTGGTCGTGGGCGAGTACGCGGTGGACGACGCCACCGCCGCCACAAAGTCCCGGGTGGCCCGGTTCCCGTTCGCTGCCGACTCCCGCCTGGTGACCGGTGCGGACGGCCGCACGGTGACCGCCGCCGCGGCGTACAACACCGGTTACCGGCAGATGCAGGGCGTCGCGGCGTACGACGGCAGTTACTGGTTCTCGGTGAGCGACGGCTGCCGGGGCGGCACCGTGGCCAGCCACTACGGCACCCTGCGGCACTGGAACTCGAAGACCGGACGGGCCGTGTCCTACCCGTGGGCCTTCGGTCCGGAGGACCTGTCCTACTGGCACGACCCGGCGGCCGGCCAGGCCGACTACCTGTGGACGCAGACCGAGTACGCGAACTACCGCGCGGTGGTCGCCGTCCCGCAGGCCGACTGGGACTGACCGGTCTACGCGGAGTTCCCGGAACCGGTGGCTGGTCGGATCGCCCCGGCCAGCCACCGGTCCACCAGCTCGTTGCGGAACGTCCCGGCCGGGTCGTACCGGCGGGTCAGCTCGCGGAAGTCCGCTATCCGCTGGTAGCCGCGCCACGGGTCCAGGCCGGACAGCTTGCCCCAGTGCGCCCGGGCGCCCAGCGGCGCCAGCCGGTCCTCCACGGCGGCCAGCACCGGGGCCACCGCGGCGAGGTCGGCCACCCAGGTGAAGTGCACGGTCACGCTGTCCCGCCCATACGCCGGGCTGAGCCACAGCTCGTCGGCCGCCACCGTGCGTAGCTCCGACACCTGGACGACCGGCGACAGCCGGCCCCGCAGGTCGTCCAGCGCGGCCAGCGCCTCCACCGCGCGTTCCCGGGGCAGCGCGAACTCGGACTGCAGTTCGGCACCGCTGCTCGGGGTGTGTTCCAGCCGGAAGTGTGGCAGCCGGGCGTGCCACGGTCCGGGCACCCCGCCCTGCTCGGTGGCCGGGTCGGCGGACAAACCGGGGACCGGATGCCGGGGTCCGTCGGCGGCAGTGGCGCCCAGCCAGCGCGGTCCGGGCGCCGGCCGGGCGTCGTCCGTCCGGCGCTTGAGCCAGACCTGGTACCGGTCGTCGGCGGCCCAGTCGGTAAAGACGCTGACGCTGTACGCCGCGCCGAAGATCTCCGCGCAGTGCGCGTCGAGCGACCGGCGCGGCAGGTCGTCGAAGACGAACTGCCGCATCTGGTACGCGGGCTCGACATCCAGGGTCAGCCGGGTCACCACCCCGAGGCTGCCGAGCCCCACCACCGCCCCCGCGAAGTCCGGGTCGCCCCGACGCAGCGTCACCACCGACCCGTCGGCGACCACCAGCTCCATGGCTGCCACCGCGGCGGCGAGTCCCGGATTGCCGTCGCCGCTGCCGTGCGTGCCGGTCGCGCACGCCCCGGCCACCGAGATGTGCGGCAACGACGCCAGGTTGTGCAGGGCGTACCCGGACCCGTGCAGGTGGACGGCCAGTTCTCCGTACCGGATGCCGGCCGGCACGGTCACCGTGCCGGCCGCCGGGTCGAGGTCGATGTCGCCCGGCATGCCGGCCACTGACACCAGGTCGCCATCGGTGTCGGCGATCCGGTTGAACGAGTGCCCCGACCCCAGCACCCGCAACCGGGCTCCGGCGGTGACCAGCTCCCGCAGGGCGTCCAGGGAGGTGGGGCGGTGCAGCCGCCGGGCCGCGTATGCCACGTTGCCCGCCCAGTTCGTCATGCTCACGTCGTCTCCGTCGCCTCGGTCGGCGGGCCCGTCGCCCGAGGCCCATTCCAGCATGCGGTGAACTGCTTTGGATCGCGCGCCCGGCGGGTATCCGGGTACGGAGAACCGGGAGGTAAGAGCAATGAGCACCTATCACGATCCGGCCAGCACGGGCGACGTGTACCCGTCCGAGGAGGAGATCGACCCGGCGGATCGGGCGATGGACGACGCGGGCGTCGAACCCGTTGCCGCGCCGGTGTCCGACGCGGCGCGGCGGGAGGCGGCCGGCTGGCGGCAGCCGCTCGACTCCGACCCGCCGGCGCCGCCGGTCCGACCGGCGGGACCTCTGGTCGGTGGTCGGTCGATCATCACCCATCACCCCGATGGCTCCACCGAGGTGGTGACGGACCTGGACGGCGACGGCGTGGCGGACGTGGTGCAGGTGGACCTGGACGGGGACGGGCTGCCGGACGTGACCTACCTGGACACCGACCGGGACGGGCGGCTGGACACCATGCTCGGACCCGAGGGCGAGCGCCGGTAGGCGACCGGCCACAGTGGATGGAGCCTTCCTTCCACTGCGGATTGCCGGTGGTTGCGGCCAGTTGTTAGCATCGGGCCCGCCACCGGAGGTGATGGTCACGTTACAGCTGGACAACCTGGTGGCCGCCCCGCACGCCGCGCCGGTAACGGTCCGCGTACCCGCCGGTGAGCTGGCGGTCGTGGTGGCCGATCCAGCGACGGGCACCGCCGTGGCCCGGGCCGTGGCCGGCCTGGCCACGCCGCTCGGCGGCCGGGTGCTGGTGGGCGACCGGGACGTCACGACCCTGCCCCCCGCCCGGCGCCAGATCGGGTACGTCCCGGCCGGCGCGGGACTACTGCCCCACCTGACCGTGCGCCGCAACATCGGGTACGGGCATCGCCGGCGGCTGCGGGTCCGGGCCGTGGCCGACGACTGGGTGAACACCGTGATCGAGCGGCTGGAACTCGGCCTCACCCTGGAGGTGCTGCCGCACGAACTCTCCGAACCGCAGCGGTTCCGGGTCGCGGTCGCCCGGGCTGCCGCGTGCCTGCCGGAGGTGCTGGTGGTCGACCTGCCCAGCGGCGGCGGTGGGGTGGACCGGCTCGGCGACCTCCTCGTCGACCTGGCCCCGGAGGACTCGCCCGGCATCGCCACGCTTATCTGCTCGGCGGATCCCGTGATCGTCGACCGGGTGGACGAGCACCGGCGGTACGCCGTCGAGCGGGTCGGGTCGGTCCGCCGATGACGCGACGACGCGGGCTGTCCCGGCGTACGCTGCTGCGCGCGACCGCGACCGCGGTGGCCGGCGTCGCCCTGCCCACCGCCGCCGGATGCGCGGGCGGCGGCTCCCCCACCCAGGTGGCGGTGGTCTGGAGCGGCGGCGAGCTGCAGCGCTTCCAGCAGGTCCTCGACGGCTATCGGCCGGGTGCCGTGGCGATCAGCACCGGCGACGACATCGACGGTTTCCTGCGGGCCCGGCGGTTGGCCGGCACCGCGCCGGATGTCGCGGTGCTCCGGCCCGGGCTGGTCACCGAGTACGCCGGCCGGGGCTGGCTCACCGAGCTGCGTCCTCGGCTGGGCGAGCCGTTCCCCCCGGCCCTCAACGACCTGGTGCGGCTGAACGGCCGGCTGTACGCCGTCTGGATCAAGATTGCCCACAAGTCGCTGCTCTGGCACCGACCGGACCTGTTGCCCGGCGTACCGCCCGGCACCTGGGACGAGTTCGTGACGCGTACCCGGGACCTCGGGGCGCGGGCGGCCGGCGGCGCCGGTCCGGCACCCCTGTCGATCGGCGCGGCCGACGGCTGGGTGCTGACCGACTGGTTCGAGAACGTGCTGGCCCAGGAGAGCAGCCGCGACCTGTACGACGCGCTGGCCGCCGGCCAGCCGTGGTGGGACCGGACGCCGGTGACCACCGCGCTGCACCGGCTCGCCGAGATCTGGCGGCTGCCCGGAGCGTTCCCGGGTGGCGGGCGACGGGCCCTGCTCACCCAGTTCGACGAGTCGGTCATCGAGGTCAGTGCCCGGCGTCGGGCCGCCATGCTGGCCGGCGCCGACTTCGTCGAGGGGCTGGCCCGGACCTTCCACACCGGATCCGAGCCGCTCGTGTCGACGCCCTTCCCGCGCCTGCCGGACCGGCCGGCGTCCCTGATCGTCGGCGGTGACGCCGCGGTCGTGCTGAACGGTTCCCCCGCTGGCCTACGCCTGGTCGACTGGCTGGTCACGGAGGCCGACTTCGGGCCGTGGCTGGCCGGCGGCGGTTACCTCTCGCCGAACAGCACGGTCGACCTCGCGGCCTATCCCGACGACCTGCACCGCGACCTCGCCCGAGAGATCCAGACCGCCGACGACCTGCGTTTCGACCTCTCCGACCGGCTCCGGGCGCCGTTCACCGGCTCCGACGGCACCGGCATCTGGCGCCTCATGCAGGACTTCTTCGCCGAGGTCACCGGCGGACGAGAACCCGACCTGGCGGTCCGGTCGGTCGTCGACCGGCTGAACCGGGCCGCCGTCGAGGCGGGCGGCCGGTGATGACCGACGGACGACCGCTCGGTGAGATCACCGTGCTCGACGACGTCGGCCCGCCGCGCCGCGGCCGGGCCTACCCGGTGGCCGGCACGACCTCCGCCCTGCTGCTGCCGGCGGGGGTCCTGCTCGGTGGCCTGGTGGTGTGGCCGGTGCTGCGGACGCTGTACGCCAGCGTCACGGCCGGCGGGCGGTTCGTCGGCGGCGCCCACTTCCGGGCCGCGCTGGAGCAGCCGGGCGCGTGGTCGGCGGTCGGCCGGACGGTGATCTGGGCGCTTGTGGTGCCAGCCGTGGTCACCGCCCTCGGTTACCTGCTCGCGGCGGCGTCACCACGGTCGCGGGAGGGCGGTCCGGTCCAGCTCATCCTGGTGCTGCCGATCGCGGTGCCGCTGGTCGTCGCCGGCCTGGTCTTCCGGCTGCTCTACGACCCGGATCCCGGCCGCGGCCTGGCCACCCTGGTCGCCACCCGGCTGCTCGGCCGCTCCGCCGAGCAGGCACCCCAGTTTCTCGGCCCCGAGCTGGTCACCGCGGCCCTGATGTCGGCGTTCGTCTGGTCCTGGGTCGGGCTGGCGGTGCTGGTCTTCCGGGCCGCCCTGGACGCCGTACCGCAGAACCTCGCCGACGCGGTCCGGGCCAATGGCGGGACCCGACGCGACGTGCTGTGGCACGCCCAGTGGCGACCGCTGCTCCTGCGTACCGCCGCGGTGGTGTTCACCCTGGTGGCGCTCGCCACCGCGCGAACGTTCGACCTGATTCTGGTGATGGTGCCCGGCTCGGTCCGGGACGAGGCGTCGGTGCTCGCCGTGCTGGTCTGGCAGACTTCCGGCGCCGGCACCACGGGGTCCGGCGCGGCCCTCGGCGTGGTGTGGCTCGCCGTGTTGATCGCCGGCCTGCTGCTGGCCGCCTTCTTCCTCCGGCAGAACTGGCCGCCGCCCCGCCGCGACGAGGTTCCGGAGGCCGACCAACCGCCGGTCCGCCCGCGCCGGGTGATGCGGATCCTCGCGGCCGTCGCCGCCGTGGTCTGGCTGGTGCCGCTGGCCGTGCTGGTGGCCACCTCGCTGCACGACCGGCGGGGAGCGGCGGTGCACGGATGGTGGGCGAGCCGTCCCGACCTCGGCTCGTACGCGGCGGTGCTGCGCGACCCGGACCTGCACCGGGCGCTGGCCTTCACCCTGCTGCTGGCCACCGCGGTGACCGGCGCCGTGCTGATCGTCGCGCTCCTTGCCGCGTACCCGCTGGCCTGGTTGACCGGCCCGGCCGCACAGCTGACCGGGGTGCTGTTGACACTCTCGGCCGTCGTGCCGAGCCAGGTGATCGCCGGACCGGTCAACGAGGTTCTCGGGGTGACCTCGTCGTCGGGCACCGCCTGGGGGCTGGCGCTTGTGCACATCTCGCGGGGGGTGCCGTTCGCCGTGCTGCTGCTGCGCAACGCGGTCGCCGATCTGCCCGCCCAGCAGGTGCGTCGGGCCCGGGTCGGTGGCCGGTGGTGGACCATGGTGTGGCGGCTGACCAAGCGGAACCAGTCCGCGGTGATCGCCGTCTGCGTGCTGGAGTTCGTCCAGGTGTGGAACGACCTGGTGGTGGGGCTGCTGTTCGGTGGCCAGAGCACGGCACCGCTGGGCGCCCTGCTGTTCAGCCAGACCCGCCAGTTCGTCGCCAACAGCGGGCCGCTGGCGGCCAGTTCGGTGGTCGCCTCCGTGTTGCCGGTGGTCCTGGTGATCCTGGCCCGCCAACACCTGATCACCGGTCTGGTGGCCGGCGGCGTCCCGGTCGCCCCCCGCGCCGCCGACACCGGAGCGGGCGGGGGCGCGCGATGACGGCGCCGGAGTCGCGACCGGACAGGTTCGGCCCGCCGCCCCGATGGCCGATGCTGGTGGCGATCGGCACCCTGCTCATGGGTGTGGTCGCCAACGTGGCGAGCAACCTGCTTTCCGAGATCGCCGGTGACGCCCTGGGCCCGGCCAGCGCCGCGGTGGCGGCGGCCGGGGCCGTCGCGTCCGTCCTGTTCGAGGTGCGCCGCCGGCGGGCCGCCCGGTATTCCTCCGGCGACCCCACGGACACGGTACCGCCGGCCGGGGCGCCGACCCTGCCGTACACGGCCGGATTCACCGGTCGCGCGGAGCACGTCGCCCGGATCGTGGACGACATCAAGCGGGAGCACGCGGTCGCCGTGGTAGGACGGCGCGCCGTGGGCACCTCGTCCTGCGCCGTGCAGGCGGCCAACCTGTGCCGCAGCGCGTACCCGGACGGTCAGCCCTATCTTGACCTGCGGCGCGGCGGTCGGCCGTGGAAGCCGCGTCAGGTCCTCACCGAACTGGCCCGGATCCTCGGCACCCCACCGCCCCGGTCCGGGCGGCCCGCCGACCTGACGGCAGCGGCCGACGCCATCCGCGGTCACCTGGACGGCAAGGAGATCCTGCTCGTCCTGGACAACGTGGATGATCCGGACCAGGCGCGCGCCCTGCTGCCGCCGGCGGCCCGCACCTGCCGGCTGCTGCTGGCCGGGACACCACGACTGTCCGGACTGGAGGGATTGGTCACGCACTGGCTCGACGAGCCGGGCCCGGACGAGGCGGTCGAGCTGTTCGCCAGCGCGGGCGGGGTGGCGACCGGCACCCGCAGCCGGCGGCCGGACCCGCGCACCGATCCAGCGGTCCGCATGCTCGTCGAACTCTGCGGCCGGCAGCCGCGTACCGTGCGGGCCCTCGGCTATCGCAGCGCCCGGCACGGGTGGAACGCGACCGACGTGCTGCGTCGGTTGCGGGCCGCGATCGAGGCGCCGCCACACGAGCGGATGGCGAACTCCCCGGCGCTGACCCTGCTGACCGAGCGGGACACCGCGTACGGTGCGCTGTCCGGCGAGGCCAGGCGGCTGTACCGGCTGCTGTCGCTCGCCCCGGTCACCCTGTCGCCCGTGGAGCCGGGCCAGCCCGCCGGTGCCGGGTCCCCCACCCATCGATTGACCACCGCCGCGGTGGACCGCACGGCCATCGCGGCGCTGGCCCGACGCCGACCGGAGCGGGTCGCCGCGGTCCTCGACGAGTTGGGCACGGCGGGTTTCGTGATCGGCACCTCGGGCGACCGGTTCCAGGTCCAACCGCTGCTCGGCCCGTACGCCCGCCTGCACCTGCGGGATGCCGTGCCACGCTGGCGGCGGGTGCTCGGCCAGGTCCGGCTCATCCGGCACCTGACCCGCCGGGCCGAGCGTCACCTGACCCGGTTGACCGGCCCCGGCTCGCCGACCGACCGGGAGCGTTCCCTGCCCCTGGACGACGACCCCGCGGCCTGGTTCGACCTGCACCACGAACTGCTCCGGGACGTCGTCCTGGAGGCGGCGCGGGCCACCCAGCCGCTCCCCCGCCGGCTCCGGCGGTGGTGGTTCCGGCTGGCGACGGCACTCTGCGGCTGGTACGCGCACGAGGGCCGGTCGGCCGACTGGGAGCTGGTCTGCCGGATGGTGCTGCGAGCGCCGACGGCCGAGGACCGGCGGGAGATCGCCGGCTGGACGCACAACGAGCTGGGCGTGCTGCTCCGGCGCCGCAACGAGCCGCACGCCGCCGTCGAGATGCTCAACCTGGCGGTCGCCAAGCGCGGCCGGCGCGGTGCCGCCCAGGCCCAGTTGAACCTCGCGCTCGCCCTGCTGGACCTGGGCAACGTGGACGAGGCCATCGAGCATCTGGAGCTGTCCCGGCGGCACCGCGCCGGTGCGGACCGCACCGGGCACGCCCTCACCGACCTGGGTCTGGGCGCCGCCCATCTGGCCCGGGACGAGCCACGCACGGCGAACCGGCACCTGGTCCGGGCGGCGAACGCCTTCTCCGCGATCGGGGACGCGCGCGGCTTCGCCGCCGCGCTGAGCAACCTGGCCCTGGTGCACAGCCGGCTCGGCGAACATCTCGACGCGGCGCAGGCGTGGCGGGCGGCGCTGCGCGAGTACGAGTCCCTGGACGACGGTCGGGGGCGGGCGACCGTGCTGCTCAACGCCGGCGTCAGCCTGCTCGCGTCGACGCCGCCGCGGGCCGGGGCGGCGTACGACAGGCTGACCGAGAGCCTGCTGCTGCGCGACGGTTCGCCCATCACCGCCGGCCACGGCCGGACCCTGCTCCACCTGGGCGACGCCGCGGAGATTCTCGGCCGCCACGACGAGGCCCGCCGGCACTGGGCCGGGGCGGAGCGGGCGTGCGAAGCGGTACGCGACGCCGAGGGTATGGCCGCGGCTGGCGCGCGGCTGGCCGGCCGATGACGGCGCCGCGACATCGCACCGGCGGTGACCAGAGGCGGGTAGGCTGCCGGGGTCGATGGCCGTCGAACGCCCGGAGGCGAGATGTCGCAGAGCAGCACGGAGGACCCGACGTTGGACGCCGCACCATCCGGAGTGGACACATCGGTGCCACATTCGGCGCGGGTCTATGACTGGTGGCTCGGCGGCAAGGACAACTTCGCCGTGGACCGGCAGATGGGCGCCGCACTCGTGGCGGCTATCCCCACCCTGCGCGACATGGCGGCGGAGAACCGGCGCTTCGTGCACCGGGCCGCGCGCTACCTGGTGGCGGAGGCGGGCGTCCGGCAGTTCCTCGACATCGGCACCGGCATCCCCACCCGGCCCAACCTGCACGATGTCGCGCAGGCTATCGCGCCGGAGACCCGGGTGGTGTACGTCGACAACGACCCCATCGTGTTGGCGCACGCCCGCGCGCTGATGGACAGCACCCCGCAGGGGCGCAGCGAGTACATCCACGCCGACCTGCGCGAACCCGGTGGGATCCTGGCCGACGACGCGTTGCGCGCCACGCTCGACCTGGACCGACCGGTGGCGCTCACGTTGATCGCGGTCCTCATGTTGCTGCGCGACTCCGACGACCCCGCCGGCATCATTCGCACCCTCGCCGACGCCCTCCCGTCGGGCAGCTATCTGGCGATCACGCATCCCACGCAGGACTTCAACCCGGCCGAGATGGACGCCGCCGTGGCCGCGGCCACGCACGGCGGGATGACGCTGGTGCCGCGCGCCCGCGACGAGGTCGAACGGCTCTTCCTCGGTTGGGATCTGGTGGAACCCGGTCTGGTGCCGGTGATGGCCTGGCAGCCGGAGACGCCGCCGTCCGATCCGACGGCCGCGTACTACTGGGCCGGGCTGGCCCGCAAACCCTGACCGTCGTCCGCGCGTCCCGGCGATGGCCGGGACGCGCGGACGGGAACCGGTTCAGCTCGGCGGCAGGTCCGCTGTCACACCTGCGGCTCGGCGAAGTGGCAGGCGGCGAGCTGCCCGCCCGCCTTCTCCTCCAGCGGGGGCGTGACCTCGGCGCAGATGTCCTCGGCCTTCCAGCAGCGGGTGCGGAACCGGCAGCCCGAGGGCGGGTCGATCGGGCTCGGCACGTCGCCGGACAGGCGGATCCGGGTTCTCGGCTCCGCGCCGCGGGCGACGTTGACGTCCGGCACGGCGGAGAGCAGGGCCTGGGTGTACGGGTGCTGCGGGGCGGCGTAGATCTGTTCGCGCGGTCCCATCTCCATGACCCGGCCGAGGTACATGACCGCGACCCGGTCACAGAAGTGCCGCACCACGCCGAGGTCGTGCGCGATGAACACGAACGCGATGTTGAACTCCTTGCGCAGGTCCTCCAGCAGGTTCATCACCTGCGCCTGGATGGACACGTCGAGCGCGCTCACCGGTTCGTCCGCCACGATGACCTTCGGCCGGGCGGCGAGCGCCCGGGCGATGCCGATCCGCTGCCGCTGACCGCCGGAGAACTCGTGCGGGTAGCGGTTGTAGTGCTCGGGGTTGAGACCGACCACCTCCAGCAGCTCCTGCACCCGGGCCAGCTCACGCCCCTTGGGCACCATGTTGTGGGTCCGCAGCGCGGTGCCCACGATGGTGCCGACGGTGTGCCGGGGGTTCAGCGACGAGTACGGGTCCTGGAAGATGAGCTGGATCTCCCGCCGGTACGGCAGCAGCTGCCGGTCCGACAGGTGGGCGATGTCGTGGCCCTGGTAGAGGATCTGGCCCGAGGTCGGGGTGAGCAGCCGGGCGATCAGCCGGGCGGTGGTGGACTTGCCACAGCCCGACTCCCCGACCAGGCCGAGCGTCTCCCCCGGCCCGACGGTCAGCGACACCCCGTCGACCGCCTGCACCTTGTTGTTGGCCCGCCGGAGCAGCCCTTCACCCTTCACGGTGAAGTGCATGGTGAGGTCCTTGAGTTCCAGCAGTGGAGCCCCCGGCTTGCTGGGAACGCGGGAGCCCTTCCGGTCCTCCGCCGTGTCGATCGCTGCGGTCGTCATCGTCATGGTCCTTTACGGCAGCCGGGGCAGGATGTCGGTCTGGAACGTCCGGTCGGGGTCTTGCAGGTGGCACCGGGACAGCCGGTTGGGGTCGGCGGTGCGCGGGATGAACTCCGGCACCTCGTTCTTGCACAGCCCGCCGGGGACCCGGGTGCGGAACTCGCAGCGCGGGTGGAACGGGCAGCCGGACGGGATGGCCAGCAGGCTGGGCGGGGTTCCGGGGATCGGGTGCAGCGGTGCCGGGTCACCGGACAGCGCCGGGATGCTCTCCAACAGACCCCACGCGTACGGGTGCAGCGGGGTGCCGAGGACCTTGTGCGCGGCACCGAACTCGACGGCCCGGCCGGCGTACATCACCAGGACGTCGTCGGCGATCTCGGCGACCACGCCGAGGTCGTGGGTGACGAAGATGACCGCCGATCCGAAGTCGCGCTGCAGGTCGGCGATCAGGTCGAGGATCTGCGCCTGCACGGTCACGTCGAGCGCGGTGGTGGGCTCGTCGGCGATGAGCAGCTTGGGGTCGTTGATCAGCGCCATCGCGATCATCACGCGCTGCCGCATACCGCCGGAGAACTGGTGCGGGAAGTCGCCGAGCCGCTTGCGGGGGTTCGGGATGCCGACCCGGCCGAGCATGTCGACCGCGCGGTCCCGGGCCGCCCGCTTGGAGACGTCGTGGTGCGCCCGGTACGCCTCGACGAGCTGGTTGCCGATGGTGAAGAACGGGTGCAGCGAGGACTGCGGGTCCTGGAAGATCATCGCCGCGGTGTTGCCCCGGTGCTTGCGGATCTGGTCCTGCCGCAGGCCGACGATCTCGGTGCCGCCGAGCTTGATCGAGCCGGAGATCCGCGCGCTCCTCGGGTCGTGCAGCCCCATGACGGCCATGCTGGACACGCTCTTGCCCGAGCCGGACTCGCCCACGATCGCGAGCGTCCGGCCCAGCGGCAGCGAATAGCTCAGGCCCTGCACCGCCTGCACCACACCGTCGGCGGTGGGGAAGGCGACCCGCAGGTCGCGTACCTCGAGGTAGGCCTCGCCGTCCGAGGTGGGCGCCGGCTGCTCCCGCCGGGCCCGGACGACGGTCTGCGGACCGCGCACCGCGGTCGCGGGGGTCGGGGACGCCGTCTCGTCGCTCATGCTGCTGCCGCCTTATCGCGTTCTGTCCGCCGGCGCTGGCCGGCGCTGACCTCCGGGTCGATCAGGGACGTCGCCCCGGTCATGACAGCCGGACCCGGGGGTCGAGGAAGGTGTACAGGATGTCGACCACGAGGTTCATCACCACGAGGACGGTGGCGCCGACAAGCACGGTGCCCATCAGCACCGGCAGGTCGTACTGGTTGAACGCCCGGATGGTGAGCACGCCGAGGCCGTTGAGCCCGAAGATGCTCTCGGTGAAGATGGCGCCGGCCATCTGGGCGGCGAGGTCGACGCCGAAGACGCTGGCCACCGGGGTCAGCGAGGAGCGCAGCCCGTGGCGGTACACCACCCGGCGCTCGCTGATGCCCTTGGCCCGCGCCGTGCGGATGTAGTCCTCGCCCAGCGACTCGATCATCGAGGCTCGGGAGTACCGGGTGTACTGGGCCGCGTTGTAGAAGCCGAGCGTGAGCCAGGCGGCGAGCAGGCCGGATGCCCACATGAACGGATTCTGGGTGAGCGGGGTGTACTGCGACGTGGGCAGGAAGGTGGCGTAGAGCGCCACCATGAGGGCCACCACGAAGTACGGCATCGAGTTGGTGACCAGGGTTGCCCCCACCACCAGCCGGTCGGCGGGGGTACCGCGCCGGCGGCCGGCGATGCTGCCGGTCAGCACACCGACGATCAGGTAGACCACTGCCGCCCCACCGATGACGGACACGGTCACCGGCACCGCCTGGGCGAGCAGGCTGGTCACCGGTTGACCGAGGGTGTACGAGTAGCCGAGGCAGGGCGCCGCGCACTCGATGATCGCGCCGGCGCTGCCGAACTCCCGGCCGACGAAGATGCCCTGCAGGAACAGGAGGAGCTGCTCCCACACCGGCTTGTCCAGGCCGAGGCTCGCGTTGATGTCGGCGATCCGGTCCGGGGTGCACCGCAGGCCACAGATCACGCCGACCGGGTCGGTGGGCGCCACGAAGAACAACATGAAGCTGGCGATCAGGGTCACGACGATGACTGAGACCGCGGTCAAGCACCGTCGCAGGATGTACAGCAGCACCGCCAACTCCTTTGAGTTCGCACGGGCACCGGCCTCGGCCGGCAGTTCTTTCGGGGGTCAGGTCTTGCGAGGGTTATCCGAGTCGATCCGGCCGGCGCCGCGGCGCCGGCCGGATCGGTTACCTCAGTGGTACGTCAGCTCTTGACGAACATGTTGACGAAGAACGGCAGACCCATGGTCGGGTCGCCCTCGATGCCACCGAGGTTGGTGCCGGCGAGGACCGCCATCTTGTCGTAGTACCGAGGGATCACCGGGTACATCCCCATGATCTTCTCGTCCATCTCGCCCCACTTCTCGGCCTGCTGGTCCGCCGGAAGCGCGCTGATGTCGTTGATCTCCTTGTCCAGCGCCGGGTCCTGGAGCTGACCCCAGCTCTGGCCCTCCTCGATGCTCTGCGTGCGGAACAGCACCGGGAACCAGCTACCGCCGGTCGGCCAGTCGGAGCACCACCCGCGCGGGGTGAAGTCCATGTTGACCGGGGCGTCGTAGTCGCTGGCCTTGGCCCGCAGGTCGGCGGTCGAGACGCCGACCGGCTTGACCGTGAAGCCGGCCTTGGTGAAGGCGTCCGCCCGCACCTGGCTGACCTGCTGCGGGATCGGCTTGGTGTTGTCGTAGTACCAGCTCAGCTCGAAGCCGACCTTGCCGGCGGCCTCCAGCATCTGCTTGGCCTTGGCGGGGTCGCCCGGACCCTCACCGGACAGGCCCTCGGGCGAGGTGTACTTCTTGTAGCCCGGCACGCTCGGCGGCATGATCGTGCTGGACCGCTGGGAGGTGTAGTCGTTCTCACCGGCGGCCTTGCGGTCCTGGTCGTACGGGAACGCGACCGCGATCGCCTTGCGCACCTCCAGCGGAATCAGCTGAGTGTCCATCTGCACCACGATGTTGCAGGGGCTCTCGCCGCGGATGAGCTGCTTCTGCTTGTCACCCGTGAGCTGCGGGATGATCGAGGCGTCCACGTTGTCGTAGGTGAGCTGGTTGGCGGCCGGGCCGGCGCTGTTCAGCGTCTCCTGCTGGGTCTTGACCAGGTCGACGCCCCACTTGAAGTGCCAGGCGTCGGCGTACTGGTGCCGGACCGGGTCGGTGTTGGCGTCCCAGTTCGGGTTCTTCTTGAGCTTCAGCTCGGCACCCGGGGTGTAGCTGTCGAACGCGTACGGGCCGGTGGCCAGCGGCTTGTTGCCGTAGTCCTGCTTGGTGTCCTTCGCCTCGGGGATCGGCGTGAACATCGGGAAGGTCATGTAGAACGGCAGGTCCGAGAAGGGCTTGGCCAGGTTGATGACAAGCGTCTCGTCGTCCGGGGTCTCCACGCCGGCGTATTCCTTGCCGCTGGTGTAGGGACCCTTGTACTTGTCACCGTCCTTGAACAGACCCAGCTGGTACGCCGGGCCGTCCGAGTAGACGTCGTGCGCGAACGACCGCTTGATCGCGTACGCGAAGTCCTCGATCTTGACCTCGGTGCCGTCCTCGTACTTCGTGCCCTTGGCCTTGTACTTGAAGGTCCACTTGAGCTTGTCCTCGGACACCGTACCCAGGTCCATCAGGTCCGGCACCAGCACCGGCTTGCCGTCGCGGAGGGCGAACTGGGTCGGGGTACGGAAGAGCAGCTTGCCGATCTCGTTCGTGTCGACGTAGTAGATGTTGGTCGGGTCGAACGAGTGCGGCGTGGTCTGGGCGGTGATGGTGATGGTGCCGCCCTTGCGCGAGCCGGGGACCTCGGGCGCGGGACCCTTGGCGTCCGGGTCCGTCGCGTCGAAGCTCTGCTCCTTGATGTCCTCGTTGGCACCGTTTCCTGAATTGTTGTTGGACGACGGGCTTCCACAGCCCGAGAGTCCGAGGGCCAAGGCGGCACATGCCGCCACGACCGCAGTCCTTCGCCTCACTGGTACTTCCCTTCTTGGTGAACGGCCCGGGTGTGCCGTCAACGGCGGGTCTTGGGGTCGAACGCGTCCCGGACGGCGTCCCCGAGCAGGCTCAGCGCGAGCACGAGGATGGTGATGCCGGCGACCGGGAGCCACAGGTAGAGCGGGTCGGCGCGGTAGTAGGTGCGGGCGAACGAGATCGTCAGCCCCCATGACGGTGTCGGCTCGATGAGCCCGACGCCGAGGAAGGTCAGACCCGCCTCGGCCACGATGTACGCCGGCAACGCCACGGATGTCGCCACCATGATCGGAGCCACCAGGTTCGGCAGCAGTTCCTTGAAGAGCACTTTGCGGGTCGGCACGCCGAGCACCCGGGCGGCGGAGATGAACTCCCGCTCGCGCAGGGAGAGCACCTGTCCCCGGATCAGCCGGGCCAGGCCGGCCCAGCCGAAGAAGGACAGCACCCCGATGAGGGTCCAGAAGCGGACGGTCGCCACCTCCTCGGCCGCGGCGCCCTCGGCACCACCCAGGCTCGCCACCAGCACGCCCGAGACGGCGATGGCGAACAGCAGGAACGGCAGGCTCAACACGAAGTCGATGAGCCAGGACAGCACGCGATCGACCCAGCCCCCGACGAACCCGGCGATCAGACCGATGGTCGTGCCGATGAGCACCGTCAGCACGGTCGCCGTGCCGGCGACGATAAGCGACGGTCGGGCGCCGTACACCCAGCGGGCGAAATTGTCCCGCCCCAGCCGCGGCTCGATGCCGAACCAGTGCTCGCTGTTCGGTCCGATGGTCGGGAAGCCGTACGTGTCGACCAGGTCCTGGTTGTACGTGTACGGGTCCGTACCGGGGATCTTGACTATCAGGGGCGCGAAGATCGCGATCAGGACGAAGAACAGGAAGATTCCCGCCGACACCACGGCGACCCGGTCCTTGCGCAACCGCTCGAACGCGATCCGCGTGGGTGACTTGCTGACCGTCACGACCCGTTGCCCTGGCGCCGGCGGAACCACCTCGACGGCCGACGACGGCTCATCGCGGTGGCTCGATTCGGCTTCCGTACGCAACGGCTCCACCCACGTCACCTCCACTCAGAAGACACTCCGCCCCACGGGGTCCGGCCCCGCCAGGCACCATGCGGCGCCCACCGTTCCGGGTTGGTGCGGTGCGCAAACGCTAGCCGGCCGGAACAGCCGTCGGAATGGCCTGAGGCATCGAATTAATAACAGCTAGGTCACCGTTGGGTGGGAGGCGTGTCACATGCCGGCCCGGCCGAGCCGCGGGCGTAATGTTTCCGTTTGAAGCCATTCCCGGCCCTGGAATGGGCCGAAAGTTACACACAGAGTTCCGAAAGACTCGCGCTGAGCTGCGTGAAGTTTGGTCACAACAGCGGGTTTGCGAGGTAATCATGTTGACGCATTCGCGCACCCGAGTTAACGCTTTGGGGCCATGTCAACCCGGCGACCGGACGATTTCGCCGGTCCTTACGGTTGCTGGAGAAAACGCGCCGTCCGATTAGCCGTCGACCTCCCGTGGGATCGCCCATCGACATTCGTCAGGACGATACGCGGGTGCCCGGATGGCGGGTGCGATCCGCCGGACGGGTGATGTGTCGACGACCGTGACTCCCTGGCCCGATCCGGGCTGGTGACTTCTGGCAAGGTGGTGCGGGTGCATCCCGTACGCCTCCTGGACGGTCGCTACCGCCTCGACGAGCACCTGGGCAGCGGCGGCATGTCGGTGGTGTGGCGGGCGCACGACGAGGTGCTCGACCGGGCCGTCGCGGTGAAGGTGCTGGCGGGTCCGCTGGCCAGCGAGCCAGGAGCCAGGGCCCGGATCCGTGCCGAGGCCAAGGCCGCCGCCAAGCTGTGGCATCCACACATCACGAACGTCTACGACTACGGCGAATGGGTCAGCCCCGGCGGCGAGCCGGTGCCGTACGTCGTGATGGAGCTGCTGCCCGGCCAGACGCTGGCAGACCGGCTCGCCGGGGGACCGCTGCCGCCCCGCTCGGCGATGCGGATCTGTGCCGAGGTCGCCGGGGCACTGGCCGCGGCGCACGCGCAGAACCTGGTACATCGGGATGTCAAGCCGTCGAACGTGATGCTGACGCCGTCCGGGGCGAAAGTGCTCGACTTCGGCATCGCCGCGCTCGCCGGCGAACCGGAGCTGGACCCGGACGGGCACCGCTTCGGCACCCCCGCGTACCTCGCGCCGGAACGGCTGCTCGGCAACGAAGTGGTGCCGGCCTCGGACGTCTACGCACTCGGCCTGCTGATCTACCGCGCCCTGACGAACCGCCTGCCGTGGCGGACCGAGACGACTGTCGAGATGTTGACGGCACACGTCTACACCGAGCCCGATCCGCTGCCCACGCTGTCGGGCGTCCCGGCCCCGGTGGTGGAGGTCTGCAACCGGTGTCTGGCCAAGTCACCGGCCGACCGGCCGCCGGCCGCGGCGGTCGCCCGGACGCTCGCCGCCGGCGCCGGACTCGCGGCGCCGGAGGACGGTTCGGCGCCGCTGGCCTGGATCCCACCCGCCTTCGTGACCGGGGACGTGCTGCCCGCGGCGGTCGCCGTCGGGCCGGCTGCCGACACCGACGACGCGGACGCCGGGAGCCCGGAGCCCGGGTCCGAGGTCGCCGCGCACGAGCTGGCCGACGCGACGACCGTCGGCACCCGGCAGCCGCGCCAGGAGAAGGACCGGCGGCGCACGGTCGCGGTGGTGGGCCTCGTGGCGGTGGTGGTGACCACGGCGACCGTGGCGATGTTCGTCCTGCCCGACCGGCGGAATCCGGACGGCGGCGGGCGGGCCGCGCCGACGGCCGGTGGCACCGTCGACCCAGGTTCGGCCGGACCGGCCGGTTCGGCGGGACCCGGAGGGTCGACCGGACCGGACGGTGGTGACGAGGCCGGCACAGCGGCGCCCGACAGACCCGCCGCCACGTCCGGACCGAGCGGCCCGGCGGCCGGACCCGCCGCCACCACGGCCGCCCCCGGGCCGGGCGGCGGGACACCCACCCCGACGCCGACACCGAGCCCGTCCGGCGGTGGCACCTCCCTCGTCTCGATCGGAGGCGTGGTCGTGGTGCTCTGCCTGGGCCGCACGGCGACCGTCGTCGGCGTCACGCCGTCACTCGGCTACCGCGTGCAGGATGCTGATCGCGGGCCGGCGAGCGAGGTCAAGGTGGTGTTCGAGAAGGGCGACCGGGCGAGCGAGGTGAGAGCCACCTGCGGCAACGGCCTTCCCATCCCCCGGATAAAGGAGAGCTGACCGGCACCTGATCGCCGCCGATCGGCCACCGGCAGGGCTCGGTCGGCACGAGCAACGGTCGCGTTCGGCTGATCGTACGATGACACTCCGCTGCCGGCACCGCATCATCAGCAGATGCCATTACGGTCGCTGCGCTTCCACCTGGTCGATTCCCCGACGTCCTACGGGGCCAAGCGACGGGCCCGCCGGGCGGCGTGGCTCTCCGAGACGTTCCCGGAGCTGGCCGACATGTCCATTCTGGACCTCGGTGGTCGGGTGGAGAGCTGGACGACGGTGCCGGTCCGCCCGGCGCATGTTCACGTGGTCAACCTCGAGCCGCTGCCCGCGGATCTGCCCGCCTGGGCCGAAGCCGACCACGCCGACGCCTGCGAGCTGCCGCCGGGCATCCGGTCCCGCCGGTACGACCTGGTGTTCAGCAACAGTGTGCTGGAGCACGTCGGCGGGCACGAGCGCCGCCGCCGGATGGCCGAGACCGTGCGCGAACTGGCCCCTAGATACTGGGTGCAGACCCCGTACCGGTACTTTCCCGTGGAACCGCACTGGGTGGCCCCCGGAATGCAGTTCCTCCCGGTGCCGGCGCGGGTGACGGTGGCCCGCAAGTGGCCGCTCGCCTACACCCCCGGCAAGTCCTGGGAACTGGCGATGAAGCAGGTGCTGACCACGGAGCTGATCGGCCGGGCCGAGTTGCGCTACCTGTTCCCCGACGCCACCATCCGGGCGGAGCGGCTGCTTGGGCTCACCAAGTCACTGATCGCGGTGCGCACCTCCGGCGGCGACGACCGGGCCTGACCGGGTTGCATTTTCCGTACGGGCGTGCTTTTCTTGTCCGGTGAGTAAGGGAGACGAGACCCGGCTCGCCGTGCTCGACCAGGCGGTCGACGTGGCCCGGCACGTCGGGCTCGACGGCTTGACGATCGGCTCACTGGCCGAACGGACCCGACTGTCCAAGAGCGGCCTGTTCGGCCACTTCCGCTCCAAGGAGGCACTGCAACTGGAGGTCCTCGCCCACGCGCGGTCCCAGTTCGAGGAGATGGTGGCCGGTCCCGTGCTGCGCGCGCCGCGCGGGGAGCCGCGGGTCCACGAACTGCTCGACCGCTGGCTGGCCTGGGAGGCCAGGCCGGGCGGCTGCCCGTTCGTCGCCGCCGCGACCGAGTTCGACGACCGGCCGGGAGCGGTGCGGGATCGCCTGGTGCGTGACGAGCGGGACCTCTCCGAGATGGTGGCGACCATCTTCCGCAGCGGGATCCGCGAGGGGCACTTCCGCGCCGACGCCGACCCCGACCAGTTCGCCCACGACTTCCGCGGCGTCATCCTGGCCTGGCACCACGCGTCCCGGCTGCTCGGTGACGAGCGGGCGGAGGAACGGGCCCGACGCGCCCTGGCGGCCCTGCTCGCCGCAGCCCGCCCGGACAGCGCCACATCCTGATCCGGCCGGCGGTCCGGCACCGACTCCCCGGGTGACGGTGGCCGGGCCCCGAGGCGGGACGACCCTCGGCCGCACCCGATAGCGACCACACCCCACGGACCGGTGGCGGACCGGCGCCGACAAGACGAGAGGACCCACCCCCAATGGTGATTACCGAGGCGGCAATGGCGCAACGTAAAAGCACGATCGTTCGTGTTTATTCACTCCCCTGGACCACCCGGGCCGCCTTCCGGCTCCTGGACCGCCTCGCCCCGGCGCTCAGCGCCCGGTGGGCGGAACGGATCTGGTTCACCCTGCCGCGCACCAGATCCCGACCGGCGTCCGGTGCCCGGCGGTCGGCCGACCGATCAGCGTCCGCATCCGCAAGACCGGACACCACGCGACCGGTCACGACCGAAGGCCCCGGACCGGGCGCCACGTTCGCCGTCGAGGTCGACGGCCACCGCGTGGTCGGCACCGCGTGGGGCCACGGCCCCGTCGTGTACCTGGTGCACGGCTGGGCCGGCCGCCACCAGCAGCTCACCGCGCTTGTCGCACCGCTTGTCGCGGCCGGGCACCGGGTCGTGGCCTTCGACGCGCCCAGCCACGGCGCCTCGGCACCGGGCCGGTACGGTCCGCGATCGTCGTCCATTCCGGAGTTCGCCGCCGCCCTGACCGCCGTGGTGGCGGTACACGGCCCCGCGTACGCCGTCATCGCCCACTCGCTCGGCGCCACCGCGACGGCCGTGGCGCTCTGTGACGGGCTGCGAGCCGGTCGACTCGTGCTGCTCGCTCCGATGGCCAGCCCGGCGTGGTTCGCCGAAGGACTCGCCAGGGTCCTCGGCTTCGGTCCGCGTACCCACCGACGACTGACCGCGCGGGTCGAGCGCCGGGTCGGCGCTCCGATGCGGCATTTCGACGTACCGGAACTGGGTCGGGCGGTGGCGATGCCACCCACCCTGGTCATCCACGACCGGGACGACACCTACACGCCGGTGAGTGACGGTGCCGCGATCGCGGCCGCCTGGCCCCGAGCGCGGCTGCACGTCACCTCCGGCCTGGGCCATCGCCGGCTGCTGCGCGACCCGGCCGTGCTGGCCGAGACCGTGGCGTTTGTCACCACCGCCACCGACCGGCCCGATCGGGACGTCGAGGCTTGTCGACAGGTGGTGGACCCGGTCTAGCCGAGCGCCCGGCTCGGCCCACGTCGGGATAGGGTCGAACGGTGCACGGGGACACCGGATGACCGACGAGACGGCCCCCGACGGGACGACCACCGCCCGGATGGCGACAGCGGCCGCCGACCTGCTGGCGGCGCTGGATCCGGCGCGCCGTCGGGCCGCGCACACCAGCCTGGACGCCCCCGACCGTCGGGAGTGGACCTATCTACCCGGCCCCCGACCCGGGTTGTCGCTCGGTGAGATGACCGTCGAGCAGCGGGAACGTGCCCTCGCCCTGCTCGACACGGGCGGCGGCGCGGAGGGCAGGCGGCTGGCTCGGGGCGTGATCGACCTGGAGCGGATCCGCCGGGAGCTGGCCACCGGACGGCCGGTGGACGACGACCGGTACTGGTTCCGGATCCTCGGCGAGCCGGGCGGTCCGGCGCCCTGGGGCTGGCGTGTCAACGGGCACCACCTGGCCGTCCACGTGCTGGTGGCCGGCGGCGAGCTGACGGTGACGCCGTACTTCCTCGGAGCCGAGCCGGCCGTGGTCCTCGACGGTCCGCACCGCGGCCGGCGGTTGCTGACCGACGAGGAGGAACTGGCCCGCTCGCTGCTGGCCGCGCTCGACCCGGACCAGCGCGCCCGGGCCGTGGCCGCCGACCTGGCGCCGGCCGACATCCTCACCGGCGCGGACCCGGTAGCCGACCCGTCGGTGCTGCCGTCCGGCCTGTCGCACGCCGACATGACCACCGGGCAACGCGAGTCGCTGCTCCGGCTGATCCGCCGGTATGTCGAGCGGGCCCCCGAACCGTACGCGCGGCGGTACTGGCAGGGGTTGTCCGACGCGGGCCTGGGCCGGATCGAGTTCGCCTGGGCCGGTCCGGCGCGGCGCGGAGCCGGCCACTACTACTGCGTCACCGGCCCGACGCTCCTCATCGAGTACGACAACACGCAGGACGACGCCAACCACATCCACTCCGTGTGGCGGGACCGTGCCGACGACTGGGGCGAGGACCTGTTGCGCCGGCACCGTCGCGAACACCACTGACCAACGGGAGCATGCGCCATGGCCGTACAGTTCAACCACACAATCGTCAGCGCCCGCGAGCCCCGTGCCTCGGCCGAGTTCCTCGCCGACCTCCTGGGCCTGCCCGCGCCGACCCGGTACGGCCCGTTCCAGGTCGTCGCCCTGACCAACGGCGTATCGCTGGACTTCTACCCCGCGACCGGCACGGTCCGATCCCAGCACTACGCCTTCCTCGTCAGCGAGGAGGAGTTCGACCAGATCTTCGCCCGGATCCAGGATCGAGGTCTGATGTGGTGGGCCGATCCCGGGCACCAGCGACCGCGGGAGCACAACACGAACGACGGCGGACGCGGGCTGTACTGGAGTGACCCGGACGGCCACAACATGGAGATCATCACCCGTCCGTACGGCGGCTGACCAGCGGAACCGCTGGTCGGGCAGGGTCTTCCGGGGGCCGGTGCGGCGCGGCGGATCTTGCCCGCTACCCTGCTGGCGATGAACGCGGCGCGCAGAATACTTCGATGCGGCCTCGCCTCGGCAGCGGGCATCCTGCTCGCCTTCCCGATCTCGGCGATCCCGCCGAACGCCGCGGCCCCGGTTCCGGCACACGCGGCGGCGGCCCCGATCCCGTGTCCCGCGCCAGCGGTCAAGCGCTCCCCGAAGCCCACGCCACCGCCGACCGACCCGCGGGACCGCGAGGTCGGCGGTGCCGCGTTGGCCACGCCGGGTCTCGTCACGCCACCCGGGGCGGCAGCGCCCCCGGCCATCACCGCGACCTCCTGGGTGGTCGCCGACCTGGACACCGGCCAGGTGCTCGGCGGCTGCGGCCCGCACGAGCACGCCGTACCGGCCAGCACACAGAAGCTGCTGCTCGCCGCCACCGTGCTGCCGAAA
Source organism: Plantactinospora sp. GCM10030261 (assembly GCF_042666615.1). Taxonomy (NCBI): domain Bacteria; kingdom Bacillati; phylum Actinomycetota; class Actinomycetes; order Micromonosporales; family Micromonosporaceae; genus Plantactinospora; species Plantactinospora sp. GCM10030261. The sequence goes on from NZ_JBHTDD010000012.1 coordinate 25,972, forward strand.
CTCGACCCGAAGCAGGTCATCACGGTGACCCGCAAGGACCTGGACTTCGAACCCGGCAGTTCGGCGGTAGGGCTGTTGGAGGGCGGGAAGTATCCGGTCGAAACCCTCTGGCTCGGCCTGTTACTCAACTCGGGCAACGACGCGGCGAACGTGCTCGCCCGGCTGGGCGGCGGCGACGCCGGCGTGGCCGGGACCATCGCCGCGATGAACGAGAAGGCCCGTGAGCTGGGCGCCCGTCAGACACGGGCGGTTACCCCGTCCGGGCTCGACGGCCCGGGCCAGTACACCAGCGCGTACGACCTCGCGCTTATCGCCCGGGCCTGCTTCGCCGAGGAGGCGTTCCGCCGGTACACGCTCACCCGGCAGACGAAGATCCCCGCGCAACCACCGCGGGACAAATCCGGGTTCCAGATCCAGAACGAGAACCAGTTGGTGTTCCGCTACCGGGGTGCGCTGGGCGGCAAGACCGGCTTCACCACCCTGGCCCGGCACAGTTACGTGGGTGCGGCGGAACGCGACGGCCGGCGGCTCGTCGTCACGCTGCTCGGGGCCGAGGCACGCCCGCTGCGCGGCTGGCAGCAGGGCGCCGCCCTGCTCGACTGGGGATTCGGGCTGCCCACCGACGCGTCGGTAGGTAACCTGGTCGACCCCGGAGCGGGAACGGCCACCCCGACCCCGGCGGATCCGGAGCCGGGCGGACAGGCGGCGGCCCAGGTGGGCGAGCCCACCGACGACTCGTGGGTGCGCCGCCCGGTCATGTTGGCGCTCGCGGCGGCGTTGGGCGTGATCGCCCTGGTCCTGGCGGCGCTCGCGGCCCGCCGTGGACCGAGGCACATCGGCCGGCGCCGCGCCCGCTGAGCGCGCGGCAGCCGACCCCCCCGACGTGCCGCACCGGGAGTGGGTCCTGAGCCGACCGACCGCCGGGGAGGCGGTTGGCCGACGCCCCGCTCAGCCGTGCAGCGCGCGGACCCAGCGACCCAGCAGGTACCCGGCGCCGGTGTTACGGCGCAGGCCGAGCGGTTGGGCGCCGGCTGACCCGTCGAACCGTAGGGTGCTGACCAGCAGCCGGCCGGTCCCGTAGGGCAACTCGACGGCGTAGTCGTGCACCGCCGCGGTCCGGGTGTCCACCCGGCGCAACAGCGGGCGGGCGCCGGCCGGCGCCGCGGTGGAGTCCAGTGCCAGATCCGTCGAGCAGCCGGCGAACTGCAGGTCGGTCCACCCGTCATGGGGAAAGTCGTCCCACGCCTCGTGCGGCTCGATGACTTTCACCGCCTCCCGCCAGAACGGCATCGGCTCCACCGGCAACGGCGGCTCGGGCGTGGCGCGGTCGACAAGCAGCACGGCCCGGCCACCGGCGGCGACCGCCTCCCGCAGCGCCGCGGTCCAGGTGGTCGCCACGGTGACCGCGCCCGGCGTGCCCACGCCGACCACCTCCGCACCGAGTGCCGCCAGATCAGCGAGCCGGCCGGCCGGATCCACCATCGCCACCGGACCGGCGTCCGGCCAGGACGAACCAGGCAGGAACCAGAGCGGCCACTCGTTGGTGGTGACCTGGGATCCGCAGGTGACCCGCACCCGTAGCGTCGCCCGACGCGGTCGCAGGACCGCCGGTGCGCGGAACTCGGCCACCCCCAACCCGGTCACCGCTCCGGCGGGTGCCTCCGCGACAAGCGTCCCGCTGGCGAACGGAGCCGCCCCGCCCAGCGCCACCTCCCATTGCGCCCGACCGGTGTCGCCGGCCGCCCCGTGATGCGCCAGCACGACGTGTGGCCGGACGGTCGCTCCCGCCGGGTAACACCAGGTGTCCCACGGCGCCGGCCGGTCACCGCCGGCCACCCAGGCCCGCCTGCGGTCCCAGCCGAGGGTGACGACGAGATCGCCGTTGAACGCCGCGAAGGCGGCCGGATCGACCTTGAGGCGACCCAGGTCGTCCCAGAGCCCGGCGGTGCTGATCGGCGTGTCCCGCTCGCCGGTTATCACATATCCCGAGGTCTCCGGCCGGGCCCGCACCGCCTCCAGGGTCACCTTGCGGTGCAGCACCGCCTGCCGGTAGGAGATCCGTTCCAGCTCGGCGCCGCGGTCGGCGAACGGGCCAGCGCGCAGTCGCTCGTCCTGGTGGGGCACGTCGTACTGCCAGCGGGCACCCTGCGGGTTCACGGCCGGGTCGGCGCTGGTCCACCACGGGTCCCGACCGTCCTCGGTGCCGGCCAGCCGGCGCAGGTCGCGGAAGGTGTCCAGGTCGCAGAACTCGCCGAAGAGCCACGGCCGGGGCGCCCGCCAGGCGGGCGCGAAATGGTCCAGGGTGGCCCCGAAGAACGCCGGCTCGCAATAGAAGTGATGGTCGTCGAAGTCGGCGAACTCGTCGAGCAGCCCGCCGTACGCCTCCCCGGAGCCGCTGTTGTCGCGGACCAGGCCGTCGTGCGTCCACCGCTTGACCGCGTCGTAGAGCGGGCCGAGCAGGTCGGGTCCGATCGCCGCGGTCAGCTCGCAGCCCAGCGTCCAGAGGACGACGGACGGATGGTTGGCGGCCGCCCGCACCAGCCGTTCGGCCTCGGCGAACAGCTGCCGGCGGAAATGCTCGGTCGGCTTGGGCAGCCACATCGGCAACTCGACCCAGAGCACCATGCCCAACTCGTCGGCCAGGTCGAAGTAGTACTCCGGGGGAAACCACAGGCAGAGCTTCACCCCGTTGAAACCGAGCCGGCGCAGCTCGGTCAGGTCGGCGCGGACTTGGTCCGGCCCCGGGTCGGGATACAACCGGTCCGGATACCAGCCCCAGGACAGCGCCATCCGGGGATACAGCGGCTCGTCGTTGAGCCGCAGCGCCGAGCCGTGGGCGCTCAGCGTACGCAGGCCGATCCGCAGCTCCCGCTCGTCGCCGTCGTCCACCCGGAGCCGGAGGGTGTACCGGTCCGGGCTCCGCGGCGACCACGGTCGCGGCTCGGGGACGGTGAGGTCGAACGCCAGCCCGCCGTCCGGCCCGGACTCCCGGTGCCCGGTCAGTACGGTGTGCCCGTCCGGATCCAGCACCGTGACGGTGCCTCCGGCCGGTGCGGTCAACTCGGCGCGCACCGACAGCCGGCCGTCCGCGTCCCCGTGCACGTCCAGGTCACGGATCGCCGCCGCGCCGGTGACCAGCAGCTCCACCGGCCGCCACAGGCCGCCGTGGCTGTGTCCCCAGACGTAGGGAAGGAAACCGGCAAGCGTCTCGGTGACCGGATACGCGCCGGGCACCGGTGCCGAATCCGGTCCGCCGGTCAGGCTCGCCGGCTTGGTCACCCGCACGGTCACCACGCTGGACCGGCCCGGGGTGACGAGGTCGGTCACGTCCAGCTCGAACGCGTCCCACATGCCGACGTGCCGGCCGGCCTCCCGCCCGTCGACGCTTACCTCGCAGGCGTAGCTGACCGCGCCGAACCGCAGCCGCAGCCGCCGGCCGGTCGTCTCGGCGGGCACGGCGAGCGTGGTGCGGTAGGTCACCGGCCCGGGGTGGTCGAGCGGCACGCCGGTCTGCTCCCAGCAACCCGGCACCGGCACCGGACGCCAGGGCCCGCCGGGACCCTCGGCACCGGGGCCGTCGTCGACCCGGCACTCCCACGGGCCCACCGGATAGCGGCCGATCAGGTCAGTGGCCATGTCGCCTCCTCCCCCCAGGCCAGATCGGTGCCCCGGCCGTCCACCTCGACATGGACCCCGTCGTCGGTGGGTCGCAGCGAGACCGGCACCGGCCGGCCCGAACAGGTCAGCCGCACGTCGTACCGGCGGCCGGGGACGCGCAGGTCGGCCGGCAGGTTGGGGCGCACGGCGAGCCGGTCACCGGTCACCCGGATGCCGGCCAGCACGCCGAGTACCAGGTGCACGCCGAACGCCCCCCAGCCGTACCCCTCGCCGCCGCAGCGGCCGGACAGCGGCCAGTACTCGCAGGCGATACCGGGCAGCGTCCGGCCCTCGTCGTGGGTCCGGGCGTCCCAGAACCGGTACGCCCGGTCGACGATCGCGCCGGCGGTGGCGGCGGCGGTATCCCACTCCCCCACGGCGCCGGCCGCGTCGATGGCCGTCCAGGCGAACATCGGCCAGACCAGCGTGTCCGGGTCCACCGCCCGCACCGCCGGGCGCACCGCGTCCGCCTGCTCGGCACCGGCCAGCCCGAGCGTCAGTGGCGCCCACAGCATCACGTCGTCCACCTCGGTGCCGGCGCCGGTGCGCGCGTCCATGTCGGCGTACCGGCGACCGGTCCACAGCAGCGCGACCCGGTCGGCGTGCTCGGCCGCCAGCGCCCGCCAGCCCGGCACGTCCCGTTCCCGGCCGAGCAGGCCGGCGAACCCGGCCATGGTGGCGGCGGCGTGTGCCACGGCGGCGTGCAGGTCGACCGGACGCAGGTGGTGGGTGGGGTGCCCGCCGCCGAGCGGTTGGTCGCCGAAGCGGGGCGACAGGTCCTGACCGGACTCCCAACTGCACGCGTGCACGAGCCAGCCGTCGGCGTCGGTGCGGTGTGCCGCCCACCAGTCCAGGTACGCGGACAGGTGCGGATACAGGGCGTCCAGCCAGTCCCGGTCGGGCCGCCGGTCGTACAGCCGTTGGACCACCAGCCACGGATATCCCCACTGGGGGCCGGTGCCGCACGCGCTGCCGTCGGCGGAGACCATGTTGAGCGTGCCGTCCTCCCGGGAGCAGGGCACGTTCGGCGCGAGCGCGTCGACGAACGTGCCGAGCAGCATCCGCTGTGCCGTCGCCGGGTCCGCCCAGCCGAGCAGCAGGGCGTCGATCGCCGCCTCGCCGAGCACCACCCGGGGCGCCTGCACCTGCATGGCGTCCCACTGCCGGGTGTAGACGCCCACCGGCCGCTTGACCATCATCCGCAGGGTTTCGAGGTCGTACACCAGGCCGCGCCGCCAATGGTCGGGCCAGTCACCGCCCAATCGGGGCGCGGTCGTCCAGAACCGGTCGTCGTCGGCGACATGGGCGGCGTACGCGACCGGGAGGTCGGCGCGGGCCCGGTCCAGCCGGTCGCGCGCCTCCCGTTCGGTGCGGCCCCGGGCGAGCAGCACCGTGAGGTCATGATCACCGGCCGGGTACTCGACCAGCCCGGACAGTTCGACCGTCTGGCCGGTGCCGCCGAGCACGGTGACCCGGTCGTCGGTGTCCGCGGGAACGCCGCCGGTCACCCAGTCGGCGGCGTCCGCCGCGGACCCGGTCACCGCCGCGACCGGTTCCGGTCCGCCCGCCGCGGCCGGCGCCGTCCAGAGCACGAAGACCTCGCCGTCCTCGAAGCCCTGCAGCACCAGTCCGGTGCCGGTGCGGCGGCCGACCAGGCCGGACTCGCCCCAGCCCAGGTCCGCCGAGACCTGCCGCCGGTAGTCGGCCCGCACGGTGAGCCGCCAGCCGGCCCGACCGGTCACCCGGGCGGCCAGCACGTCCTCGCCGACCAGGTGGAACCGGGCGGTCACCGTACCCGCCGGGTGCCGGGCCACGACCTCCATCAGGTTCTTCGAGTGGTACGGCGACCGGGTGCCGGTGAAGTCCGCGAGCGCGAGGGCGCCGTCCACCGCGATGCGCAGCCCGGCCCGGTACGTCTCGCGCCGGCCGCCGTACCCGGTGCCGAGCGCGGGATAGTGCCAGCGGAACCCGACGTCGTGCGATCGGAGCACGCCGCGCGGGGTGAGCCTGCGGGTGTGGCCGGGCACGTCGAGGTAGCCGTGCGGGGTGTAGTCGTCGACCGGGAAAGCCGCCGTCATCCGCTCAGCCCTTCACGCCGGTGAGCGAGATACCGGCCACGAAGTACCGCTGCGCGAACAGGTAGACCCCGATCACGGGGAGCAGCGACACCACCGAGGCGGCCATCATCAGCGGCCAGTTGGGTTGCTCGTACGCCGATGAGGTCACGTTGAAGTACGCGAGCCCCAGTTCGACCGTGCGCATCTCCTCGTCCCGGGCGATCAGCAGCGGCCACAGCAGGTCGTTCCAGGTGCCCATGAAGGCGAACACCGCGACCGTGGCCAGCGCCGGCTTGACCAGCGGCAGGAAGATGCGGAAGAACACCATCCACTCGCTGGCCCCGTCGATGCGGGCGGCGTCCTGGTAGTCGCGCGGAATGGTGAGAAACGCCTGGCGCAGCAGGAAGATGCCGAACGCGCTGGAGATGCCGGGCACGATCAGGCCCTGGTAGGTGTTGACCCAGTCCAGCTTGAACACGATGAGGAACAACGGGATCATCGTGACCTGGAACGGGATCATCATGGTGGCCAGGAACAACACGAAGATCTGCTTGCTGCCCCGGAAGTTCAGCCGGGCGAAGCCGTACGCCGCGGTGGCGCAGAACGCGACCTGCCCGACCACGGTGAGCACCGTGACCACCGTGCTGTTGAAGAAGTACCTGCCGAACGGGGCGAGGGTGAACAGCTCCTCGTAGTTCGTGAAGTCGAGCGCGTCGGGCAGGATCTGCGGTGGGTAGGAGAACGTCGACCCGGACGGCCGGAACGAGGTGCTCAGCATCCACATGAACGGCACCAGCATGAACGCGCCGACCAGGCCCAGGATGGCGTACATCGGGACGTTGCGCAGCGCCCTGGTCAGGGTCTTTCGCCGGGACATCGGGTTTCTCCTCGCGGTTGCGCGGCCGGGTCAGATGAGGTTCTGGTCGCCGCGCCGGCGGACGAACCACAACTGGATGAGCGTCACCAGGAAGATCACCGCGAACAGCACCCACGCCTGCGCCGAGGCGTACCCCATCGCGAACTCCTCGAAGGCGCGCTGGTAGATGTGGTAGACGGCGACGTCGGTGGAGCCGAGCGGGCCACCCTCGGTGATGACGTACATCGGGGTGAAGACCTGGAACCCGGCGATCGCGCCGGTGATCACCAGGAAGATGGTGGTGGGGGCCAGCAGCGGCAGGGTGACGTGCCAGAACTGTCGCCACTTGCCGGCGCCGTCGATCTCCGCGGCCTCCAGCAGCTCCCGGGGTACGGCCTGCAGGCCGGCCAGCCAGATCACCATGCTGAAGCCGGCGCTCTTCCAGGTGGAGATGACGACGATGGCGAACATCGCCCAGTTCGGGTCGTCCAACCAGTTCTGCTTGGGAAGGTGGAGCACCTCGAATACGTAGTTCACGACCCCCGCGTCCGGCGACAACAGGGTGATCCAGATGACCGAGACCGCCACCCAGGAGGTGATGACCGGCATGAAGAACACCGCGCGGAACACGTTCATCCCGCGCAGCTTGCGGTTCACCACCAGGGCGAGGGCCAGGCTGACGGCCATCCCGAGCGGCACCGACAGCAGGGTGAAGTACGCCGTGTTGCGCATGGCGTGCCAGAACGGGGAGTCGTCCAGCAGGGCCCGGTAGTTCTCCAGGCCGACGAAGGGCGCGCTGAGGAAGCTCGGCGAGGTCCACTCGTGGAACGACAGGTACAGGCTGAACCCGATCGGCACCAGCGCGAACAGCAACAGGTGGAGGGTGGCCGGCGCGATGAACAGGTAGCCGGCCCGCTCGCTGGTGCGGCGGCGACGCCCGGCGGCACGCCCGTCCCGACGGGGAGCGGGCGTGCCTGCCTCGGTGGTCCGCGACGCGGTGCCGAGCGTGCTCATCGCGCCTTCAGTTCCCGGTTGACAAGCTCGACCGTCTTGGCGACCTGCTCCTGGACCGACGCGCCGCGCAGGATCTGCTCCATCATCCCGTCCAGGCCCTTCTCGATCGTCGGGTACGCGCCGATCTTCGAGCCGTACGGCGGCCGGCCCTGGCTGGTCGCGTCCACGAACACCTTGTCCAGCTCCGGGAACTTGGCGTTGTCCGAGGTGAGTGACTCCTCGGCCGCCGTCTTGTTGGCCGAGATGGCGATGCCGGTGATGGCCTTGGTGTCCTGGTAGCCACGGTCGGTGGCGGCGGCGACGAACGTCGCGGCGGCCTTGATCTTCGCCTCCGGCAGGTCGTGCCGGAGCACGAAGCTGGACTCGTAGAGGGCGGTCGCCTCCTCGGTCCTCCTGGGCTGCGGGGCGACCGCGACGAGTTCCTTCTGGTATCCCTTGGCGCCGGTGAGTCCGACGAGCGACCAGTGACCGCTGTCGAACATGGCGAACTTGCCCTCGATGAACAGGTCGTTGAAGTTGGCCGCGTTTGTCAGCTTCTCCAGGGTCGACGGCGGCGGCGCGACCTTGTGCTTGAGCACGAGGTCGGCGTACCACCCGATGGCCTCGACGGCGGCCGGGGCGTCCAGGAAGCCGGTGGCGGTGGTGCCGTCCGGCGAGATGACGTCGCCGCCGTTCTGCCAGATCCGGTAGACCCACTGGTACGCGTACTGGCTGAGCCGGTAGCCCCACTGGACCACGTTGCCCTCGTCGAAGGCCGGGTCCAGCCGGTTGCGGCCGGCGGAGTCGATTGTGAGTCTCTGTGCCGCGGCGAGCTGGTCGTCCCAGCTCCAGCCGGGTTGCGGCACCGGTACGTTCGCCTTGGTGAAGACCGCCGGGTTGTAGTAGACGACCATCGGGGTGAAGTCGTTGGGCAGCCCGTGGATGGCGTCGCCCTCGCCTTTGTGGATCTCCAGCACCTGGGGGAAGAACCGGTCGAGGTCCAGCTCGGGCGCCGCCGTGGTGAGCTTGCGCATGTCGAGCAGCAGGTTGCGCTTGACCAGCGGAGCCAGGCTGGACGCGTCCTGCGACCACAGGTCCGGCGCGCTACCCGAGGCCAGGTCGACGATGATCTGTGTGTCGAAGTTCGGCGGCGCCTGGATCGACTGGATCTTGATCTTGGGGTTCTGCTCCTGGAAGTCGGCCAGGAACTTCTTGTACGCCTTGTCGAGCTCGGACCCCTTCTCCTCGGGCGGGACCTCGAAGCCCACCACCGTGAGGGTGACCTCGCCGTCGGCCGACACGTCGTCATCGGAGGAACCGCAGGCCGCCAGGGCGGGGGCGAGCACCGCGACGGCCGCGGTGCCGAAGCCGAAGCGCAGCAGGCCGCGTCGACTCATCCCGCCGGTAGCCGCGCGGACGGGTGTCAGTTTGTCGTTCATGTCGCTCCTGCCGTCGGGGATGTGGTCGGGAGGGGACCGGGACGCAGGCGCCAGGTGGGGGATGCACGGGCGACCCGGAGACGAATTCGCTGGCAGAGGTGCTGGGAGTCAGGGATGGACGCTAACCAGGCCGTTACTGGCACGTCAACGGTTCAAAAGTGAGAAACCAGTTTTTCATCTTGAACTAGTTGGTGCTGGTGGCGGCCCTCTCCACGGTCGCTCGCAGCGGCGTCACGATCGGTTGCGAGGGTCTTGACAACGTCGCGAATTTGGGAATAGTACGAGTCCACAGCGCCACGGATGGTGCTGGCCGATCGCTCGGACCGGTGCGCGGAGATCGACGTGGGCAACGGCGTCGAGTCGTGGAAGCGCACCCAGAGAAGATGCGCAACCGGTTACTCAGTTTCTCAGGAGGTCGTCATGGCGCCGACGATCCGGGACGTCGCCAAGGCCGCGGGCGTCTCGGTGGCGACCGCCTCCAAGGGGCTCAACGGCAAGGGCCGGATGCGTCCAGAGACACGGCAACGCATCGTCGACATCGCCCGCGACATCGGCTTCCGGGCCAACCGCAACGCCAGTTCACTGACCACCGGCCGGACGTTCACCGTCGGGCTGCTCACCAGGGACGGCTACGGCCGGTTCACCCCGCCCCTGCTGGGCGGGGTGGAGGACGCGCTCTCGGTCGACACCGCGAGCCTCATCCTGTGCGACGCCCGCCGCGACGCGGTCCGCGAACGGCACTACGTGGACGCCCTGGTGGCCCGCCGGGTGGACGGTCTGATCGTCACCGGTCGGGCCACCGACCCGGCTCCGCCGCTGCCGCGCACCCTGCCCTTCCCCGTGCTCTACGCGTACACCACCTCGCGGGACGAGGCCGACAGCAGCCTCACGGTGGACGACGAACACGGTGGCTGGCTCGCCGCCCGGCAACTGGTGCGGCAGGGCTGCCGCACCATCGCGCACATCACCGGCCCGGCGTCGTACCTCGCCGTCCGGGAACGGGTCGCCGGGGCCCGGCGGGCCTTCCGGGAGCACGGGCTCGACCTGCCCGACGAGCGCGTCCTGCACGTCGGCTTCAGCGAACGCGCCGGCTACACCGCGGTGGAGCGCCTGCTGGCCAGCACGCCCGGACTGGACGGGATCTTCTGCGGCAGCGACCAGATCGGCCGGGGTGTCGCCGACGCCCTCGGTGCGGCCGGGGTGGCCGTCCCCGGCGACGTCGCCCTGGTCGGCTTCGACAACTGGACGCTGCTCGCCGCCGCCACCCGACCACCGCTCACCTCGGTCGACATGAACCTCTACCGGCTCGGGCGCGCCGCCGGGGAGAGCCTGCTCGCCGCCATCGACGGCGACGCCGAGCCAGGGGTCCGCCGGCTCCCCTGCTCGCTGGCCATCCGTGCCTCCTGCCCCGCTCTACCCGGCGACAGCACCGAGTGGACCCACGACACCCCCCTGGTCCCCGAGGCCTGACCCCCGCCGACCCCGCTCCTGTCCATGGCCGCACCGACCTGTCACCGGCCGTTCCGCACGCCGCCCACCAGCCAGCCGACCCCGCCGCACCCGTCCCGGGCACGGCGCAACCCTCTTCGACGGGAGACCGCATGCCATCCGAGCGTCCCAGCCCGGTCGTCGACACCTCCGCCAGCCCGCACGCCCGGCTCCGGCCGATCGACCTCCGTACCGTCGAGGTGACCGACGCGTTCTGGCGACCCCGGTTGCGGCGCAACCGGGAGGTGACACTTCCCGCGCAGTACGAACAGTGCGAGACCACCGGGGCGCTGCGCAACTTCGAGCGCGCCGCCGACCTCGACGACGGACCATTCAACGGCCGCTACTACTCCGACTCGGACGTGTACAAGTGGATCGAGGCGGCGTCCTGGACCCTCGCCGGGGGCGACTCGCCGGAGCTGGTCGCGCGGCTCGACTCGGTCATCAAGCGGGTCGCCGCGGCTCAGTCCGGCGACGGCTACCTGAACACCTACTTCTCGGTCGACCGGGCCGGTGAACGGTGGACCGATCTGGTGGTACGGCACGAGATGTACTGCGTCGGGCATCTGGTGCAGGCGGCCGTGGCACACCACCGGACCACCGGAGGCCGGGAGCTGCTGGACGTGGCGCTGCGCGCCTGCGCGCACATCTTCGAGCGGTTCACCCCGGACCGGGTGCCCGGCACCTGTGGCCATCCGTGTCTGGAGATGGCGCTCGTCGAGCTGTACCGCGCCACCGGCGAGCGACGCTGGCTGACGCTTGCCACCTGGCAGCTCGACTCGCGCGGCAGGGGCGTGCTGGACGGCAGCGAGTACCTGGTCGACCACGCGCCGGTGCGCCGGCAGACCGAGGTGACCGGGCACGCCGTCCGGGCCCTCTACCTGTACGCCGCGGTGGCCGACGTGGTGCTGGAGACCGGTGACGAGGACCTGCGGCGGACCGTCGACGCCCTGTGGCACGACCTGTCCCGGCACAAGACCTCGGTCACCGGTGGCGTGGGCGCCCGGTGGGACGGCGAGTCGTTCGGCGACGCGTACGAGCTGCCCGACCGGGCGTACAACGAGACCTGCGCGGCCATCGCGCACATCCTGCTGGCCTGGCGCCTGCTGCTGCTCACCGGCGCGGGCGAGTACCGGGACGCGATCGAGACCGCGCTCCACAACGGGGTGCTCTGCGGCCTGTCCCTGGACGGCACCGAGTTCTTCTACCAGAACCCGCTCGCCGACGCGGGCCGGCACCGGCGCCAGGAGTGGTTCAGCTGCGCCTGCTGCCCGCCGAACATCGCCCGGCTGCTCGCCTCGCTGCCCGGTTACCTCTACACCGCCTCCGACGAGGGGTTGTGGATCCAGCTCTACATCGGCAACCGGGCCGACCTACGGCTGGCCGACGGCACCGCGGTGCGGCTCGAACTCGCCACCGACCTGCCCTGGGAGGGCGCCGTGTCGGTCACGGTGACCCCCGAGCAGCCGGCCGAGTTCACGCTGTTCCTGCCGGTGCCGGCGTGGGCCGAGGAACGGCCGGTGATCCGGATCGGCGGCGAGATCGTCGAGGCCGACCACCGGGACGGCTACCTGGCGGTCCGGCGGACCTGGGCGCCGGGCGACACGGTCGAACTGACCCTCGCCACCCCGGTGCGACCCCTGGTCACCCACCCGCGGGCGGCGCAGACCCACCACCGGGTCGCCGTCACGCGGGGACCGATCGTCTACTGCCTGGAGCAGGTGGACCACCCGGACACCCCCGTCGCCGACATCCGGCTCACCGGCGCCGAGGACTGGCGCCCGGCGCGTCGGACCGACCTGCTGGGCGACGTGACCACGCTTACCACCTCCGCGCGGGTGCTGTCCGAGCCGGACGGCCCCGAAGGGGCGGGTCCGCCGCACCGGCGATGGTCCGGCGCGGCGACCGCGACGACCGACGTCACCGTCACCGCGGTGCCCTACTTCGCCTGGGCCAACCGCGAACCCGGTCCGATGCGCGTATTCCTGCCGCTCAACTGAGCCCGGAAGGAGGCCCGGGCGCTCACGGCGATCCGCGCGACACGTCACCGATCACGGCGACGGCCTCGTGGATCTGGGTCGGGGTGCTCGCCGCGTACCCCAGCACCAGGCCCGGCGGGTACGGGCGCTGGGCGTGCCAGGACAGCGGCTGCACCTTCACCCCACGGTCCAGGCAACCGGCCGCGACATCCACATCGGAGCCGGGTCGGTCGAAGGTGATCGTGAGGTGCAGGCCGGCCGCGGCGCCGTGCACCGTGGCGCCCGGCAGACACTCCTGGATCGCCGTCACCATGGCGTCCCGCCGGCGGACGTGCCGCTGCCGGAGGAACCGCAGATGCCGGTCCAGGTCGCCGGAGTGCATCAGCTCGGCCAGCACGAGCTGGGGCAGCGCGGCGTTGCCGAGGTCCGCGTTCCGCTTCGCGGCCACCACGGCGTCCTGGAATCGCGGTGGTGGCAGCAGCCATCCGATCCGCAGGGCGGGTGCGAGCAGCTTGGAGACGCTGCCGACATAGCAGCCGCGGTCGGCCAGCAGGGAGCGCAGGGCGGGCACCGGTGGCCGGTCGTACCGGTGCTCGGCGTCGTAGTCGTCCTCGATGACCAGGCCGCCGGTGTCTGTCCAGCGGGTCAACTGGCGACGCCGGTCGCCGCCGAGCACCACACCGGTCGGGAACTGGTGCGCGGGCGTGACCATCACGGCGGGATGCCCGGCCGCCACCAGATCCTCGACCACGAGCCCGGCACTGTCGACGGGCACCGGCGGGGTGGCCATGCCCCAGTTGTTCAGGTGCTGCCGGACCCCCAGCGAGCCCGGATCCTCCACCGCGACGGTGTCCGCCCCTTCCGCCCGCAACACCTGCGCGAGCAACCCGAGCGCCTGGGACACGCCGGCGACCACGACCACCGCCGCCGGATCAACGCGGATTCCCCGGGTCCGGGCCAGCCGGTCGGCCACCGCCAGCCGCAGTGCGGTCGCGCCGCGCGGATCCCCGTACCCGAAATCGGTCGGTTGCAGCCGGCGCAACACCGCGCGTTCCGCGCGGAGCCAGGCCGCGCGGGGAAAGGCGGCCAGGTCCGGTACGCCGGGCGTCAGGTCGATCCGGGCCGGCGCGGTCCGCAGGACATCGAAGACGTCGAGCCGGTGTGGGGCGGCGAACGGCGGGTCCGAGGCCGGTGGCCACGGTGCGGGAGCCGGCCCGGCCGGCGACCGGAACGGTGTCGGCGGCGCGGAGGGCGCCGATGGCCTCGGCGGCGTTGCCACCACCACCGTGCCCGCCCGTCCGCGACCGGCCACCTGGCCGTCTTCGATCAGCCGCTGGTACGCCTCGGTGACGACGCCACGGGAGACGCGTAGGTCGACGGCGAGCGTCCGGCTGGCCGGCAGTCGGCTGCCCACCGGAAGCCGGCCGTCCGCGATGGCGTCCCGGAGCCGGTCGGTGAGCCACGCGGCCCGTCCGCCCGGCGGGGCGTCGTCGATGGACAGGTGGAGGAAGTCGGACCCGCCGGTCGCGGTGCCGCCCGGAGCCCGTCCCTCGCTCCCACCGGTCGTCCGTTCTTTGGCTCTGTCACGTGGGCGTAATTTGGCCCTGTCCATGGGGCCATTATGGCCGCAGACTCGGCCTTGTCGCAGTGGCGTGCCCCCGAGGAGCCTCCAGTGAGCCTGACCTTCCTGATCACCACGTTGATCGTGGTGGCGACGCCCGGCACCGGCGTCGTCTACACCCTGGCCGCCGGCCTGTCCCGGGGCCGGCGGTCGAGCGTCGTCGCCGCCCTGGGGTGCACGCTCGGCATCGTCCCGCACGTGCTGGCCACCGTCACCGGACTCGCCGCGGTGCTGCACGCCAGCGCGGTGGCGTTCCAGGTGGTGAAGTTCCTCGGCGTGGCCTACCTGATCTACCTGGCCTGGACGACGCTGCGGGACCGGAGCACGCTCTCGCTGGACGGTGCGGCCGCGCCGGGCTCGGCCGTCCGGGTCATCACGCGGGCCATTCTGATCAACATCCTGAATCCCAAGCTGACCATGTTCTTCCTGGCCTTTCTGCCCCAGTTCGTGGATCCCGCCGCGGCCGGGGCGGTGCCCCGGATGCTGCTCCTGAGCGGTGTCTTCATGCTTGTCACGTTCGTCGTCTTCGCCGGATACGGGATCTTCGCCGCCGCCGTCCGGCACCGGGTGGTCGGGCGTCCCCGGGTTTTGCGCTGGATGCGCGGCAGCTTCGCCGTCACCTTCCTGGCCCTCGGCGCCCGGCTCGCGCTGACCAACCGATGAGCGGACCTGCCGCCATCGGGCCCGTTCACGGCAGCGGGCGACAGCCAGCGAACCCACCGTGCTCCGCGAGCACGTCCAGGGTCAACGCGGCGGTCCAGCCGAACGCCGGGGAGCCGAGACCGGCGCCGGTGTCCGGATGGAAGTACTCGTGACAGCCGGACCGGCGGACCAGGTCCAGCATGGATTCCCGGAGGCCGGCGGCGAGCGTCGTCTCGCCGTGCTCGCGCAGCCCCTGCCAGATCAGCCAGTTGATGTTCATCCAGCTCGGCCCGCGCCAGTAGCGAAGCGGCTCGAAATCGGCGGCCGTACGGTCGTGGCTGGGCAGCGGCCGGGACATCCGCGCGGTCAGCCCGAACCGCTCGGACGTCGCCTCGGCCAGTATCGTCCGCACCTGCTCGGCGGGCAGGCCGGGCAGCAGGATCGGGGTCAGGCCGAGCACGGTGCGGGCCGGCACGAGCCGGCCGGTCCGCAGGTCGCGTGGCCGGAAGGTGCCGGCGACCGGGTCGTACAGGCGCTCCACGATGGCATCGGTGATCCGGGCGGCGCGGTCCCGGTGCGGACCGGAGTCCTCGCCCAGCACCCCGGCGATCCCGGCCAGAGCCAGTTCGGCAGCCGCGCGCACCGCGTTGAACAGCGGGCACTCCACCAGGAACGGTTGGCGGCCAGCCAGGTCGTCGTCGGCGTAACCGCGGTCCCGGTACGCCGCCACCAGCGCCAGGTAGCGGGCGTAGTCGAGGTCCGTCGGCCGGTGGCTGTCCGCGACGAACCGGGTGTCGTGCCGCCGGTACGCCCGCATCACCGCCGGATCGGCGTCGACCGCCGCCATCGGCGCGTCCCACGCGGGGCTGTTGTCCAGGCCGGACTCCCACGGATGGACGACCGAGGCCAGGCCGCCACCGCCGACGTCCCGCCGCCGGGCGAGGTACCGCTGCTGGGCGACCAGTCGTGGATAGAGCGCCCGCAGCCGGTGCGTCGCGTCGACGGCGCCAGCGCCGGATCGGCCGGTCGCGATCTGGTGGACCCGCCACGCCGCCAGCGCGTGCACCGGCGGCTGCACGATGCCCGAGGTGGCCCCGGACGGAGGGCCGGCGGCCAGTGGCGACGCCCACATGTCGGGGCCCGGGAAGTAGTCACCCGGACGCAGCCGGGGGTTGAACACGATGTGCGGCACCCGACCGTCGGGCCACTGGGCGGCGAACAGCGTGTCGAGTTCCCGCCAGGCGCGCGCCGGGTCCAGGTGGGCCAGGCCGATCGCGATGAACGCGGAGTCCCAACTCCACTGGTGCGGATACAGGGTGCGCGAGGGCACCGTGTGGTCGTACTCCCAGTTGGCGTCCAGCGTCTCGACGGCGACCCGCCAGGTCGCGCGGTCGGCGGCGTCGAGATCAACGGCGGCGACGTCGACGCCGGCGGCGGCCTCCGTCACGCCGGTTGTCGGACCGGCCTCGGCGGTCACGCCGGCACCACCGGCGCGGATGTCACCGAGTCACGCGCCGACCGGGCCGGCGCCGGTGCCGCAGATCGCCCCTGGGCCAGGGCTCGCCGGAGCACCCCGACCGCCGAACGCAACGCGGTCGCCGGCTCTCCCCGCAGCCGGCACTCGATGGCGACACAACCCGCGTACCCGATGTCGGTGAGCGTGCCCAGCAGCGCCGGCCAGTCCAGATGGCCGGCGCCCGGCTGGAACCGGTTGGAGTCGCTGGCCTGGACGTGCCCGAGGTACGGTGCCGCGTCCCGCAACGCCTGGCACGGATCGTCCTCCTCCACGTTCATGTGGTAAAAGTCGGCGGCCACCCGGACCGAGGGCAGACCCACCGCCCGGCACAGCTCCACGGCCTGGTCCAACCGGTTGACCATGTGGTCCTCGTACCGGTTGAGGGGTTCGAGGAACACCGCGACCCCCTCCCGGAGCGCGTGCTCCCCCAGTTCGCCGAGCGTGTCGACGAGCACCGCCCGGTCCCCCGCCGGGGATCGGGGCGGTTCGAAGGGCGGCAGCCGCCGGGAGAACATCCCCCACGCGGCCGGCGTGGTCACCCCGAGACCGCCGAGTTCGGCGATCACCGTCAGTTGGGAACGCAGGTTGCGTACCGCGTCCCGGGACCGGTCGGGATCGAAGTCGCCGATGAAGTGGTCCATCTCCACGCACACGGTCGGCATCCGGACACCGTCCGCCCGGGCTCGCCGGAGTTCGGGAAGCCGGCCGGCGAGGGCCAGGTCCCCCCGGCCGCGCAACTCGATGCCGTCGAACCCGAGGTCGGCCGCGACGGCGGCCCGGTCCGCCAGGGTCTCCCCCGGCAGCAGGTGTTCCTGGCAGGTCAGCATGACGCTCATGGGTCGAACCTCAGGACTACTTGGAGGGCGTCCGGATCACCCCGGTCCAGCAGGGCCAGCGCGTCACCGGCGGCCGCGGCGTCGACGACGTGGCTGACCAGCGGTAACGGGTCGACGGCCTGTTCGGCCACGAGGTCCATGAAGGTGCGGGCGAGCCGGGCGGCGGTCCACCGGCCGGCGCTGTACGGCAGCGGCGACGGTCCGGACACCTGGGCCGGCACCACCTGGACCCGGTTGTGGTGGAACTCCTCGCCGAGCGCGAGACCCACGGCGTCGCCCTGGTAGAAGCCGGCCGCGACGACCCGGCCGGCCGGCGCCGTGGCGCGGATCGCCTCGTGCAACGCCGGGTACGCCCCGGACAGTTCCAGGCACACGTCCGCGCCCAGTCCGTCGGTGACGCCGCGCAACACCTCGGCGGCGGAGGCGGTGCGCCCGTCCACGGTCAGCCGGGCACCGTACCGCAGGGCGAAACTGAGCCGATGCGGCTGCTGGTCCACGGCGACCACCCGGGCCCCGGACAGCGCGGCGAGCCGGGTGGCGAGCAGACCGATGACGCCCTGCCCGAAGACGCCCACCCACTCGCCGACGTGCAGGTCTCCGGCGAGGACGGCGGTGAGCGCGATCGCTCCGGGGCGGGCGAATACGCCGGCGAGCGGGTTGAGTCCGGGCGGCAGCGGGGTCACCGCGTCGGCCGCCAGCACCGCCTCGGTCCGGTGTCCCCACATCCCCCAGACCAGGTCGCCCGGGCGGCGCAGCACCACGTCGGGCGCCACCTCCACCACCTCGCCGACCTCCTCGTACCCGAAGCCACTGACCGGGTACGCGGGGCCGACCGATCGGTCGACGAAGAGCCGGTGCTCGTTGTCCCACACCTTCGTGAGCCGAGGGTTGCTGCCCCGGTAGAGGGTCAGCTCGGTGCCGGCGGATATGCCGGAGTAACGAGTCCGGACCCGGATCTGACCGACGTCCACGCGTTGCGATTCGCCTGGCGCCAGCAGCACCTCCCGGGGCCCGGTCAGGCAGACAACCGAGTTCTCCATGTGCCACATCCCGTTAAGAGGGGTTTTATCGTATGTGGAATGCCATCCCGCTTGCAGTCGTGAACTGGTCAGTGTTAGATCCGCTCACGACTACTGAGAGGAGCCGGCGATGACACGCTCGGCGCGGGGGGTGCTTGGCTCGGTCATGGCTCTGGTCCTGGCAGCGACAGGGCTGACGGCGTGCGGTGACGACGGAGGCGACGGCGATTCGGCGATCACGGTGTGGAGCCTGGAGGACGTCGCCGACCGGATCGAGAAGACCAAGGCGATCATCACGGAGTTCACCGCCAAGACCGGGGTGAAGGTGGAACTGGTCCCGGTGAGCGAGGACCAGTTCCCGTCGTTGATCGCGTCCAACGCGGCCGCCGGCGATCTGCCCGATGTGGTGGGTTCGGTGTCGCTGGCCGGTATCCAGACCCTGGCCGGCAACGAGTTGCTGCATCCGGAGGCCAACGGCCAGGTCGTGGAGTCGCTGGGCCGGGACACCTTCTCCGCCCGGGCACTCGAGCTGACCAGCTCCGACGGTAAGCAGCTCTCGGTGCCCAGCGACGGCTGGGGGCAGCTGCTGGTCTACCGCAAGGACCTGTTCGCCGCGGCCGGACTGCCGGCCCCGGACACGTACGAGAAGATCACCGCCGCGGCGGCCGCGCTCAACAAGGACGGTGTCGCGGGGATCACCGCCGCCACCGCGCCCGGCGACGTCTTCACCCAGCAGACGTTCGAACACCTCGCGCTGGCAAACAACTGCCAGCTCACCGACGACTCCGGGGCGGTCAAACTGAACTCACCCGAGTGTGTCGAGGCGTTCGATTTCTTCGGCGACCTGATGTCGACGTACTCGGTGAAGGGGGCGCAGGACGTCGACACGACCCGGGCCACCTACTTCGCCGGGAAGGCGGCCATGCTCATCTGGTCGCCGTTCGTCCTCGACGAACTCGCCGGGTTGCGCAACGACGCGAAGCCGACCTGCCCGCAGTGCGCGCAGGACCCGACGTTCCTGGCCAAGAACAGCGACTTCGTCACCGCGATCAAGGGCCCGAAGGGCACCGAACCGGCCCAGTACGGCGAGATCAGCTCGTGGGCGGTGCTGGACGGTGCCGACGACGATCCGGCCAAGCAGTTCGTCGAGTACATGCTTTCTGACGGCTACGCCCAGTGGTTCGGCATCGCGCCGGAGGGCAAGTTCCCGGTGCGCAAGGGCACCAAGGAGGACGCGCGGAAGTTCCTCACCGCGTGGGACGGCAGCCAGGCCGGGGTGGACGCGCGCAAGCCGCTGTCCGAGGTGTACGGCCCACCGGTGCTGGAGACCCTGCGGACCAGCCCGGACACGTTCCAGCGGTGGGGCCTGCCGCAGGGCCAGGGAAAGCTGGTCGGGGCGATCCTGGGCGAGCTGCCGGTGCCGAAGGCGCTGGCCGATGTCGTCTCCGGCAAGTCCAGCGCCGACGCGGCCGCCGCGCGGGCGCAGAAGGAGGTCGAGTCGGTCAAGGCGGGTCTCTAGATGACCACCACCGAGTCGCGTTCCGGGGGGCCGGCCACCACCGGTCGGTCCCCCCGCTCCCCCCGCCCCCGGCGTCCGCTGACGCTGCGTCGGCGGGAGTCCCGCGAGGGCATCGCGCTTGTCACCCCGACCGTGTTGATTATCCTGCTGGTCGTCGCGATCCCGATCGTGTGGACCATCGTGTTCGCCTTCCAGCGGGTCCGGCTGGCCACCCTGCGCAAGACCGGGCTGTTTGGCGCCGAGTTCACGATGGCGAACTTCGAGCGGGTGTTCAACACCCCCGGCTTCCTCGACACCCTGTGGACCACAGTCGTCTACAGCGTGGCCAGCACCGTCGGTTCGATCGTGATCGGCCTGGTCGCCGCGCTGGTGGTGCGGGACCCGTTCCGTGGGCGGACGGTGGTCCGCGCCTCGATGCTGCTGCCGTACGTGGCGCCCGTCGTCGCGATGACCTTCGTCTGGCAGGTGATGCTGGACCCGCAGCTCGGCGTGGTCAACAACTGGGGGACCCGGTTCCTCGGCTGGGCCGAGCCGATCCCGTTCCTGTCCCAGGAGTCGACCGCTCTGTGGACCGTGATCGCCTTCGAGTCGTGGCGGTACTTCCCGTTCGCCTTCCTGTTCCTGCTGGCCCGGCTGCAGGCGGTGCCCCGGGAGCTGACCGAGGCGTCGACGGTGGACGGCGCCACCCCCACCCAGCGCTTCCGGCACATCCTGCTGCCGCAGCTGATGCCGGTGATCGCCCTGATCGGTCTGCTGCGGTTCATCATGACCTTCAACAAGTTCGACGACGTCTACCTGCTGACCGGGGGCGCGGCCGGCACTGAGGTGGTAAGCGTCCGGGTCTACAACTTCCTCAGCGCCCGCACCGACGTCGGTGCGGCCGCCGCCCAGGCGGTCGTGCTCGCCGTGGTGCTGGTCGTGGCGGTGCTGCTGTACCTGCGTTTCTTCGCCAGCCGGAGGACGGACTGATGGACCGCGACCGGATCGAGACTCAGACCCTCAGGTACCTGCGCTGGTTGGCCATCGTGGTGTTCCTGTTGGTCACCCTGTTTCCCTTCTACTACATGCTGGTGCTCTCGGTGCGGCCGATCGAGCGGGTGCTGCTGGAGCCCGGCAGTCTGCTGGTGCCGCTCAAGGAGCTGACCGTCTCGACGTACCAGGAGGTCCTGACCTCCCGCGAGAACGGCGGCCAGGGTTTCCTGTCCTTCATCGCCAACAGCGCCATCGTGGCCGTCTCGGCGGCGGTGCTGGCCCTGGTCATCTCGATCCCGGGCGCGTACGCGGTGTCCCGGTTGCGGTTCTTCGGCCGCCGGAAGGTCGAGTTCTTCTTCCTCGCGGTGTACCTCTTCCCGTCGATCGTCATCGCGATCCCGCTGTTCGTGGTGTTCACCCGGGCCGGCCTGCGGGGTTCGCTGCTGGGGCTGGTGCTTGTCTACATCTCGCAGACCGTGCCGGTGTCGGTCTACATGTTGAAGAACTACTTCGAGACCATCCCGGTGAGCCTGGAGGAGTCCGCGGCGATCGACGGCGCCGGCCGGCTGGGCATCATCCGGCGGATCAGCCTGCCGCTGGCGGCGCCGTCGGTGATGGCCGTCGCGCTGTACGACTTCATGATCGCCTGGAACGAGTACCTGTTCGCCCTGTTGTTCATGGTGGACCGGCCGAACCGGTGGACGGTGTCGCTGGGACTGGCGCAGCTCGCCGACGGGGTGGAGGTGCCGAAGACCATCCTGATGGCCGGCTCGGTGCTGCTCACCCTGCCGATCGTCCTGCTGTTCTTCGCCTCCGAACGGCTGTTGACCGAGGGCCTCACCGCCGGCGCGGAGAAGGGATGACGCGGCCGCGCGCGGCGGTGGTCCGGGCCGGGTTGGCCGGCCTGGACCGCCGCGCCGCGGTGGTGTGGGGGTTGTTCGCCGTCGTGGCCGTCGTCTCGTCGGTGCTGGTGCTCCGCCGCCCGCCCGGCGACCGCCTGGCCGACCTGCACATCTACTACGGTGCGGCGGAGACCGTCGCCGCCGGCCGGCCGTTGTACGCCTACGCGGCGGAGAATGGTGGCCCGTTCACCTACCCGCCGTTCGCGGTGCTGCTGCTGGGCCCGATGACGGCGGTGTCCGAGCCGGTGTTGCGGGTGCTCTGGTTGACGTTGACCTGCGCCGCCATCGCCGCCATCGCGATCGCGGTGGGCGGCAGGCCGGGCGGTCGGTGGGACGGCGGCGCGGGCGGGGCCCGGGTGGCGCCGCGCCACCGGCAGCTCGTCGTCGCGGTCGTGGCCTGCGCCGTGCTGGTGTCCGCACCGGCGCAGAGCAACCTGCGGTTCGGCCAGGTGAGCGTCTTCATCGTGCTGCTCGCCCTGGTCGACGGGGTGGGGCTGACCCCGGCCCGGTACCGGGGCGTGCTGGTGGGCATCGCGGCGGCGGTGAAGCTGACCCCGCTGCTGTTCGTGGTCTGGTTCCTGCTGTCCGGCCGGTGGCGGGACGCCGGTCGGGCCGTCGCGGCGTTCGTCGGGTGTGCGGCGCTGGGGGCCGCCGTGCTGCCGGTGGACAGTTGGACCTACTGGACCGGCACCATGCTGCGGACCTCCCGGATCGGTGACCTGGCGTCGCTGGGCAACCAGTCGGTGCACGGCATGCTGCTGCGGGCCGGCGTGCCGCCGGACACCCTGCCGTTGCTCTGGGCCGGTCTGGTCGCGGTCGTCTGCGGCACGGCGTTGCTCCGCGCCCGCCGGATGTGGCTGACCGGGCAGCCGGTGGGCGCGGTGGTGCTGGTGGGCTGCGCGACGGTGGCGGCCTCACCGGTGTCCTGGACGCACCATCAACTGTGGACCGTGCTTGCCGCCATGCTGATGGTCGCCGCCCGAGGGCTGCTCCGCCGGATCGCGGGCGGCCTGCTGCTTTTGGCGATGGTGGTGTCGCTGGGTGCTCTGCTCAGCGCGGTGTCGACGTATCCCGGCTGGCAGTTCGTACTGGAGAACGCCCGCACGCTCGGCGTGCTGGCGACCTGCCTGCTCGGCGTGGGCGCGATCACCGCGGTCGGCGCGGCGACCGGCGAGCGGGTCGGCGCGGTGACTATCGACCGGGTCGGCGCGGCTCCGGTCGGCGCACCGGGCGGTCCGGGGGGCGGCGCCGCGCGGCCGTCGCGGCGGCGGGTCCGGCTGCGGGTGGCCACCACGGTCGCGGCGGCGCTCGCCTGTGTCGCGGTGCTGCCGCTGCCGGCGGCCGCTGATCCCACCTTCAAGGCGTACGACCGGAGCTACCTGGACAAGCCGCGCTACTTCTTCTACTGCGGCTCCCGGGCCGGCTGCCCGGCGCCGCCGCCCGGGGACGTGGTGCTGTTCGGCACCGCCCGGGAACGGACCAAGGTGCGGGTGAACGGGGTGGCGACCGCCGGTGTCGCCCGCCTGGAGTACCGGTCGGCGCCCGGTGGCGGTTCCCGCGAGATCCCGCTGCTGGAGATCGGGTCGGGGCTGCGGGCGTTCTCGTTCCGCAGCGCCACCATGGCGCACGGACAGCTCACCGCGTACGCCACCGACGATCGGGTGCTGGCGACGTACACCGACGAGCTGCCCTGACCTGGCCGCATCCGCCAGCTGCCCGATTCACGCCGCCCGGATCCGGCGCCTGTTGGCCCCCTTTGCGCTGCTGTAGCGGACGCAACAGCGGGTGTCCGATTATCGGACACCGGGTGTTGCGTGGGGTGCAGTAGCGCAAAGGCCCCGATCACTGCCGGGCGACCCGATCACTGCCGGGCGACCCGGCCGCTCAGCCGTCCTCGGAGCGACCCCGCCGCCAGTAGCCCATGAACGCCACCGACCGTCGGTCCAGGCCCCGCTCGCCAACCAGGTGCCGGCGCAGCTCGCGGACCATGCCGGCCTCGCCGGCCAGCCAGGCGGCGCAGCCCAGCGATGCCGGCGTGTCGGGAACCTCCCAAAGCGGCTCCTCGCCGGCCGCGGCGGAGGCAGCCGCGGAGCCCGACACCGCCATGACGGGCACGGTGGCGGGTGCCGACGGCTCGGGCAGCAGCCGGGCGGTCGCCGCCTGGACCGCCGGAACCAGCCGGCTGCCGTGCCGGCCCGCGCCACGCGGCAACCAGGTGATCGTCATGCCCGGCGGCGCCGGCAGGTCGAGGATGTCGCCCGGGTGCGGCACTTCCAGCAGCGCCGCGCCCCGCGCGGTCGCGGGCAGCCGGCCGAGGATGGCGGCGATCGCCGGTACGGCTGTCTCGTCGCCAGCGAGCAGGGTGACGCCGCCGGGCACCGGCGGGCGGAACTCCCGGCCGCCGTGGTCACCGGCGTGGTCCGCGTTGGGCCCGAGCACCATGAGCCGATCGCCAGGCGACGCCGCACCGGCCCACCGGCTGGCCGGGCCGGCGTCGCCGTGCAGCACCATGTCGACGTCCAGCTCGGCGACGGCGGGCCGGACCGCGCGCACCGTGTAGGTGCGGAACGGGTTGCGCCGCTCGGCCGGCAGCTCCCGCCACCGGGCGTACCAGTCCGGACCGGTGGGCAGATGCCGGAAACCATGCCGGGCCAGCGGGAAGACCAGCTTGATCCGCTGGTCGAAGCCGTTGTCGGCGAGCCGGTCCAGGTCGGCGCCGGTGAACGTGACGCGGAGGAAGCTCGGACCGATTCGGGTCAGCCGGCGCACCTCCACGTCGAACAGCCGCCACGGCAGCGTGGTCGGCTCGGCGATCCCGATCGGGCTCACGGTGTGCTCCTCATCGAATGGGCGGACGTCGTGTCAGGCCAGTCCGGCCCGGGAGTGGCGGGATCGCCACAGCAGCCAGACGAAGTACGGGGTTCCGAGCAGTGCGGTGACCAGACCGGCCGGGATCTGGGCCGGCGCGATGACGCTGCGGCCGATGGTGTCGGCCAGGCCGACCAGCAGGGCACCGGTCAGCGCGGCCACCGGCAGCACCCGGGCGTGCCGGCCACCGACCAGGGCCCGGGCGGCGTGTGGTGCGACCAGGCCGACGAAGCTGACGACGCCGATCGCCGACACCGCGGTGGCGGCGAGCAGCGCGGCCCCGACCAGCGCCACGAGCCGGGTCCGTTCCAGTCGCACGCCCAGCACCCGCGGGGTGTCCTCGTCCAGGCTCAGCAGGTCGAGGTCCCGGCGGGCCCACGTCACCAGCGGCACGAGGAACAGCAGAGCGAGGGCGACCGGCAGCACCTGCGCCGGCGTGCGCCCGTAGGTGGAGCCGGACAACCAGGTCAACGCCCTGCCGGTGTCCCAGGGGTCGACGGCGACCACGATGAACGTGGTAATCGCGAGGCAACCGTTGTAGAGGCCGATACCGATCAGCACGAGCCGGTCGGAGTTCAGGCCACCGCGCCAGGCCAGCCCGTACACCAGCGCGAAGGCGAGCAGCGCGCCACCGGTGGCCACACCGGTCATCGTCCAGACACCAGCGAGTGGCACGAACGTGAGGAGGGCGACGGCGCCCACCCCGGCGCCGCCGGTGATGCCGAGGATGCCCGGCTCGGCGAGCGGGTTTCGGCAGACCGCCTGCACGGTGGTGCCGGCCACGGCCAGCGCCGCGCCGGCCAGCAGGGCGGCCGCCACCCGGGGCCACCGCTGGTCCAGCACGAACGTGTACGCGGGGCCGGTCTCCTGGCGCAACCAGTTGAGCACGTCGCCGGCGAGCATCCAGGTGTCCCCGGCCAGCATGCCGAGGCCGACGGCGACGACGGTGAGCACGGCGCAGGCGGTGAGCACGGTCGCGTACCAGCCGCGCGAGCGGATCGCGCCGGGGCGGGCCGCCGGTGGGCGGCGGGTGGGGCCCGAGTCCCGGTACCGGCGGGCCAACCAGATCAGGACCGCGGCGCCGACCATTGTGGTGATAACCCCGGTGGGGATGTCTACGCCACCCTGGCCGCCGAGCACCAGCCGGAGCAGGACGTCGGCGCCGAGGACGATGAGAATGCCGGCGATCCCGGACATCGGCATCGCGACTCGGTGCCGATGCAGTCCCGGGACGCGGGCGACAAGCAGCCGGACCAGGACCGGCGCGCAGAGACCGACGAAGCCGATGGGGCCGGCGAGGGTGACCGCCGCCGCGGCCAGCAGCACCGCCAGCAGCACCACGATCAGCCGGGTACGCCGGACGTTGACCCCGAGGACGGTCGCGGTGTCGTCGCCGAGGGCGAGGACGTCCAGCCGGTGCCCGATCGCCAGCAGCACGGCCAGCACCGCGGCGACCAGCGGGGCGAGCTGGGTGACGGCGGACAGGTCGGTCTGCACGAGGGAGCCCTGGCCCCACGCGAACAGCCCGATGGTGGCCTGTTCGTGCAGCAGCATCACCAGCGAGGTGAGGGAGTTCAGGGCTAAGGCGGTCGCCGTGCCGGCGAGGATGAGCCGGGTCGGGCCGGACGCCCCGCCGGCGGACAGGACGAAGACGAGGCCCGCCGCCGCCAGCCCGCCGAGGAACGCCACCAGCAGACCCGGCAGCACCGGCAGGGCCGCGCCGAAGGCGGCGGCTGCGACCACCGCGAGGTGCGCCCCGGCATTGACGGCGAGGGTGTCCGGGGAGGCCAGCGGGTTGCGGGCCAGGGACTGCAGGGCGGCGCCGGCGACGCCGAGCGCCAGGCCGACGACCAGGCCCGCGAACAGCCGCGGCAGCCGGGAGGCGACCAGCACCCGGGCGGCCTCCTGGTCGTCGGCGCCGAACGCGAGCCGGATCAGGTCGAGCGCGCCGACGGCCGCGGTGCCCTGGGTGAGGTGGACAGCGGTGAGCGCGAGCAACGCCGCGACGGCGAGGGCGACCACCACCGCGAGCCGGATCCGGCCGCGGGGGGCGGTGGGCGGCGGCGGTTCCACCGGGGTCCGGGTCGGCGCGGAGGCCGACCCGGACCGTCGGGCGGGGACGAGGTCGGTCATCAACCGGCGTACGCGCTGACGAGCTGCTCGATGTACTGCTGGCAGGAAAGCGGTCCGCCGAAGGTCCAGATCCCGTCCGGCATCTTCTGCAGCTTCTTCTGCTTGACGAAGGGCAGCGAGGTCCAGATCGCGTTGTCGGCGAGGCCCTTGACGAACACGTCGTCGCCGTCCGAGGCGTTGTAGAAGAAGGTGACGTCCTTGTCCTTGAGCGCGGTGAGGCCCTCCACGTCGGTCTGGCCGAGTCCCCACTCCGGGTCGACCTTGCCCTCCCAGGCGTTGCGGAGGCCGAGCTGGATGCCGAGCTGGGAGACGAGGGCGCCCTGTCCGAACATCCGGATGGCGACGGTGCTGCCCTCCTGCCAGCCGTCGGCGATCGCGAAGTACTTGCCGGCGGCGCCGGCGTCCGTGATCCGCTTCTTCCCGGCGTCCAGCGCGGCGTCGAAGTCGGCCAGCAGCTTGTCGGCCTCGGTCGTCTTGCCCACCGCGGTGGCGATCATCTTCAGGTCGCCGCGCATCCGGCCGAGGTTGTCGCTCGCGTCGCTGCCCTTGGTGACCAGCACGGGGACGAACTTCTCCAGCTGGGCGATGATCGCCTCACCGCGGCCGGTCTCGGTGACCACGAGGTCCGGCTGCAGCGCCACGATCGAGTCGACGCTGGGCTCGGCGCGGGTGCCGACGTCCTTGACGCTCTCGTCGAGCTTCGCGGCCGTGACCCAGGTGCCGTAGCCCTTGACGTCGGCCACTCCGGCGGGCATGGCGCCGAGGCTGACAAGCATCTCGGCCTCGCCCCACTCGAGGGCGACGACCTTGCTGGCCGGTGCCTTCAGCTCGACCTGCTTGCCCCGGCTGTCGGTGACGGTGACCGGGCCGGCGCTGGCGCTGGCCTCCGGTTCGGTGCCGGCGTCCTCGGTGGTGCCGCAGGCGGCCAGCGGCAGGGCCGCGACGACGGCGGCGAGCACGGCGAGGGTACGTGATCTGATCATGATTGGCTTTCCCTGTGGTGGTTGACGGTGCGGGGCGGGACCGGCTACGCCGGCTGCCGGGTCCGCTGGGTGTGCCGCCCGATCGGGCGGGTGCTGAGCAGTCCGGTCTCCGGGTCGGTGCGCACCTCGATCCGGATGCCGTACGCCTCGCTGAGTGCCGCCTCGGTGAGCACCTCGGCCGGCGGCCCGGCGGCCCGGACCCGGCCGTCCTGCATCAGGACGACGTGATCGGCCACCGCGGCGGCCTGGTTGAGGTCGTGCAGCACCACCCCGACGGCGACCCCGTGGTCGTCGGCGAGGTCGCGGACGAGATCGAGGATCTCCATCTGGTAGTGCAGGTCGAGGAAGGTGGTCGGCTCGTCGAGAAGCAGCACCCGGGCCTGCTGGGCGAGGCAGGTGGCCAGCCAGACCCGCTGGGCTTCGCCGCCGGAGAGTTCGTCCACACCACGCTCCGCCATGCCGGTGACCCCGGTGACGTCCATGGCCCACGCGACGGCGCGCGGCCCGTCCGGGTCGGCGGCGCGCCAGCGGCCCCGATACGGGTGGCGGCCGTAGCCCACCACGTCCCGGACGGTGACCCCGTTGGGGGTGGGCCGGCTCTGGGAGAGCAGGGTGACCCGGCGGGCGAACTCGACCGGCGAGAGGTCGACCGCGGGCGTACCGTCGTCGAACCGCACCTCTCCCCGATCCGGCCGGTGCAGCCGGGCGATGGAGCGGAGCAGGGTGGACTTGCCGCTGCCGTTCGGGCCGACAAGTGCGGTGACGCGGGAGGCCACGAAGTCGATCGAGGCGTTGTGGACGACCGGGTTTCCGTGGTAGGCAAGGTCGAGATCCTGCCCGTGGATGCCGTCGACCGACGCGTGCGGTGCTGTCACGAGGGTTAGGTTAGCCTAACCTCTCGGCCCGGGGAAGCGGGGGGTCGATTCCCGCCCGCCCTACCCGACCCGGACCCGGAAACTGCGGGTGGCGAACGGCGACAGGGTCATCCGTCCGGCGATCGGCGCCGCACCGACCGGCCGTTCCCCGAGATCGCACTCGACCAGTTCGCCATCGATGCCGGACACCGTGACCTCGGCCGCCGTCGACCTGGGGTTGACCAGCCGCAGGATCGCGCCGGCCCCGTCCTCGGCCGGCTTGTACGTCGACACCAGGGCGCCATCCACCGCGAGGCCGGGCACCGGGCCAGGCACCGGGTGTCCGGGGCGAAGCTGGTACGCCCGAAGCGGTGCCCGGCGACGCGCCGCGGCCGCCGTGACGGCCGCCTCGTCCGCGTCGAGCCGCACCCCGATCGAGGCGCTGACACGCCGGCGGCACTGTGCCTCCGGTGTCGGCACCTGCGGTCCGGCCCCCGCGGTGCGCGCCCGCAGATCCGGGCGCGACAACCAGCCAACCGCACGCAGGATGGTCACCGCCAGCGTCGGGCGGTCGCCGGCTAGTCCCCGCACCTCGGGCAGACCGGGGGCGAGCACGGCGAGGCCCGGCAGCGCCGACACCGACCGCACCGGGGCGGCGTTCGCGTCCGCCTCGTAGCCCCGCTCGGCGGGTAGCGACCCCAGTGGCGCGGTGAGCGGCCGCGAGAGCAGGCTGAAGTGGGCGTCGGCGAGCCACGTGCCGGCGGAGTCCCCGGCGGCGAACCCAGCCGGGGCATCGGTCGGAAAGAGTGCCTGGAGCCGGTGGTCGTCCGCGGTGTTGTCGAACGCCACGGTCCAGTCCAGCTCCGGTACGCCCGCCCAGAGCGTTGCCGTGACGGTGACCGGGATGACCACCCGGGTCGTCGAACGGGCGGTCCGGTCGGCGCTGAGCCCGGCGGGCAGGTCCAGGTCGGCGGTGGCGATGATCCGCACCGCGACCGGGGACTTCTCCACCCGGGCCGACCGCAGCACCGGGGTCACCGACTCGTCGCGCACCGGGGGGTCGTAGGTATACGTGTCGCCCGCGTCACCGACGTCCACCAGCCGGCCCAGCCCCGGCAGGGTCCGGCCGGAGGCGGCGTCGGTGAGGGTGAACGACGCGTCGTCGGCGACGGCGAGGGTCCAGTCGCCCTGGCTGATCGTCCGCCCCGGCACGGCACCGACCAGGTCGGGCACGCCGGCCTCGACAGTGGCGGAGAAACCGGTCCAGCCGCCGGCCGGAACGTCGGCGACGAACGCGACGCGGTGCCGGACCGTCTCCCGAGTGTCCGGCAGGATGTCCAGGTCGGCGCAGAACAGCGGGGTCGATTCGGCGGCACTCACCTCGAACGGCACCGCCTGACCGGTCGCGTCGGTCAGACCGGTGATCGTGTGTCCCGGCGCGGTATACACGTCCAGTGCCACCGGACCGGTCACCGGGCCGGCGTGCGGGTTCAGCACCACCAGACCGGCGGCCTCGGTCGCCGGGTCACCGGCCAGCCGGGTGTCCAGTCCCAGGTCCAGCAGGGCGCGTTCGACCAGGTGCTCCCCCACCTGGGTGGCCCGGGCGAACCGGACCTCGTTCTCCCGGTGCACGTCGTCGACGGAGCAGCCGCAGATCGAGTCGTGCGGGGCGTTCTGCAGCAGCAGGTCCCAGGCGTGCCGGAGCAGCCCGATCGAGCCCCGCCGGCCGGCGCGCACCGTGAGCGGCTCCGCCCACGACTCCAGCAGCGTCTCGGCCGCCGCGTTGGCCTGCTTGAGATACAGCCGGGTGGACAGCGTGCCGGCGAGCACGAAGGTCAACCAGTCGCCGCGGTGGCGCAACTCGCCGGTGACCACCGCCTCCTCGGCGACGGCGTCCCGCACCCGGGCCACGTAATCGGTGAGAGTGCTCTCCACGGCGGTCGGCAGGCCGCCGGGCAGGGACCTCGGCGCGAGGTGGTCGGCGCCGTTGAGCAGCAGGTACGGCCCGGCGGGGTCGCGCCCGGCCTGCCGTGCCCGATACTCGTCGAGCCGGTCCGCCGCCGTCGCGGGATCCCACAGCACCTCGGGCTGGTAGTAGCCCTGGTTGACCGCTGTCACCGCCGAACCGTCCGGAGACCGCCAGCTGAACCGGGCCAGCCCGGGTGGCGCGCCCCGCCATACCAGGGCGGTGTCCAGCCCGAAGCCGCGCAGCACCCGGGGCAGGTCGGCGGGGTGGCCGAAGGCGTCCGGGCAGTAGCCCACCGTGGACAGCTCCAGCCCCAGCTCGGCCGCGACCCGGCGGGCGGTGAGCAGGTTGCGGATCAGGTTCTCGCCGGAGACGAGCTGGTTGTCGGCGAGCACGTGCCACGGCCCGATGGAGAGCCGACCGGCGGCGGCGTGTCCGCGTACCCGCTCGGCGAGGTCGGGGCGGACGGCGACGGCGTCGGCCGCGGTGATGGTCTGGCCGTCCAGGTGGAACCGGCCCAGCGTCCCGTCGTCGAGCTGGTCGCAGACCCGCTCCACCAGCTCGGTGAGCCGGGCCCGGAACGCCTCCATCGGCCGGTACCACTCCCGGTCCCAGTGCGTGTGATGGACGACGTGCACGGTCATGACAACTCCCGGGAGGTCAGCAGGGCGGCGGCGAAGCGGGACGTGACAACGGCGGGACGGGTGATCGCGGTGCCCACCACGACGGCGTGCGCCCCCCGGCGCAGCGCCTCGGCGGCCTCGTCCGGCGTGTTGATCCGCCCCTCGGCGATCACCGGCACCGGCAGTCGCTCGGCGAGCGCCGCCACCAGGTCCAGGTCCGGGTCCGCCGGTACGGCTCCGCCGGTGTAGCCCGCCAGCGTGGTCCCGACCAGGTCGGCACCGGCCGCCACCGCGGCGACCCCGTCGGCGACACTCGCCACGTCGGCCATCAGCAGCACCTCGTGCCGGTCCTTCACGGCGGCCACCGTCTCGGTGAGGCTCCGGCCGTCGGGCCGGGCCCGGCTGGTGCCGTCGAGCGCCACCACGTCCACCCCGGTCGCCGCGACGGCCTCGGCATGCGCCAGCGTCGGGGTGATGTAGACGCCCGACCGGCCGTGCTTGACCAGACCGATCAGGGGCGTGTCCGGCAACGCGGACCGCAGGGCCCGCAGGTCGCGCAGACCCTTGGCGCGGATGGCCACCGCCCCGCCCGCCAACGCCGAGCGGGCCAGCGCCACGATGTGCTCGGGGTGGTCCAGCGGCTCGCCGGGGTCGGCCTGGCACGAGACGATCAACCCACCCCGGATGGCCTCCAGCGGGCTCATCGGGCGGCACCTGCCGCCCGCAGTCGCCTGGTTAGCGGGCCGGCGTCCGGTCTGGTTCCGCGGCCACCGTCCCGACCGGTTCGGGGGCCGGCCTCGGGCCGGACGCTCACCGGATCCGGCAGCACGCCGCGGATCAGCCCCGCGACGACGTCACCGAACGGGCGGCCCGCGGGGTCCGGCAGCTCGGTGCCGAGTGCCGCGGCGGCTCGGCGCAGCGCCGTGCCGTCGGACCGGCCGACCGGCCGGTCCGGGTCGACCGCGAGGTCGGCGGCCCGGTCCCCCTCCAGCGCGCCGTACGCCGCGGCGAGCTGCACCGCCGGGAAGAGCGGATCGTCCGCTCCGACGTCGGACACCCAGGCCAGCGGCACCCCGGCGGCGACCAGGTCGCGCTGCACGGCGAGCCGGAACGCGGGATCGATGCGCAGGTCGGCGACCGCGCGGCCGTCCAGGGCGCACCGGGCGGCGGCGGCGCCGGCTGCCTCGCCGACCGCCCACTCGCCCTGGTGCACCCGGTACGCGGCGGCGGCGACCTGGGTGGCGCCGAGGTTCTTGCCGGCGGCGAGCAGGTTCCCGCCGGCCTCCCGACGGCCACGGGCGGCTCCGCCGCCGGGCGTGGGGACCAGCGCCGCCGCCGGCACCGTGAACGGTGCCGTCTCGCGGTACACCGGTGCCGGATGGCCGGCACGTTCGTGCAGGTCGACGTGGTACCAGGCGACTCCCAGCGAACCCGGCAGGTGCCGGGCGCGGGCCCGGCCGGGCACCGGCGCCAGATCGTGCCCGGTCACCGGCTCGGTCACCGCGATGCGCCGGGACTCCCGCAGGTAGGGCGCCTCGGCGAAGCCGTCCGGCGTGCCGGCCGCCGCGGGCGCGTACCGCAGGCCGGCGAAGCCGCGCTTACCATCGGGGCGGGGAGCCTCGGTGCGCAGCCAGTGCACGAACCCGGCGGTCAGCGCCCGACCGGCCCGCTCGGCCCCGGCCGGATCGCGCACCGGGTCGTGCCCGGCGCAGTCGTTGGACGCCCAGTTCAGCACGGCGAGTTGTGGCTCGTCGGCGCGTAGCCGTCGGTAACTCCAGAACGGCGGCCGGCCGTCCGGCCCATCGGTGAACATCCGGTAGCGGTGCGTGCCGCCGTCCCAGCCCGGGATGTCGAACGAGAACCGGTGCCGCGCCTCGGCGTACCCGGTCGGGGGTGGGCCGGTGAAGTCGGCGCCGGGATGGTGCTCGACAAGCGCGCACCAGGTGAACGACTGCTGGGCCGCCGGGTCCGGTCCGCCGGGCACGGCGTCGGGTTCGCCGTACGCGTCCCGGCCCTCGGAGCCGAGGACGGTGGCCACACCCGCGAGCGGGGCGAAATCGCCGCGCTCGGTGGCGTCGCAGAACACCCGGGCGCCCAGCACCGTGCCGTCGTCGAGGGTGACGTCGCGGACCATTCCCCGGTCGGTCCGGGCGGCCACCGGCGCGCGGCCGGTCAGCACCGTCACTCCCGCCGCGTTCAGCATGTCCACCAGCACCCGCTCGCCGACCGCCGGCTCGAAACAGAGCCGGCTCACCCAGCCGGCGCCGGGATTGGCCACCCCGCCGTACCGGGCCCGGACCGCGTCGCGGAACGCGCGGTAGCTGGTCGAGCAGCCGAAGCTCTCGATGTGCGGATGCTCGTCCAGGGCGGCCAAGCCCTGGGTGGTGACCTGCCCGCCCACCCGCGAGCACTCCTCGGTCAGCACCACCGAGGCGCCGGCGCGGGCGGCCGCGAGCGCTGCGGCGATCCCGCCGAGGCCGCCGCCGATCACGGCGACATCGGCGGTGATCGTCGGATCAGGGCTGGTCACCGGTGTCCTCCAGGGAGAAGTCGATCTCGTAGGTGCGGTTCCAGGGCAGCCGGACCGAGCCGGCCGCGAGATCGATACCGGGCACCGCGCGCAGCGCCCGCCACCGCTGGTCGAGCAGTTCGGCGACGCGGGCGGTCACCGGGGCCGTCCGGTCGGCCGGAACGTGGTCGTGCCGGGTCGGGTCGGTGCCGAGTTCGCGGCGCAGCAGGGGTCGGGCGTACGACATCCAGACGTGGTCGTCGAGCAGCCGGTGGGCCAGCAGCCGGCGGTGCGCGGCCGGGTCGAACCGACCGGTCGCCCTACCGACCTGGTGCGCGACGAGGACGGCGAGGGCGCTGCCGACGGTGTTGCCGGCGGTGTTCCAGCCGGCGAAACCGGCCAGCCGGGAGTACGTGCCGTCCGCCGCCAGGTCGGTGACCAGCCGGGGGTCGGCACCGTTGCCCAGCGCGCAGTCGGCGAGAGCGACGGTGTGACCGGCGTCGAGCAGCCGGCGGACGAGGGCGCCGGTCCGGGCCGCCGGCACCGGGTCGGTGTCCGCCGGCGGGGCGGTGGCCCAGTCGGCCGGGCCGGGCTGCGGTGGATGCACCACCAGCACCGCGTCGACCTCGTCCGACGGGACGCCGGACGCCGCGCCGGTGACCAGGATGGCGCCGGTGGCCACGGCCTGGCTGGCCAGCCCGGCGGCGAGCGGTACCGGCTCGTACCGGGCCGTCCGGTCCAGCCCGTCCGGCTCCGCGCAGGCCACCGCGACCCGGGGCCGGTGCCCGGTGGCGGCGGTCAACGCCCGGGCCACCAGCACGCTGCCGATCTCGTCGGCACCGGGATGGGCGAGCACCCGGTCGGCGGCCTCCAGCCAACCCGCCCAGGTCCGCAGCCACCGCCACTCGGCGGTGCCGACGGCGTGCACGGCGGTGTCGTCCGCGCCGACCACCAGGGTGTCCAGCACGCCGTCGACGGCAAGCCCCAGGGCGATCTGGTTGAGCACGTGGTTGCGCTGCCGGCGACGCAGGAAGTCCCGCCGGATCTCCGCCGGGACGGTGGCGGGCCGGCGCGCGGCCGCCGGGTCGCCGTCCAGGGCCCGGTGCAGATCGGCCGAGTACGCGTGCAGCGCGCGCCCGTACGTCGCCCAGTACCCCGGCTCCTCACCGGCGTCGTCGGCGTCCGGGGTGCGCTGCACGACGGTGGCCGCGTACACCGGGCCGCGCACCGCGCGCAACGCGGTCCACCGGGTCAGCACCGTGGCGACATCGTCGTCGCGGGTACGCGAGGCGATCAGGCCACCGAGACCGAGAGTCTCCAGCGCCACCACGGCGGCGTCCGGATCACTGGCGGCAAGCCAGTCGGCGAGCCGGCCCGGGTCACCGGGGCGGCGACCTGCCGGCAGCGCGGCGGCCGGCGGCACCTCGACGCGCGCACCGGCCACGGCCGCCACCTGGGCGGGCAGCGTCCGGCACACCGGCCGGTCGTCCAGCGGCAGCAGGGCGATCCGCATCAGGAGCCGCCCGGCCACAGGGTCTGGGCGGCGTGGGTGGCCGCGCCGACCAGCGCGGCGTCCGGTCCGAGCCCGGCGGGCACCAGCGGCACGGCGCCGAGCACCGGCATGCAGCCGGCGGCGAACGCCGGGGCCGCCGCGGCCAGCAGCTCGGGAACCGCGGCGCCACCGCCGATCACGATCAGGTCGGGGTCGAGGACATTGGCCAGGCCCGCGAGGGCGGTCCCGAGCGCGGCGCCGGCGACGGCGAGGGCGTGCCGGGCGGCCGGGTCTCCGGCGGCCGCCCGCTCCACCACCCGAGGCAGGGTGGTCCCCGGCCCGCCGCTGGCATGGGCGTACCGGGCGGCGATGGCCGGGCCGGCGGCGATCGCCTCGACGTGCCCGGTGCTGCCGCACGGGCAGGGCAGGCCGGTGGCCTGCGGCACCGGCAGGTGGCCGAGGTGCCCGGCGGCGCCGAGCCGGCCGACCAGCAGTCGCCCGTCGAGAGCCAGGCCGCCGCCGATACCGGTGCCGATGGCGACGCCGACCACCAGGCGCCGGTCCTGGCCCGCCCCGTGCACCGCCTCACCGAGGGTGAACGCCTGCACGTCGTTGAGCACGGTGCTGGGCCGGCGCAGCCGGGCGGCCAACTCGGCGCACACGTCCACGCCGGTCCAGTCGCTTATCGACGAGGTCGCCGCGGTGACCAGGCCGGTGCCCGGATCGACCAGGCCGGGGGCGCCGACCCCGACGGCCACCGGATCGCCGCGCAGCGATCGGACCAGGGCGGCGGCGGTGTCCAGCACGGCGGCGGCGCCGTCGGTGGCCGGAGTGGCGGCCCGGGTACGGGTGAGCACGACCCCGTCGCGGACCAGCGCGGCGTCGGTCTTCGTACCGCCGATGTCGACGGCGGCCACGAGCGGGCTGGTCATGTGGTCCTTCGGGTGACGGTGATGCGGAAGTCGTACCGGTCGGCGCGGTAGATGCTCTCGGCGCGCTCCACCGCGGTGCCGGTCTCGTCGTAGGTGACCCGGCTGACCCGCAGGGCCGGCGAGTACGGCGCGACCGCGAGCAGCCGGGCCTGGTCGGTGTCGACCACGGTCGCGGCGATCACCTGGTCCGCGTGGTGTACCCGTACCCCCCGGGCCGAGAGCGCCGCGTAGAGCGAGCCGGCGACGGTGGCCTCGTCGAGGTCGCCGGCCTGGTCGTTGCGTAGCCAGACGTCCTCCACGCACATCGGCAGCCCGTCGGCGAGCCGGAGCCGGCGGATGTGCACGGCCGGCGTGCCCGGCGAGACCGACAGGTCCCGGGCGATCGCCACCGGCGCCGCCGTGACGGTGAGGTCGAGCAGCCGGGAGTCCGGGGTGAGCCGACGGCTGCGCATGTCCTCGCTGAAGGAGGTCAGCGCGAGCGTCTTGGAGATGGTGGCGGGATCGGCGACGAAGGTGCCGGCGCCCTGGGCGCGGTAGACCAGGCCCTCGTCCTCCAGCCGGCCCACGGCCTGCCGGACGGTGGCCCGGCTGACGCCGAACCGGCCGACCAGCTCGCGCTCGCTGGGCAGCGGATCGTGCGGGCGCAGCGTCGAGCCGATTTCGGCACGCAGCGCGTGGTAGAGCGCCTCGTGCTTGAACGCCACCTTGTTCGCCAGCGTCATCCCTTGACCCCTCCCTCTCCGACCCCGCGGAAGAACATCCGCTGCAGCCCGAAGAACACGGCAAGCAGCGGCAGCACCGCGATCATCGTGCCGGCCGCCACCACCCGCTGGTCGTTGGTGAAGGTGCCGGACAGGTACTGCAGTCCGACGGTGAGGGTGAAGTTGTCCGGGTCCTTGAGCACGATGAGCGGCCAGAGGAAATCGTCCCAGGCGAACAGGAAACTGAACACGCCCACCACCGCCAGGGAGCCGCGCACGCTGGGCAGTGCCACCCGCCAGAACCGGGTCCACTCCCCCGCGCCGTCCATCGCCGCGGCCTCCTCGACCTCCCGGGGCAGGGCGAGAAACGCGGTCCGCATGACCAGGATGGACAGCCCGGAGACCGCTCCCGGCAGCAGCACCCCGAGCAGGGTGTCGACCAGGCCGAGGCTGCGTACGGTGAGGAAGACGTTCACCATGATCACCTCGAACGGCACGATCAACGAGGCGAGTACCGCCGCGAACACCGCGCCCCGGCCGCGGAACCGCATCCGGGCCAGCGCGTAGCCGGCCATCGCGCCGAGCAGGCAGTTGGTCAGCACGCTGGCCGTGGCGACGATCAGTGAGTTGCCGGCGTACCGCCAGACCGGGATGACCTCGGTGACCCTGCCGAAGTTGGCGAGCGTCGGCTCGGCGGGCAGCAGCGTGGTGTCCGGACCGTAGATCGGCTCACCGGTGCCCTTGAGCGCGGTGAACAGCTGCCACAGGAAGGGTCCGATGGTGATCACGGCCATGGCGACCAGCAGCACGTAGCGCAGCGCGATGCCGCCGTACCAGCCGGAACCGTGTCGCCTGCGGTTGGTGGTCCGGTTCATGCTCCGCTCCCCTCGGTGCGCCGGCGGGCCACCAGCGCCAGCACGGACAGCCCGAGGGTGCCGACGAACAGCACCAGGCTCATCGCCGACGCGTACCCGATCTCGCCACCGACGCCGAGACCGACCTCCCGGATGTAGTACACGATGGACTTGGCCTGCCCGCCCGGTCCGGCGGTGCCGGAGGACAACACGTAGACCTCCGCGAAGACCTTCGCGGCGGCGATCGCGGAGAGCGTGCCGACCAGCAGCATGGTGGGCCGGACGGTCGGCACGGTGACCGACAGGAACCGCCGCACCGGCCCGGCCCCGTCAACCTTCGCCGCCTCGTGCAGATCGTTCGGCAC
The DNA here is from genome assembly GCF_042666615.1 of Plantactinospora sp. GCM10030261. Lineage (NCBI taxonomy): Bacteria > Bacillati > Actinomycetota > Actinomycetes > Micromonosporales > Micromonosporaceae > Plantactinospora > Plantactinospora sp. GCM10030261. The sequence continues at coordinate 63,748 of NZ_JBHTDD010000012.1, forward strand.
GTTTGACAACGCCGCCAGGTAGATGACCATGTAGTAGCCGAGGCCCTTCCAGATCGTCACCAGCATGGCGGAGAGCAGCAGCAGGGTGGAGTCGGTGAGGAACGGCAGCGGCTCGGCGACCAGCCGCAGCTTGACCAGTACCGCGTTGACCAGCCCTTCCGAGGAGAGCAGCCAGCTCCAGATCAGTCCGACGACGACCATCGAGGCGATCACCGGCGAGTAGAACACCGCCCGGAACGCGCCGATACCGGGCAGTTTGGCGTGGACGAGTTGGGCCAGCAGCAGCGGCAGGGCGACAAGAGCCGGCACCACGACGACGATGTAGAGGGCGGTGTTGCCCAGGGCCCGGAAGAACTCGGTGTCCCCGGCGAGTTTCCGAAAGTTCTCCAGGCCGGTGAACTGGCCCCCGCCCAGCGCCCTCGCGTCGGTGAACGCGAGGACGCCGGTGTTGGCGAGCGGGCCCCAGATCATCAGTCCGGTGATGGCCAGCGCCGGGGCGAGGAACAGCCACGGCACGTACCAGCGGCGGCCGATCACGCAATACTCCTGTCGTCGGGGTGACGCGTCGCGGTGCCGCCGGCGCGTCCGGCGGCACCGCGTACCGCGGTCGTTCGGGATGCCGGCCGGGCCGGCGGATCCCTACCGGTCGAGCAGCTTGTTCGCCTCGGCGACGGCTTCGTCGAGCGCCGCCTTGGGCTCCAGATCGCCCTTCATGGCCAGCTGGATCTTGCCGATCACCGCGGCCTTGGTGCGGTCGTCCCACTGCACGGGGGTCAGGTTCTCCGCCTTCGCGATCTGCTCGGCCGAGATCTTCCGGGCGAGGGACGTCACGTCACCGTCGGAGGTGTTGGTGAAGTACGGATCCTTCAGCGAGTCGACGGTGGACGGCAGGATCGTGACGATCTTCGAGAAGGCGAGCTGGTTCTCGGCGTTCGTGACGAACTTGGCGAACTCCAGCGCGGTGGCCGGGTTCTTGCTCTTGCGCGGCACCAGCAGACCCATCACCGACATGTTCGTCGTGCCGTCGGCGCTGGCGATCTGGGGTGCGACGCCGGTGGCCTTCGCGACGGCCGGCGCGTTCTCGCCGACGACCTTGAGGAAGTTCGGTCCCGACGGGAAGATCGCCACCCGGCCCGCGGAGTACGCCTCGGTCTCCTTGGCGTGGTCCTGGGTGAGCCAGTCCGGCGCTATCGCCCCGCTGGTGTAGAGGTCCCGCAGCTCGGTGACGTACTGGACCGCCTCCGGGGTGTTGAAGGTCCACTCGGTGGCGTCCTCGTTGAGCAGCGGCACGCCCAGCTTGGCCAGGTTGGGCACGAAGCTGTTCTCCAGCGCCGGGTGCCAGCCGTAGTAGGCGCCGTCGCCGGCCGCGGAGATCTGCCGCGTCTGGGTCAGCAGTTCGTCGATGGTCTTCGGCGGGGCGGCGAGTCCGGCCTTGCCGTAGAGGTCCTTGTTGTACATGGTGACCTCGCTGGTGAGGTACCACGGCAGGGCGTACGAGCCATCCTGGCCGGGAACCTTGAAGGCGTCCCAGGCACCGGGGACGAACGTCGACTTGACGTCGTCGGCGTTGGCCTCCATGTCCCAGAAGATGCCCTGCTTCTCCAGCCGCTGGGCGAAGTTCGGGTTGAGGTTCACCACGTCCGGCAGGGTGCCCGCCTGGGCGTCGTTGGTGATCTTCTCCTGGGCTCCCTGGAACGGCACGTCCACCCAGTTCACGGTGGTGCCGGGATGCTCGGCCTCGAAGTCGTCGATCAGGCCGTTGATGTAGTCGTCGAATGTCGGTTTGAGGGCGAGGGTGGCGAAGGTGATCTCACCCTGCACCTCACCGGAGATCGTGTCGTTCGAGCCGGCGTCGCCCGAACCGGCGTCGTCGCCGCTGGAGAGGCCGCAGCCCGACACGAACAGTACGGACGCCGCGGCGGCGGCGAGGACGGCGCGGGTACGCCTCATAGGGGCCCTCCATGCGGGGAAGTGGTACGGACCAGTGCACCGAGACTGCACGGAATCTGCCCCCCCGTCAAGTCCTCCACCTGGAGAGACGGTCAAAATGTCCCGATAATACGCCGGAAATTGAACCTTGACTTGTCCGTACCACCGGCTCACGATGGGCCGCATGCCTTCGTCCCCCACTCCGTTCCGGCGCCACCTGCTCGCCAGCGTGGCCGGCGGTCTGCTGCTCGCGCTGGTCGCGCCGGCCGGTGCGACACCGGCCGCCGCCGGACCGACAGCCGAGTCCGGCCAGCCGACTGTGGTCGCCGCGGACGGCTCCGCCGCGACCATCGACGCCATCAACCCCTCCTCCCGAACCGCCGGCATGCTCGCCCTCTACACCCCGGAGGCCGGTGCCGAGACCAAGACCAACGCCTTCGGCGGTGAGGCGGTGCTGCGGGAAACCGCCACCCGCGGCCACTTCCAGGTGGTCAGCGTCTGCACCGTCTTCGACACCTGCCCCACACCCGGCAACAACGCCATCCCCGCCGACGGCGTGGTGCTCTCCGCGTCCCCGCCCGAGACCGGCGGCACCGACGACCGCCGGTTCCTCCGCGACCACCTGCGTGCCGGTGACCGGGTGGAACTGCGCAACCTGCTGCTGCGGCGGGCGACCGGCACGATCGACGCCACCGACCCGACCGCGCAGAGCCATCCGGGCGGGGTCGACCCGGCCACCGGCGACTGCTTCCCCGGCTGCCGAGGTGCCGAGCAGCTCATCCGCTACACGTCAGCCAGCGGACGGGCGACGACCGGCACCAACGACTTCGGTTACGAGGTGACGGTCCGGGACGGCCGGGTCGTCGCACGCGGTGGCGGGAACAGCGCCATCCCGTCCGACGGTTTCGTCCTCTCCGGCCACGGCTCGCGCGGCTCCTGGCTGGAGGGGAACGCCCCGCTGGGCGCGAAGGTCACGGTCACCGGCGACGACCTCGTCGTCGACGTGGACGCGGAGAGCTTCCTGATCGGTGCCCGGAGCGCGCTGGCCGCCGCCCGCGACGCCAGGGGCGCGGCCGCCGGGTCCTGCCTGGACGTGGACCTCGCCGCGGTGGACACCGCCACCGGCGAGGCGGAGGCCCTGCTGGACCGGGCGGAGTCCGCCGCCGCGACCGACCCGGTACGCGCCGCCGAGCTGGCCCGGGACGCCAACCGCCGGGCCGACGTGGCCGGTTACCGGACCCGGGAGTCCCGTCCGGCCGAGGGTCGCGGACTCTGGGTACGGCCGATCGAGACCACTCCGGAGCAGATCCGCGCCTCGCTCGACCGGATCGACGCCGCCGGCTTCAACATGGTCTTCCTGGAGACCGTCTGGGGTGGCTACACCATCTACCCGAGCGAGGTCGCCGAGCGGGCCGGCATGCCGGCGCAGCGCCCGGAGATGCGCGGCTTCGACCCGCTCAAGGTGTGGATCGACGAGGCCCACGACCGGGGCATCGAGTTGCACGCCTGGACGCACACCTTCTTCGTCGGCATCGAATCCGGCGGTGGGCCGGTGCTCACGGCGCACCCCGACTGGGCCGCCGTGGAACGGGAGGACGTGGGCAAGCCCGGCCCGCAGCCGTCCCGGATGGAGCCCGGCTACTACTGGATGGACCCGGCGATCCCCGCGGTCCGGTCACACGTCCTCGCGCTGTTCGACGAGATCCTCACCGGGTACGGGGTGGACGGGCTGCACCTGGACTACATCCGGTACCCGGTCTCGCTGCCGTACGGCGCCGACTTCTCCTACTCGGCCCACAGCCGGCAGGCGTTCGCGGCCGAGCACGGAGTCGACCCGTACACGCTCACCGAGACCTCGCCGCAGTGGAAGACCTGGAACGCCTGGCGGGAACGGCAGATCACCACGTTCGTCGACCAGGTCCGGGCCATGCAGGAGCGGGTGGCCGGTGACCGGCACCTCTCCGCCGCCGTGTTCGCCGACCCGACCGACGGTTTGGAGAAGAAGTTCCAGAACTGGGGGGCCTGGGTGGACCGGGGCGTCCTGGACTTCCTCACCGGCATGTCGTTCGGCACCTCGGCGGCGTCGGTCGGAGCGGACACCGCGGTGATGCGGGAACGGGTCGGCGACGTCCCGTTGTACACCGCCACCTACGGACCGCTGCGCGGCTCGGCCCCGGACCTGATGCTCGACCAGGTGCAGGCGGTCAACGACGCCGACTCCGACGGCGCGGCGCTGTTCGCGTACAACCAACTCAACGCCCGGCAGCAGGAGGCCCTGCGGGAAGGTTCGTTCCGCACCCCGGCGGTGGTCCCGCACGCCGACTACCGGGCGGCGGCGGTGACCGGCGTAGGCGCGCTGCGTCGGTCGCTGGCTAAGGCCACGGCCTGCGCACCAGCGCACGTCACCGCGTCGGTGCGGGCCCGGCTCGTCGCCGCCGAGCGGCTGCTGCGTCCCGGTCGGCCCGAGCCGGCCGCCGACGCGGCGGCCCGGCTGCTGGACCGGGCGGCCGTGGACGCGGGCCGGTGGGGCGACCGGGCACACCCGGACCTGACCAGCCGCACCGTTCGCGACCTGCGGATGTACGCCAGGTGGGCGAAGCTCGGCTGACGTCGTCCCGGGCGGTGGTGCCGGAACCGGGTTTCCGGCACCACCGCCGCCGCCTTGGACCGGAGCGCCCGGCACCCGCGCGTGGCACGCCCGCGCGTGGCACGCCCGGGTCGCCGGCCCAGAGGGGATGGGCCGAGGTCAGTCCGGGCCTGGCCGGAAGATGACGATCAGTACCCGGAGCACCAGCACCACCGCGATGATGAACATCGCGTAACCCAGCACCGCGAACAGCTCCACCGAATCGGTCAGCCGCGGACCACCCCGGTTGTCCAGCAACAGCACGGCCATCAGGCCAGCGGCCGCGCCGAGCACCGTGAGCAGCACCTGGTGCAGCAGGCCGGTGACCACCGTCCGGTCCCGCCGGTCGGCGAACAACCGGACGTTCACGGCGAGCCGACCGTGCTCCACGGCATCGGCGATCCGATCCACCCGGCGGGGCAGCCGGCGCAGCAGCGGCAGCAGCGCCGCCAGCTCCTCCTCCATGGACTGTCGCAGCCGCGGTGGCGTCAGCGCCTCCGCCACCCGGACGGCTCCGGCCCGGCGCGCCTCGGTCACCAGGTCGAAGCCCGGGTCGATCAGGGTGAGCGTGCCCTCCAGCGTGGCGAACGCCCGGAACACCGCCGCCACCTGAGGCGGTACGGCGAGCCGGTGCGTGGTGATCAGGCGCATCAGCGCGGTGAACGCCGTCGCGCCGGGGGTGGCGCCCGGGGCGGCGTACCGGACGATCAACCCGCCGAGGGTGCGCTCCAGCTCCCGTTCGTCGATCTCGTCGGGCCGGTCGACGAGTTCCAGCAGCGCGTCGGTGGCGGTCAACGAGTCGGCGTCACCGAGCGCCAGCAGCAGCCGGCCGAGCGCCCGCCGGGTGGTGCCGTCCAGTCGGCCCACGGAACCGAAGTCGAGCAGGCCCACCGAGCCGTTCTCGGCCACCAGCACGTTGCCCGGGTGCACGTCCACGTGGAACAACCCGCGCTCCAGCACCTGGTCGAGCATCGTGTCGAGCAGGGCCGCCGCGGTCTCCCGGCGGCGCGCCACCGGGAGCGCCGCCAGCAGGTCGCCGGCCTGCCCGAGCGGGGTGCCGGGCAACCTGTCCATCACCAGCACGCCGGCCGTGCACAACCGGGACACGGGGGTCGGCACCCGGACCCCCGCACGGGCCGTGGCCCGCAGAGCCGCGGCGACCGCGCGCAGGTTGTCGCACTCCACGGTGAAGTCCAGTTCCTCGCGCAGCGCCTCGGCGAAGCCCGCGGCCAGGGTGCGCATCCCCATCGTCCGGCCCCACAGCGTGCGCGTCTCCAGGGTCCGGGCCAGCCGGAGCAGAATGTCCAGGTCCCGCTCGACGATCCGGGCGACACCCGGCCGGCGTACCTTCACCACCACCTCGGTGCCGTCCGGCAGCCGGGCGGCGTGCACCTGGGCCACCGAGGCGGCGGCCAGCGGCTCCGGGTCGATCTCGGCGAACGTCTCCGCCACCGGCCGACCCAACTCGGCGACCAGCGCCGCCTCGACCCGCGGCCACGGCACCGGGGTGGCCTTGTCCTGCAACCGGGTCAGCTCCTCGACGAACTCCCGGGGCACCAGGTCGCGTCGGGTGGACAGCTGCTGGCCCAGCTTCACGAAGGTGACGCCGCCCTCGTCCAACGCGCGGCGCAACGAGCGGGCGAGCAGCCGGCGGGACGGCTCCGAATCGACCCCGGTGGGCCGCCGCCCGCGCAGGAACCGGCCGAGTCCGTGCCGGACCGCGATCCCGACGATCTGGCTGTACCGGCGGGTCCGGGCCAGCCGCGCGCGCCAGCCGTGGACCAGCTCGACCGGGCCGGGCAGCGACCCGTCCGGAACGATCACCTCGGCGATGACGAGCACGATCATCGCCAGCAGGCAGGCGCAGCAGACCGTGAGGAAGGACAGCAGCAGCAGGGTGCCGGCATCGGTGGGAACCGGTTCCGGTGCCAGGGCCCGCAGTATGTGGCCGGCGACCAGCACGGCGAGCACCGCCGCCAGCACCGTGCGCACCACACCGACGCGGACCCCGAGCAACCGCCGGATCACCGCTCCGAAGAGCAGTAACGTCACCAGCAGGGTGGGGATGAACAACAGATTCCCGAGCAGTGTCTCCATCGCTGGCCCTCCCGCCGCCGCGGTCGTCCGACCGCGACCTCATGATCGCCGTTGGCGGTGGGCACGGCGCTTCCGGGGGTACGCCAGCAGCGCCGCGATCACCAGGTAGGGCACGGCGAACAGGGCGAACGCGGGTCCGTTTCCGGTCGCCGTGGCGACCCCGCCGTACCCGGCGTAGATCACGATGATGAACACGTCGGTGGCCATCCCGGCGAGCGAGGTGACGGTGGCCCGGCTCGGACCGGTGATCCGGTGCTGCAACCGGGCGTCGGCCAGGACGCTGGCCACCTGGAAGCCGCCGAACGCCAGCGCGACGAGGGCGATCCCGGCCGGGTGCCCGGACAGCGATCCGATCGCCATGGCCGTCGCCGCGACCACCAGGAGGACGGCGAAACCCCGACCGCCGAGCCGCTCGAACCGCCCGGTGAGCAGACCACCCACTGTCACCCCGGCCCAGATGAGCGCCAGCAACGGCGGTACGAAGCGCGGTTCGACGCCGGTGTCCCGGACCAGCAACGGGGCGTACTCGTCGAGCGCGCCCCAGATCGTGACGACGGCCGGCACGAGCAGCAGCGCCCCGCGTACCGGCGGATGGTCGCGGACCTCGGCCAGACCACCCCGCAGGCTGGCCCACCAGCCCTGGTCGCCGGGGTCCGGATCGTCGGCGTCGGCGGGTGAGCCGCTGGTCGGGGCGGTGGGCGAGCCGCCGATCGGGCCGGCGGGCCGGTGTTCCGGGAACCGGGCGGCAACCCCGGCGGCGAGCAGGCAGGCCAGCACGCTGGCCGCACCGATGATCGGATAGCCGCCGAGGGCCAGCGCCGGACCCGCGAGCAGGATGGCCAGCAGGACGGCGGTCACCCCGGCCGCCTTGGCCCGACCCATGACCCCGGCGTACCGGTCGGCGGCGTCCAGCCGGTCGAGTTCGGTGAAGACCAACGCCTCCAGGGCGCCGGAACCGAGGGCGTTGCCCGCACCCCACAGCACGAAGCCGGTCGCGAAGGCCCAGTAGGACGGGGCCAGCACCCAGAGCGCGAAGCCGGCCGCCGCCAGCAACGGCCCGCAGACCAGCAGCAGCCGTCGGGACACCGCGTCGGCCAACGCGCCCGAGGGCACCTCGACCAGGATCGACGCGACCGCCCAGATGACGAACAGCGACGAGATCTGCCAGACCGACAACCCGGTGTCGCTGAACAGCAGGGCGTAGACGGGGTAGAGCAGGACGAGTTCGGAGAGGAACGCGTAGCCGTACAGGGTCGCCGACAACCGGCGGACGCGCGTGTCGGGGACGCGAACCGGAACGAGGATCATGAGACCTTCCCGCGGGATCGGAACGGACACCGGAGGTACGGCATCCGTGGCGGTCCGCGGTGGCGGTCATCGCTCAGGACTTAATGTCGCCAGGTCATGGCGCCGATGGTAGGCGGGTGGTGGCCCGGCGGACAACCCGGAATCCGGGCCGGCCGGTGGGCTGGTCGTCGCCGAGAGCCAACCGGGCGCAGTGGGCGCCCTGGTCGCGCAGCGACTGGTGAACCGTGGTCAGCCCGGCCGGTCCGGCCGCCTCGGCGTCGTCGAATCCGGTCACCGCGAGCGCGTCGGGCACCGGGAGTGCGGCCGCGGCGGCCGCGCGTAGCGCGCCGAACGCCAGTTCGTCGCTCATCGCGGCGAGGGCGTCCGGCGGGTCGTCTCCGGCGAGCAGGGCATTCGCGGCCTCCTCCCCGGCCGCCCGCAGATTGCGGGCGCACACCGCCACCCGTACCGCGGACCAGCGGCCGCCCAGGTCCTCCCAGGCGTCCCGGTAACCGGCCAACCGGTCCCGGGTGACCGGGAAAGTCGCCAGTTCGGGGGCGACGCCGGTCAGCACGCCGGACCGGCGGTCGCGGTCCATCGGAAAGCTGAGCACGGCCGGACGCCGCGCGCCGGTGAAGGCCAGCCGTCCGATCGCTCGGGCGGCGGTGTGGTCGTCGATCCGCACCACCGTGAGGCCGGGCCGGGCCGTGCCGGCGTGCAGCACGACCGGCAGCCCGGTGCCCGTCGCGGCGGTCAGCACCGGGTCGTCGTCCGTGGTGGTCCAGACGACGAACCCGTCCACCGCGGCCTCGGTGATCCGCCGGGCATCGGCCGGGCCACCGGTGGCGGGCACGAGGGTCATCCCGACCGCCCGGTCCGCGCAGACCTCGGCGATGCCGGCCAGGAACCGGGCGGCCTGCGGGTCCTCGAAGGCGTACGGCAGGTGTTCGCCGAGCACCACCCCGAGGCTGCCGGCCCGTCCCCGGCGCAGCGACCGGGCGCCGGGGTGCGGCCCGGGATAGCCCAGGTCCCGGGCGGCGGCGTGGACCCGTTCGGCCACGCTCGCGGACACCCGGGCGGGCTGGGAGTACGTGTACGACACCGTCATCGGCGAGACGCCGGCCCGCCGGGCCACCTCCGCCATGGTGGGCCGGCGCCGACCTGTCTGCCCGGGCACCCGCCCAGTGTAGGTGTGTATCGTTACACAACATGACGACGACGGTCCGCGCCTCCTCCGCGTACGCCGGCTTCGCGGCGTTCGGCGTCTTCTGGGGCGCCTGGGGGGCGTCCATCCCCGCGATCCGCGACCAGACCGGCCTCGACGCCGGCCAGCTGGGCACGGCGCTGCTGTTCATCAGCGCCGGCGCGCTGCCCGCGATGCTCGGCACCGGCCGGCTCGTCGACCGCTGGGGCGTGCGGGCGACCGCGGCCCTGGTCGCCGCCCTCGGCCTGGCCGGCCTCCTGGTCTCGGTGGTCGCCCGCGACATGGTCGGCCTGTCGGTGGCGCTCGCCGTCGTCGGCGCCGCCTCCGGCAGCGCCGATGTCGCGTTGAACGCCACCGCCGGGGCAGCCCAGGCGAGTGCCGGGCGGCCGGTGATCGGCCGGGCGCACGGTGTGTTCTCCGGCGCGGTCGTGGTTTCCACGCTGACCGCCGGCGGGCTCTACGCGGTGTCGGCGAGCCCGCCCGTGGTCTTCGTTCCGGTCGCCGCCGTCGGCCTGGTGGTCGCCGGCCTGCTCGCGCGCACGGCCGCGCGGGTGCCGGTACGGTCGATCCCCCGCACCCGCCCCCCGGCCGGGGGACTTCGTGGGCTCCGGATCGTCCTGCTGGTCACCGGCGTTCTCGGCGCCGTAGCCTTCGCGGTCGAGAACGCGCACCAGAACTGGAGCGCGCTCTACCTGACCGACGTGCTCGCCGCGGAGCCCGCCGTGGCCGCCACCGGACCGGCCGTCTTCGCCCTGGTGGTGGCGCTCACCCGGTTCGCCACCGCGCACGTCGGGCTGACCCGGCCGCGCGCCGTCCTCGTCGCCGGTGCGCTGATCGCCGCCGCCGGCACCGCCATCCTGGCCTGGGCCCCGTCTACCCTGGTCGGTCTGCTCGGCCTCGCCGTCGCCGCGGCCGGCACCGCCGCGCTCTTCCCGACCCTGCTCGGCACCCTGACCGCCCAGGTGCCCGACGCGAACCGGGGCCGGGCCACCGCGATCGTCACCGCCGCGTCGTACCTCGGCTTCCTGACCGGCCCGGTCTACGTCGGATGGTGGGCGGCGGCTGCCGGACTGCCGACGGCGATGTTCGCGGTCGCCGGCCTCGCCCTGGCACTGGCCGCCGGCTGTGCCGCGCGAACCGGCCGGATCCGGGCCGGATCCGGCCGGTCACCCGGCGAAGTCCGCACGACCATGCCGGCCGGGAGGCGGACCTCCGCCGTCAGGTCGTCACGTCCCGCCGGCGGAAGGCGACCAGCCCGATCATCAGCAACGCCACCGCCACCCCGGTCAGCACCACCAACGGCGTCGCCGTCGGATCCGTCGCCGGCACGGCGGGAACATGGCTGAACGGTGACAGGTTGAGCACCGGCCGTGGCAGCTCCAGCACCGCGCCGAGCTGTCCCATCAGCAGGAACGCGGCGAGCACCGTCCAGGACAGCGGCACCGACAAGCGGGGCAGCTGTCCGAACAACACCACGACGAGGCCGGCCAGCACGAGTACCGCGGGAAGGTGGACCAGAGCCGCGGCGATCAACTCGGCCACCTGGGTGGCCGGCTCGCCGACGGCCAGGCCGTAGCCCAAGCCGGTGCTCGCCCCGGCGACCACGATCAGAACGAGCGCGCCGAGCACGGCCGCGAGCACGTGCCCGGCCAGCCAGCGGTTACGGCCGACAGCCGCGCCGAGCACCGGTTCGAGCCGACCGTCGGCCTCCTCGGCACGGGCTCGCAGCACCGCCTGCGTCGCGTACCCGCCGATGGCCAGCGCGAAGATCGCCAGCATGGCGGCCAGGAACGCGTTCACCAGATCGTCGCCGCCACCGAGTTGACTGATCACCTCGGCCGCCGCCGCGTTCTCGCCGACCATCGCGTTTACCTCGTCGGCCACCGCACCCATGCCCAGCCCCATGATCGCGACCCCGATCGCCCAGCCGAGCAGCGTCCCGCGATGCAGCCGCCACGCCAACCCGAACGGGCCGAGCAACGCCGGGGCGGCGGTGGCCGGGCCACGCCGGTCCGCCAGCAACCCGGCGCCGACGTCCCGCCGGTTGGTGAGCACGAACGCCACCACCACGCCGACCAGCAGCAGGCCGGCCGGGAGCAGCAGCACCCACCACCGGTTCTCCTCGTACGCCCGGACCTGGTTGCCCCAGCCCAGCGGGGACAACCAGGACGGCCAGGAGCTGACGACGCGCTGCCCGTCGGAGGTGGTGTCACCCCAGACGTCTCCGGCGGCGCGCAACGCGAAGGCCACGCCCACCGTGGCGGCGGCGAGCGAGTTGGCGCCCCGGGCGGTTCCGGAGACCTGCGCGGTTACCGCCGCGACCGCGGTGAAGGCGACCCCGACCGCGCCCAGCGCGCCGGCCGCGAGCATCGAGCCCGCCACCGGCAGGCCGCTGCCGATCAGCGCAAGCCCCATCAGCGCCGCGCTGGCCAGATTGGCTCCGATCACGACCAGCAGGGCCGAGGTGAGCAGTGCGTACCGGCCGACGGCGGCGGACCCGAGCAACTCGGTCCGGCCGGTCTCCTCGTTCTGCCGGGTGTGGCGCACCACCGCGAAGGTGCTCAGCAGGGCCACCAGGATGGCAAGGGTCACGTACGACTCGGCGGTCACCACCGCGCCCAGGCTCGCTCCGGCCACCGGTCCGTTGAAGGCGCGGGCCACGACGCTGGCGGCGGACGTTGTCGCGTACGCGAGCCGGTCCTGATCCGAGTCGTAGATACCGAGGACGCTGCCGGCGAGCGCCATGGCCAGCAACGGTGTGCCGAGCACCCAGATCAGCAGCCGGACCCGGTCCCGGCGTACCGCCAGCCGGACGAGCCGTGCCGTGCCGGTGAAGCCGCTCACCGGGCACCCACCGGGGTACGCGCGTCGTCGGCCGGGACCTCGTCGGCGTAGTGCCGCAGGAACAGTTCCTCAAGCGTGGGCGGGGCACTGGTCAGCGCCCGGACGCCGAAGCCGGTGAGGTGCCGCAGGACGGCGTCCAGGTGTTCGGGCTCCACCTGCAACGACGTTTCCGCGTCGACGACCCGCACCTCGTGCACGCCGGCCATCTCGGCCAACCCCGTGACCGGCCGCTCGGTGGTCACACTGATCGAGGTACGGGTGAGGTGACGCAGCTCGGTCAGGGTGCCGGTTTCGACGGTGCGGCCGGCACGGATGATGCTGACCCGGTCGCAGAGCGCCTCCACCTCGGCGAGCACGTGGCTGGAGAGCAGTACGGTGCCACCGGCCCGCTTTATCCGTCGGACCTCGTCCTGGAACACCGCCTCCATCAGCGGGTCCAGCCCCGAGGTCGGCTCGTCGAGGACGAGCAGCTCGACATCGGAGGCGAACGCCGCGACGATTGCCACCTTCTGCCGGTTGCCCTTGGAGTAGGCGCGGCTCTTCTTGGTGGGGTCGAGGTCGAATCGCTCCAGCAGGTCGTCCCGGCGCCGCCGGTCCAGCCCACCACGCAGGCTGCCGAGCAGGTCGATGGCCTCGCCGCCGGTGAGGTTCGGCCACAGGTTGACGTCACCCGGCACGTAGGCGAGACGGCGATGCAGCGCGACCGCGTCCCGCCACGGGTCACCGTCGAGCAACCGTACCGAGCCGGAATCCCTGCGCAGCAGGCCGAGCAGGATCCGGATGGTCGTCGACTTGCCGGACCCGTTGGGCCCGAGGAACCCGTGCACCTCGCCCGGCTCCACCCGCAGGTCGAGCCCGTCCAGGGCGCGGGTGCCACCGAAGGTCTTCACCAGGTCGGTGATCGAGATCGCGGCCATGTTGCCTCCCGTCGAAACGCAGCATCACCTCCACTGTACTGACCAGCGGTCAGGCCAACCAACCCACGGTCAGTCAGCCGACTACGCTGGACGGGTGACCGACACCGCCGGGGACACCCGAAGCCGCATCCTGCGCACCGCCCAGGAGCTGTTCGCCGAGCGCGGCTACCAGCGCACCTCGCTGCGCGAGATCGCCGCCCGGCTCCGGCTCACGAAGGCTGCCGTCCTCTACCACTTCCCGTCGAAGGAAGACCTGCTCGCGGCGCTTGTCGAACCGTTGATCGCCGAGCTGGAGGCGATGCTCGACGCGGCCGCCCGGCTGCCGGCCGCGCGGGCCCGCTGGGCGGTGGTCACCGGCTGGGTCGACATCATGCTCACCCACCGCAAGCCGCTGGGGTTGCTGGTCAACGACTTGACGCTGCTCTCCCGCGGCCCCACGTACCAGCGGTTGTGGCGGATCGCGTTGTGCGCGAACGAACTCGTCGCCGGCCCGGACGCGGGCCGGCGGGAGCGGATCTGGGCGAGTCAGGCGATCGCGATGGCCAGTGACCCGGTGGTCTTCTTCGGCAACGACCCGGTCGAGGAGGTGCGGGCGGACATGCTCGCCGGCATCCGCCGGTTGTTCGGCGGACCCGAGGACGAGACCGGGTCCGCCGCGGTTGCCGAGGCGTGGGGCGGGACCGGGTCCAGGAGCGAGACCGGAACCCGGACCGAAACCGGAACCCGGACCGAAACCCGGACCGAAACCGGGACCCAGGCCGGGACCCGAACCGAAACCGGGACCCGGACCGAGGCAAACGCGTCCGGACTGGATCCCGGATCGGCAGGATCTCCGCGGCGCCGGTCCGGCCGGCGCACCGGCCGCCCGCGGTCGCTCAGCCCGGAACAGATCGCGACGGCCCGGCACTGGTACGCCGCGGGGGCCACCTCGGTGGACGAGATCGCCGCGTCGCTGGGCGTCTCGCGGGCTACCGTCTACCGCCACCTGGACTAGACGGGCAGCTGACCGCTGACTTTTGAGACGATTTTGCAAATATTTTTTTGAGACACAAACGGATCTGCTCCTCCACCGGGCCGCGCTGATCGACTCGATGTGCGGCATGTCGCGGGGTTGGACGCGCGACAACCCACCGACTTCCCGCACGTCGTGTCGATCAATACAACCTGGTCACGCAGCGGGGCATCGGCGAACCGTCCCCGCGCCAGTGCGCCGCCACTAGCCCCACTTGAGCGATTGCTCAAGTCCGCCTACGCTGACTCTTGAGCGATCGCTCAAAAGGGGGAGGTCAGGGCGGTATGACGCGGGACGATGACGCATGGACACGCTGGACGGACGGTGCTGTCGAGCCGCCTGAGCCACGGCGCGGCCCGGCGAACTGGATCCTCGCCGGATTGATCGTCGCCTTCGGCGTGGTTGTCTTCGTGGCCGCCGTCCGCACCGGACGCGCGGACAGCGCGCTCCTCTTCGTCGGGCTGCCGGCCCTGCTCGCGGCGGCGCTGGCGCTCACCCCCGGCCGCACCACACACGGCCGGGTGTTCAGCTTCACCACGGTCTTCCTGCTGGTCGCCGCCGTGGCCCTGCACGAGGGAGCGATCTGCGTGGTGCTGGCCGCGCCGATCGTGTACGCGGTGGCGCACGGCGTCACCGCGTTGATCCGCTGGACCGTCGGCTCCTCCCGGTACCCGCTGCTGGTCCTCCCGCTGCTGCTGGCGAGCGGGCTGGAGGGGGTCACCGACGAGCTGCGGGTCGACCCGGTCCAGTCGGTCGGCGTCACCCGGACGGTGTCGCTGCCGGCCAACGAGGTGGTCACCCGGCTGGCCGACGGCCCGCGCCCGGTCCCGACCCGCTCCCCCGCGCTGCGCGCCCTCAACGTGCCGCTGCCCGACCGGGTCACCGGAGACGGTCTCGACCCCGGTGACCGGTGGATGTTCGGTTACCACGGCTCGGCCCACGGCCCCGGCGGGCACATCGTCACCGAGGTCACCGAGCGCGAGCCGGGTCGCGTCGCGTTCCGGTTCGTCGAGGACAGCTCGATCGTCGGCCGGTGGATCGAGTGGCGGCAGGCGGAGCTGCGCTGGCACGACGCCGGTGCCGGCCGCGCCGAGGTCCGGCTGACCATCTCGTACGAGCGGGGTCTCGATCCCTCCTGGTACTTCGGCCCGGCGCAGGACGCGTTCCTGCACCAGGGGGCGGCGCACCTGCTCGACATGCTGACGTTGCGATGACCGTCGCGCGTTACCTCTGCCTGGCGGTGCCGCTGGCCCTGCTGCTGTGCGCGCTGCGGTTCGAGCGGGACCGGGCCGCCCGTGGCGCGGCGCTGCTGGCCTTCGTCGCGACGGCCCTCGGGGTGGCGGCGCTGCACGAGGTGGCCCGGCTCGCCGGGTGGTGGAGCTTCACCCCGGTGGCCGGGGCTTACCGGGGCCTGCCGGTCGACCTGTGGCTCGGCTGGGCGGTGCTGTGGGGTCCCGTCCCGGTGCTGCTCCGGCGGGTCCTGCCCGTCCCGCTGGTGCCGGGTCTGCTGCTCTTCGTCGACGCGGTGGCCATGCCGGCGCTGGCGCCGCTGGTCCGGCTCGGGCCGCACTGGCTGCTCGGCGAACTGGTGGGCCTGCTGGTCGTGGCGCTGCCCGCACACCTGCTGGGGCGCTGGTCGGCCGACCGTCGGCGGCTCGGCCCCCGGGTGGCGCTCCAGATGGCGGTCTTCGCCGCGCTCGTCCTGTGGTTCGTCCCCAGCCTGGCCTTCGAGGTCGGCGACGGGGACTGGCGACGGATCACCGAGCTGCCCCGGTCCGCGCTCGCGGCGCTCGCCCAGGTCGGCCTGGTCGTCGCGGTGCCGGCCCTGGCCGCGGTCCGGGAGTTCGCGGTACGCGGTGGCGGCACGCCGTTCCCCTGGGACCCGCCCCGGCGGCTGGTCACCACCGGCCCGTACGCCTACCTGGCGAACCCGATGCAGGTCGGCGCGACCGGCCTGCTGCTGCTGATCGCCGCGGCGGGCCGCAGCCTGACGCTGGCGCTCGGGGCGGTGGTCGCGGTGGCGTTCACCGCCGGCGTCGCCCGGCCACACGAGACACCCGACCTGGCCGGCAGGTACGGGACAGCGTGGCGGGCGTACCGGGCGCGGGTCCGCGACTGGTGGCCCCGCCGGTGCCCGTACCAGATCGGGGTCCCGGCCACCCTGTGGCTGGACCTGACCTGCGGGCCCTGCGGGCGGGTGGCGGAGTTCCTGCGCCGCCGCCGGCCGGTGGGTCTGCGGCTCGTCACGGCGGCCGACCACCCGCGGACGCTGTGGCGGGCGGAGTACGCGGGCGGCGACGGCCACGTGGAACGGGGGGTGGCCGCCGTCGCCCGCGGGCTCGAACACCTCGGTCTCGGCTGGGCCTACGTCGGGTGGGTGCTCCGGCTGCCGGGCGTCGCCTGGTTCGCGCAGCTCGTGACGGATGCGATGATCGCACCGCCCCGTCCGGCCGGCACCCGAGGAGCGGCATGTCCGACACCAAGCAGCGCCTCGTCGACGGCGCGCTCGCGGCCGTCCGGGAGCACGGGATCGCCGGCGTATCGGCCCGCACCATCGCCGCCGCCGCAGGCGTGAACCAAGCGCTGATCTTCTATCACTTCAGGGGTGTGGACGAGCTGCTCGCGGCCGCCTGCCTGGCCGCCACCCGGGCCCGGGTGGCCGCGTACGCCGACGAGTTCGCGGACGTCCGGTCGCTGCGCGAACTGCTGGAGGTCGGTCGCGCGCTACACGAGCGGGAACGCGCCGAGGGCAACCTGTCGGTGCTCGCCCAGTTGCTGGCCGGCGCCCAGCGCGACGAGCGGCTGGCCGCCGCCACCGGCGCGGCCCTGCGACTCTGGGTGGACGAGGTGGAACGGGTGCTCCACCGGCTGCTCGACGGCGCTCCGTTCGCCGAGATCGCCGACATCCCCGGGCTGGCCCGCGCGGTGTCGGCGGCCTTCATCGGGCTGGAGTTGTACGAGGGGATCGACGCCGCCGGCGCGGACCGCGCGCTGGCCGCTCTGGATCAGCTCGCCGTCCTCGTCGAGATCGTGGACGATCTCGGCCCGGTCTCCCGCCGCGCCCTGCGCACCCGGATCAGCCGGGCGGCCCGGCGCGGCTGACCCAGCCAACCCGCTCGCACCGCCGGAAGGACCTCCGGTCGCGCGGTGACTCGCGAGCGAGGCCGGTCAGCAGCACACCATCCGGTCGTCGCGCACCACACCGGTCGGGTCTTCTCGACCGTCACGAGGCTTCGCCGGGGGGCCGGGATGCGCAGAGCTGGGCGCACAGGGTGTCGAAGGCCCAGCGTTCCCACCGCTGCGGGGGCCAGCCGCGCTCCCGGACGAACAACAGGTACAACTCGGTGCTCAGCAGCCCGTACAGCACGTCGGCGGCCTCCTCGACGGACAGGTCCGGTCGCACACCGGGCTTGCCGACCAGGGACCGGGCGGCGGCGGTTTGCACCACGTACCGGGGATCGGGGTCGCGCCGCCAGATGTCGGCGAGGTCCGGGGTGGTGGCCGCCGCGATGGTGACCATCTCGCTGATCTGAGCGACCCGGTCCAGCACCGATCGGCTGCCGTGCACGTGCGCCCGGAGCTGCTCGACCGCGCTCGGTTGGGCCATCGCGGCGCGGAACCACGGTCGGTCCAGGGTCGCCACCGGCTCGTCGTCGCCGGCGATCGTGACGTCCACCAGTTCCTTGAGCAGCGAGCGCTTGTTGTTGAATGTGAAATAGATGGTCTGCACGGCCACCCCGGCCCGCTCCGCCACGTCCTGCAGCGTCGTCGCGGCGTACCCGTGCTCGAGGAACAGTTCGCGGGCGGCGGTAAGCATCCGCTGTCGGGTCTGGCGGGCCTTCTCCGCTCGCTTGCCACTGGTCCGAACCGGGGTCATGGGCGAAGTCTACGGTTCGGTCAGATCTTGAGGCTGAAGCCGTGGTCGGCCAGTTCGGTGAGGAAGTCGACCGGCTGCACCACCTGCTCGATGTGCCGGACACCGGTCGGCATCCCGGGCAGCCGGCGGATCAGCGTCGCCGCGGCGAGTCCGGTGGCTCGGCTCTGCCGGTGACCGCTGAACGTAGCCGTCGCGTCGCCGGCTCGCACCGCCAGCGCGAACGCGTCGCCGCCCAGATGGACCCGGGCGAGGGTGGCCAGCAACGCGGCGCGGCTCGCCGGCCGGCGGAGCAGACGTCCGACGACCGGCCACCGCCCGGCCGGGAACAACGCGGTGAGCAGCCGGGAGTCGACGCATAGTCCGGTGGCGGCCCGGCTGACGCCGATCGTGGCCGGCAGCGTGTCCTGATCGGAGAAGGGCATCTGGTACACGGTCCGGCGACCGTGCGGTGCCGGGAAGTCCATCTCCCACGCTCCGGGCAGTTCACCCAGTCCGTCCAGGATCCACTGGAGCGCCTGCCGGCCGTGCCGTTCACCGCCGCCGCCCAGGATGCCGATCCGCACCTCCTCGGCACCGGATCGGGTCACGCAGTGCGCCGCCAGCAGGTTCGTCACGCCGGGTGCCAGCCCGACGCTGAGCAGACAGGTGGAGTCCGTGTCGCGAGCCACGGCGTCGAGTTCGCCGAGCCGGTCCAGCAACGGCGTGCTGGCCGTGATGTCGAGGTAGTGGACCCCGCGCGCGAGGCAGGCTCGGGCCAGGGGCACGTTGTCCAGTTCCGCGCACATCAGCACCACGTCGGTGCCGTCGAGCAGCCGCGCGATGTCCACGGGATCCCCGGCGTCCGCGCGGACGACCGTGGTGCCGGCGATCCGGGGAGCTGTCGCCGGGTTGCGACCGGCCAGCGCGATGTGGGCCTCGGGCAGCATCCGAACCAGCGCGGCGGCGGCCTCGCGCCCCACGGCGCCGTAGCCGCCGACAATCATGACCCTGGTCATGCCACGGCCTCCATCGCACCGGCGGTGGCCGGGGCAGCCGTCGCCTGGTCCGGTCGCCGTCCGCGACCCGGCGACGGGTACGCCGGCCCGGCGCCGCTCGGCGCTCGCCCGTCCTTGGCGGGGAAGCCGACGCGCCGACCGGCGACGGTCGAGCCGGCGACCCTGGGGACGGTCGCGACGAGCGGCAGCGGGCCGGTGAGCATGCCGTACTTCGACATGCCGCCTCCTTAGCTAGAGCTGTACTCTAGTGAGGCTATTACTAGAGCTTGGCTTTAGTCAACTCTCGGCCTCCCCCTTGACAGATCCAGCTCCCGGCGGAAACGCTGGAGCAGCACACTAGAGCTAGACTCTAAGGAGTTGGTCATGAGCCTTCTGGTGATCACCAGATTCACCATCGATCCGCGAGACGCGGCGGAGCTGCGCGCCCGGCACGCCGCCCTGGTGGCCAGCACCCGGGAACGATCCGCCGGGCTCACCGAGGCTCGGCTCGGCCGGCTCAGCGACGAGTCGTGGCTGGGCGTGTGGCGCTGGACGTCACCCGAGCACCTGCGGGCCGCCCGGGAGAGCGCGCCCGACGACCCGACCGCCACCGCCGCGTTCTCGCTCGCCCGAGGCATCACCGCGGAGGAGGTGCAGCTGGTCGACGAACACTGACCGGCACCGGGGGTGCACCTCCCCCAGGGCCGCCCCGGGCGCGCCATCCGCGTCCGGGGCGGCCCTCCCGGCGCCGGTCACGGCAGCCGGGTCCGCCGGCATTTTCCGCGTCCACGATTTCGGCGTTCGGCGCGTCGTCGACCCATCTCCGTGGACCTGCGCCGAGCCAATGGGAGGTAATGTCGGACGTCCACCCTATATATATGAACGTCGACTGTTTCGGTATTCTTACCGAAGTTTCCGGAAGGCCGGGACACGCCCGTACGGCGAATTGGCGATTTTCGCCCACCCACGCTTTGATGACATCCCCTGTCCAGAGCCGGTTGGGTGGTCGAACATGCTGGAGATACTCCTCCTCGGGCCGACTGAGGCAATCGCGTCGGGCCTGACTATCTGTTTGTCCCCGTTACAGCGAAACGTTCTCGCGGTGCTCTCACTATCGCACGGAACGGTTGTTTCCACGAACAGGTTAATCGATTCCCTGTGGGGCGATCACCCTCCCGCCGCACCACGTTCGCGGGTGCAGGGGTTGATTTCGGAACTGCGCCGCAAAATTGGCGTGTCACTAACCACCAAGCATCCCGGATATCTACTCGACCCGGACACCAGCGACACCGACGTCCGGAAGTTGTACGAATCGATGCGGCGAGCCCGGCAAGCGACCGAGGCGGCCGTCGCGGCGGTGGAGCTACGGGCCGCCCTCGCACTGTGGCGCGGAGACCCGCTGGACGGGGTCACCGCCCCGGGCGTCGAGGTGGACCGGACCCGGCTCACCGAGCTGCGCGTCGGCCTCCTAGAGGACCGGTTCGGGGCGGAACTCGACCTCGGCCAGCACGCCGAACTGGTCGCCGAACTCACCGCCGCGGTTGCCGCCCACCCGCTTCGGGAGCGGCTCGCCGGGCAGCTGATGCGCGCGCTGTATCGCTGCGGTCGGCAGACCGACGCGCTGCGCGTCTATCAGTCGCTGCGCGAGCGGCTGGTCGAGGAGGTCGGTGGCGAACCGTGTGCCGCGCTCCGCCAGTTGCACACCGCCATCCTGCGCGGCGAGCCGGGACCCGGCCCGCGGCCGGCCATGATCGCGTCGACCACCACGGCTCGCGGCAGCGCCTCGACACCGGTCGCCGGCCCCGGCGAGGTCACGTCCCTGGACGGCGCGACCGACCCGCGACCGGCCCAACTGCCCGGGGGCGTCGGTCACTTCACCGGCCGAACCACCGAGCTGGCCGCGCTGACCCACGCGGTGGCTGGTGGCACCGACGAACCCCGGGTCCTGCTGGTCTCCGGGCTGGGTGGGCTCGGCAAGACCGCCCTGGCGGTGCACTGGGCGCGGACGGCGGCGGGCCGCTACCTCGACGGCCAGATCTTCGTCGACCTACATGGCCATGACGCTGCCCGGGCGCTGACCGGGCTGACCGCGTTGGGCGCCGTGCTGACCGCGCTCGGCGTACCGCGCCGGGATCTTCCCGACGACCTCGACGGACGGACGGCGCTCTACCGGACGCTTGCCAACGACCGGCGCCTGCTGCTGGTGGCCGACGACGCGGCGACCACCGCGCAGATCCTGCCCCTCGTGCCGCCCACCACGGCCAGCCAACTCGTGGTGACCAGCCGGCTGCGACTGCCGACGCTGGCCCGACACCACGCCGTGCACCGGCTGCCCCTCGAACCCCTGCCGCACGACGCGGCTCGTGACCTGCTGGTACGGATGGTGGGACCGGACCGCCTCCGGGATCAGGCAACCTGCCGCGTCCTGCACTGGTGTGGCGGTCACCCGGTGGCCCTCCGGCTGGTCGGCGCCAGACTCGCCGTCCGCCCCGGACAGTCCGTCGCCTCGTTCGCCGACGAACTCGGCGAACCCGCCGACGACCTGCTGTTCGACGAGCTACCCGACCTGCACGCGGCACTTGTCGACGCCTACCGGTCGCTGAGCCCGGCCGCCGCCCATCTGTTCGGTCGACTGGGGCTGGAGCCGGGGCAGTCCCTCTGCGTCCACCCCGTAGCCATGGCCAAGGGCGCCGCGCCCCGACGGATCCGCCGGCTGCTGGACGAACTGCTGGCGGTCAACCTGGTCGCCGAGTCCGGACCGGACTGCTACCGCTGCCCCGACCTCGTCCACCGGTTCGCCCGCCGCTGCGGGGCCGAACTCAACGAACGGGACACTGTCGACGAGTGGCTGCGCTATCGACGTACGGCGATGCCAATGCCTATCGCGTGTGGCCGATCCGTACCGGATCCGCAGTGAATTCCGAGCCATCGATGAAACCCTGGCTGGCGTTCCCCGCCGATTTCCGTAACAAGGTGAGGTGGCACCATTCGCGATCTCGTTGCCGTGTTCGGGGACGTCGTCGAGCGACACCCGACAGACACGAGCCTGGTCCACAACGGACGGGCTCTCACATACTCCCAACTCGGCGCGCTGGCTGGCGGGCTGGCGCGCCGGCTGGGGCCGCGACCCGGTGTCGTGGCCGTACCGGCCACCCACGACCCGGGGACGATCATCGCCCTGCTCGGCGTGTGGGCGGCCGGCGGCACCTACTGCCCGGTCGATCCCGGCTTTCCGGCCCTCCGCCGCGAAGGCATGCGCGCCGCCGCCGGCTGCCGGGTGACGCTGAGCGCGGCCGACCTTCCCGTCGACACCGGGACAGCGCCGCCGACCGAGCACCGCGGCTGGCACCCACTCGCGCCGGTCGACCCGGATGACGCCGCGTACGTCCTGTTCACCTCGGGTTCCACCGGTACGCCGAAGCCGGTGGCCATCCCGCACCGGGCGCTCGCCGCCGCCGTGCCCGGCCTGCACGACCTGTTCGGCCTCACCCCGGCCGACCGGGTGCTCCAGTTCGCGTCGTTGAACTGGGACACCAGTTTCGAGGAGATCCTGCCCACCCTGGTCAGCGGGGCCACCCTCGTCATCGACGACGAGACGCACACCGGTTCCTTCCCGCGTTTCCTGCGCGCGGTGGCCGCCCAGCGGATCACCGTGCTGGACCTGCCGACCGCCTTCTGGCACGAACTGGTGCACCACCTCGTCGAGTCGGACACCGGCCTGCCGCCCAGCGTCCGGCTCGTCGTCATCGGTGGTGAGCCGGCGAGCCCGGCCCGGCTGGCCGACTGGTGCCGGCTCGACACCGGCCGGGTCCGGCTGCTCAACACGTACGGCTGCACCGAAACCACGATGATCACGCACGCGGTGGACCTGGCCGGACCGGCCGGGGCGGTCGAGGCGGTCGGGACGCCGGTCCCGATCGGTCGGGCGCTACCGCACGTGCGGGAACGGCTCACCCCCGACGGTGAGCTGTTGATCGGCGGCCCGGCCGTGGCACTGGGCTACCGCGGCCTGCCGCGGGAGACCGCCGACCGGTTCCGGTTGGACGACGACGGCTCCCGCTGGTTCGCCACCGGCGACCGGATGCGACGCCTCCCGGACGGCACCCTGCTGCCCGTCGGGCGGCTCGACGACCAGGTGAAGATCCGTGGAATCCGGGTCGATCCGGCCGAGGTGGAGGTCCGCGTCGCCGAGCATCCGACGGTCGCCGCGGTCGCGGTGGTCGGGGTACCGGTGGCCGGACGCACCGCCCTCACCGCGTACGTGGTCCCCCGCGCCGGGGCCGAGACGACCGATCTCGACCTGGAGATCATCCGCTTTCTCGGTGACCGGGTCCCCCGGCACCTCGTACCCAGCCGGGTGTCCATCGTCGCGGAACTCGTCCACACGGCGAGCGGAAAAGTCGACCGGGCGGCGACGCACCGGCGGCACACCACGCACCGGGTCAAGGAGGTCCTACATGAGCATCGATGACATCTCGGCGATCTTCCGGAGGGTGCTGGAGATCCCGGACATCGGTCCCGAGTCCGACTTCTTCGCCGTCGGCGGGGACTCCCTGCTGGCCACCCGGGTGCTCAGCGCCATCGCTCGCCGGTACGGCGTGGAGTTGTCCTTCGACGACTTCCTGCTGGCACCCACGCCCGGCGCCCTGGCCACCCGGATCACGGGCGGGCACCGATGAGGGTGGTCGTGGTCGGTGCCGGACTGGCCGGGCTGACCGCGGCGTCCGGCCTGGTGGAAGCCGGTTTCGAGGTCACCGTGCTGGAGGCACGGGACCGGGTGGGTGGGCGCACCCACGGCGTCGAGGTGGCACCGGGAAGCTGGGTCGACGCCGGCGCGGCGTACCTCGGCGGCCAGCACACGGCGCTGCTGGCCCTGCTGGACCGGTTGGGCCTGAAGACCGTGCCGACCACCGTCACCGGCGACAGCCGGTTCGCCCTCGGCGCGGGCACCGGGACCCGGCCGGGCCGGTTCCCGCCGCTGAGCGCGGTCGCCCTCGGTGACCTTTTCGACCAGCTCGACGACCTGGCCCGCCGGGTCCGGGTGGACGCGCCGTGGCTGACACCGGACGCCGCCGAGCTGGACACCCGGACCGCCGCCGACTGGGCCCAACGCAACCTCACCCACCCGGACGCCCGGCTGTTCTTCCCGTTGTTCCTCGGCGAGATGATGGCCGCTGACCCGGCCGACGTCTCGGTCCTGCACATGGCGTTCTACCTGAGATCCGGCGGTGGACTGAGCTATCTCAACGCGTTCGAGGGCGGTGCGCAGGACAGCCGGGTCGACGGCGGCGCGCACCAGGTGTGCGAGCAGCTCGCCGCCCGGCTGGCCGGTCGGATCCGGCTCACCACGCCGGTACGCGCCATCCACCAGGACGCCGACGGCGTGACGGTGCACACGGCCGGCGGACCGATCCGGTGTGCCGCGGTGGTGGTGGCGGTGCCGCCCCTGCTGGCCGACGCCATCGAGCACCGGCCGGCGCCGCCGGTCAACCGGGCCGGTGACCGCACCGCGCCCGGATGCGCGGTGAAGGTGCAGCTGATCTATCCGCGCCCGCTGTGGCGGGAACACGGCCTGTCCGGCTGGTCCGTCAGTGCCACCGGTCCGCTGCTGTCCACCGTGGACGACTCACCCCCGGACGCCGGGGTGGGCGTGCTCACCGGGTTCGTCACCGGCGCCGAGGCGCACCGGTTCGCCGCGCTGCCGGCCGCGGAGCAGCGGGCCGAGGCGACGGCGCAGGCTGTCCGGCTCTTCCCCGGCCTGGCGGCGCCACTGCGGATCGAGATCACGGACTGGGTGTCGGCGCGGTACAGCCGAGGCTGCTATGCGGCCCTGTTCGGCCCCGGCGACTGGGTCCGGCTGGGGCCGCGACTGACCACCCCGCACCTTCGGGTGCACTGGGCCGGCACCGAAACCAGCACCGCCTACTTCGGCCTCATGGAAGGCGCCATCCGCTCGGGTCACCGGGCGGCCGCCGAGATCCGCCTCCGTACCGACCTGTCCGGGAGATCGCGATGAGCGACGACGAGACCACCTCCATCACCCCGCTGGCCGCCCGCCGGGCGTTCATGACCGAGCCCGATCTGGGGGCCGGGAACTTCCTGCAGTACGCGCTGGACGCCAACCCGCACCGGGCCGTGCCGTTCGTGTTCAGCCACCACACCGATCACCGCGGCCAGGTCGTGCTGCGCGGACACAGCCTGAACGACCTGGCCCGGACGCGCGACCGGTACGCCCGCTGGTACTGGTCGACCGGCGTCCGACCGGGCGAGCCGGTGGGTGTCGTGATCGCCGAGGGTCTGGAACCACTGCTGCACTTCCTCGCGCTGACGGCGCTCGGCGCCATCCCGGCGATGGTCAACGACGCCATGCGGCCGGACGTCATGCTGCGCTACCTGGACCACGTCGGTGTGGTGGGGGTGGTGGCCGACGACACCACAAGGCTGGCGGCGGCGTACCGGTCGGCGCCGCACCGCCGGCCCCGGTTCCTCGCCCTCACCGCCGAGGTGCAGGCGTTCGACGCCGACACGGCGCGCCTGCCGGAGCGGTACCCGCACCAGCACGACCCGGCCGACGTCGTGGCCCTCATCCACTCGTCCGGCACCACCGGCACCCCGAAGTCCACGATGCTCGGTCACCGCCAGTTCTGGGACGGGAAGCAGCCCCGGATGGTCCGGTTCCCGGCCGAGCCGTACGACCGGTTGATGTCGCTGATGCCGCACACCCACGCCGGCGGGCTGAGCTACTTCCTCACCGCCGTCCTGCTCGGCCTCCCTGTCGTGGTGATGGCCGACTGGCGGCGGCCCGTGGTGGAGCCGGTGATGGAGGCGTTCCAACCCACAATGGTCGCCTCGTTCCCGCGCACCTTCGTGGAGCTGGCCACCGGCGACCTGCCCGTCAAGGGCGCCGCCCGGGTGCACTCCTGGTTCAACACCGGCGACGCGGCCCACCACGGTCACATCCGCCGGTTGGTCCAACTCGGGGAACGCCCCGCCGGCCTGATCAAGCCGTGGCTACTGCCCAGCGAGGCGGCGGCCGAGTCGGCCCTGCCGGGTTCCCAGTTCGTCGACGGCCTCGGCTCCTCGGAGATGGGGATGGCGCTGTTCGGCGGGATCACCACCCCGGAGACGCCGCGTAACGACCGGTGCGTCGGCAAACCGCTGGAGGTGGTCACCCGGGCCGCCGTGCTGGACCCGACCGGGGGCGAGGTCCCCGACGGCACCGTGGGAATGCTGGCCGTGCAGACCCCGTCCCGGACCCCGGGCTACTGGCACGACCCGCGGCTGACCAGCAGCTTCGAACTCAACGGCTACTGGCTCACCGGGGACGTGGCCCGGCGCGAGGCCGACGGCACCTTCTACCACCTGGACCGCACCGTGGACGTCATCGACACACTCGACGGTCCGGTCTACAGCCTGCCCGTCGAGGAGATCCTGCTGGCCGACTGTGCCGAGGTGGTGCGGGACTGCTCCGTGCTGGGCATTCCCGGCCCGGACGGCGGCCAGCTACCGGTCGCCGTGGTGCAGCTCCAGGCGGAGGCGACCGGCTGGTCCGCGACGGAGATCCTCGACCTGGCCAACCGGGAGTTGACCCGGGCCGGCCTCGCGTCGCTGGCCGCGGTCCGGATCGCCGAGACTCCGGCGGACTTCCCGCTGGGGCCGACCGGCAAGGTGCTCAAGCGCGAACTGCGGGCCCGTCTCGCCACCCTGCTCACCGGGCCGCCCTCGAATCCCGATGAGGCGACGGCGACCGACGCGGCCGGTCCGGCAGCCGTCGCGTCCGCCCGAGGGACGGCCGGGGTCGCCGGGTCGGCCAGCGACGCGGATGACGCCGACGGCCGGGTCGAGACACCGCTCGCCGCCGCCGGCACCGCCTGAGCGGCCGGAAGCACGGAAGCGCCGGTGCGGGGTTCCGCACCGGCGCTTCCGCGTACCGCTCGGGACGTGGCCGGAGCATCCGCGTGGCAGGCGGGCCGTGGCCGGCGCCGCCGCCGTGGTCAGTCGGCGCGCACCCAGGACCGGGTGAGTGCCTGCACCGCGGCACCGTCCGGGTCGGCCAGCTTGCGCGACACGTACTCCCGCGCCCACGCGCTGGTCTGGATCCGGAACGCCGGGCGCTCCTCGGTCAGCACCCGCAGCACCACCTCGGCGACCTCCGCCGAGGTCTGCGCTCCGGCCACCGCGCCGGAGCGCACGTAGTCACGGTAGGCGCGGAAGGCGGTCGCGTACGGTCCGGCGGTCGCCAGCAGCTCCGCCGGGTCGATCCGGGCGTTGGCCACGAAGGCGCTGTCCAGTACTGCCGCCGGTTCGATCACCGACACCGTGACGCCGACCTCGGCGGCGACCGGGGCCAGCCCCTCCATGAACCCCTCGACCGCGAACTTCGCCGCCGAGTACGCCTCGTTGAACGGCTGACCGATCACGCCCCGGACGCTGCTGATGGTCACCAGCCGCCCCCGGGCGAACCGCAGGTGCGGCAGGGCCGCACGACTCATCGACACCACCCCGAAGAAGTTCACCTCCATGTTGGCCCGGATGACCGCCATGTCGTTGCGTTCCAGGGTGTGCCCGGCATTGGCGATGCCGGCGTTGTTGACAAGCGCGTCGAGCCGGCCATGGGTCCGCACCACGCCGGCCACACAGTTCGCCACCGAATCGGGGTCGGTGACGTCGAGCCGCCGGACGTCGAGCCGTACCCCGTCGGCGGCCGCGCGCAGCGACGCCGCGTCCGCCGGATCGCGGACCGTACCGACGGTGACGAAGCCGGCGCGGGCGGCGGCCAGGGCCGTGGCCCGCCCGATGCCCGACGACGCCCCGGTGACCAGCACCGTACGACCCTCAGGGGCGGCCATCGGCGGTCCCCTCCCGCTCCTCGGCCGCGGCCCGGTCCAGCATCGGCTGCACCGGCGCCAACGGCAGGTAGGCGGACAGCCCGATCACCGTGCCACCGATCATCGTGGCGGTC
Organism: Plantactinospora sp. GCM10030261; assembly: GCF_042666615.1. Lineage (NCBI taxonomy): Bacteria > Bacillati > Actinomycetota > Actinomycetes > Micromonosporales > Micromonosporaceae > Plantactinospora > Plantactinospora sp. GCM10030261. The sequence goes on from NZ_JBHTDD010000012.1 coordinate 91,477, forward strand.
ACCGCGGTCCGGATGTCGACGTGCGCGGCGAGCAGCGACACCACGACGCCGCCGAGGAACGCGCTGACCGGGATGACGCCCCAGGTGACGGTCCGGTAGGCCGCGTAGATGACGGCCTGGTCGGCCACCGGCATCCGGGCCTGCCGCACCGACTGGCTGCAGATGTTGTACCAGGCGAAGAAGAACAGGTACGAGGTGAGCGTCGCGGCCAGCACCACCACCGCGGGTGCGACCGCCGTGAGCAGGATGCCCAGGCCACACAGCGAATGCAACGGCATCGCCCAGGACATCACCCGGGCCGGGCCCAGCCGGCGGCTGACGGCCGGGGCCACCAGGGCACCGATCACCGCGCCCACCGCGGCCACCGTCATGATCGTGCCGAAGGCACCCACCGACAGGCCGAGTCCCTGGTACGCGAGCACGGGCAACTGGGTGACGAAGATCGGTCCGCCGATGTTGGCCAGCAGGGTCCCCGCCGTGCACCGGCGCAGGACCGGGTCCCGCCAGTTCTGCCGGATGCCTACCATGAGCCTGACCCGGAGCCCTTCGGTGCGCGCCGGCTTGGCCCCGGTCGGTCGCATCGCCAGCAGGCAGACCGCCGAGAACAGATAGGTGGCCGCGTCGACAACCAGCGCCGCCACGCCGAGCCCCCGGTAGAGCCCGCTGCCGATGGCCGGACCGCCGACCTCCGCCGCCATCCGGCTGGTCTCCAGCCGCGAGTTGGCCCGGACCAGTTCGGTGCGCGGCACGATCACGGTAAGTGTCGGCACGTACCCGATGTTGAAGAAGACGGTCGCGGCGCTGATCACCACGACGCAGCAGAAGAGCAGCGGGACGGAGAGGAAACCCTGCCAGTACGCCACCGGGATGGCCGCGATGGCCACGAACCGGACCAGGTCGCAGGCGATAAGCATGCGACGCAGGTCCCACCGGTCCGCCAACACCCCGGCGACCAGGCTGAGCACCGGGATGGCCAGGTACTGCGCCATGCTGATCAGGCCCACCTGAAAGGCCGACGCCCCCATCGCGAAGATCATCAGGGTGGGGATGACGAACAGCGTGATCCGGTCCCCGACGTTGCTGACCGTCTGCCCCGCCCAGAGCAGCCCGAACTGCCGACCCAGCCGGCTGTCCGACCTGGCCGCAAGGGCCGCCGCCGAGCCGTTCACCAGACCCACCGTTCGATCGCGACCGCGGGACTCCGCTGCACTACGTTCCTCGCGCTCACTAGACCCACCGTCCGTTCGCGACTGCGGGACTCCGCTGCGCTAAGTTCCTCGCGCTCACCGGGCGCGCCGGATCAGGTTCGCGACCTTTCCCGTCCGCTCGTTGGCGACCAACCGGTCCACCACGGTGACCGACAACGCGTCCGGGTTCCGCTGGAAGACGATGCTCGGCCCGAACCCGGAGCCGAGCAGGTGCGACCGGACCCGGTCGGCGAGATCCGGCGCGGCGTCCCGCCGCGGCTGTACCAGCACCTCCAGCAAACCACCCCGGTCGGCGTACTCGGTGACGACGAGCTGCGCCCGGGCCACCCCCGGTCGCGCGCACACGTCGTCGACAAGGTCCGCGACGTTCACCAGGTGACCACGGAACTTCACCAGCCCGTCCCGCCGACCCAACACCCGGACCGCCCGGCCGGGACGACCACAGGAACAGCCCACGAACCGACCCGCGTCGCCGGTGCGGTACCGCAGCACCGGGTTGAGGCCGGTCGGGTTCAGTGCGGTGAAGTCGAGGAACTCGTCGTCGTCAACACAGACGAGCTGGGACGGGAGCGGATGCCAGGTGTCGGCGGCGCAGTCCGGTGTGTTGGTGGCCACCACCCAGGTCTCGGTGCTGCCGAACATCCCCCAGCGGCGGGCGTCCGGGGCGACCGCGCGCAGGTCGTCGTCCAGCCGCGGGTCCCACGCCTCGCCCAGCCAGAGCACCGTCCGCAGGTCGGGCAGCTTCACCCCGGCGTCGCTGGCGTGCCGGAACAGCAGCGCCAACACGCTCGGGGTGCCGCCGATTCCGGTCACCCGCTGGGCGGCGAAGAAGTCCAGCCACGGGTCGTACTCGGTCGCGGCCAGCGCGCCCAGGTTCATCGCGGTGCAACCGACGTGGTCCAGGTAGGCGTTGACCAGGAAGTGCGCCCCCCACATCTTGCCGGCACTCCACCCGTTGACGAACACGTCGTCACGGTCCAACGGCCGCCAGTGGTCGTGGACCTCCCGCATGTAGAGGCCGGTGGGCGCGTAACCGAGCTGTGGCGCGCCGGTGCTGCCGCCGCTCTGGAACACCCAGGTGGCGCCGTCGGCGGCGCGCGGGCGCAGGTGCCGCAACGCCACCTGCAGGTCGTCCTTCGTCATCACCGGTACGCCGGCGAGGTCGGCGAGCCCTCGTACGGCGCCCGCGCCGGCGTACCGCTCGGTCAGCTCGGGCACCGTACGCAGATCCGCCAGCAACCGGCGCACCCGGTCCAGCCCGGCGGGATCCAGTTCCGGTACGAGAAATTCGGCCATCGGGTCAGCTCCCTGCTCGCGTCGGTTCGGACACCACCGGCCGGTCGGACAGCCAGGTGGCGTGGGCCCCCCGGTACGCCTCGAACCGGGCCCTGATGATCGAGTACTGGATCGCCGTCTCGCCGCCGCCGTCGGGGGCGATGGCACCATCGGTCTCGATCTCGGAGAACCAGAACCGGGTGCCGTCGTGCAGGAAGTCGGCGCAGAAGTACGGGATGCGCAGGCGGTCGGCGAAGTAGCCGACGGCGTCCGCCAGCTCCGCCGGCATCGGCACGTAGCCCATGGTGCCGCCACGGCTGCCGCTGGAGACCGGCGAGTCGCCACGCGGACTGCGCCGCAGTACCGCGCGCGGTTCACCGTCCACCACATAGACCCGGTAGTCGCTGGTGCCGGCGCCCAGGTAGGGCTGGCAGACAAGCGTCGTCTCGCCGCCCTGGGCCAGGCTGACCAGGCCGCGCAGGTCCTCCACGTCACGGGCGACGCAGATCCCCCAGCCGGACGCCCACCCGGCCGGCTTGACGATCGCCGGGAAGGTCAGCCGCTCCAGCACCGGCTCGTACAGCCGGTGGTGCACGTCCCGGCCGCAACCGATGCGGATCGTGGGGATCGGCGGGATCGGCGCGTCCGCGAGATACCGGTACGTCGCCAGTTTGTCGTTGACCACACCGGACAGTCGGGGTGGCGCCGGCAGGTAGAAACCCGAGTTCTCCAAGACGGCGTAGACCGCGTACTGGTTGAACACGTCCATTCCCTGGTACGGCAGCGAGTAGAGCGCGGTGATGAACACGGTGTCGGCGGGGGTGACCCGTTCACCGTCGACGAAGACCCGAGGATCCCCGGGATCCAACGCGTCCACCGCGACCGCGTCCGGGGCGTGACTGGTGAAGGCCATCCCCAACTCCGCGGCCACCCGCTCGTACGCCGTCCAGAACACGCCGCGCCACAGCGCCGCCTGACGGGTCGACTCGCGGTCGGGAAACACCCAGCAGATCCGGCGCAACGGGCCGGTGTTGTCGGTATCGGTCATGCTGCTCCTCCGTGGTCACAGTGATCCGGCACGCGGGCCTCCTCGACGACCGAGGGTGGGCGGCGCGCCAACGCGACGCTGTGGCCACGGAACTCGGCCACCACCTCCCCACCGGGCCGGCGTACCGTGACGTCGTAGAGGCCGCTCGGGCCGGACCGGGCCCGGACCGCCGCCTCCGCGATCAGTTCCTCCCCCATCCGGACCGGCCGCAGGAAGGTCACCTGGGCGCCCTGGGCGACGGTGACCGGCCCCCGCGGCGCGTTCGACGCGTACGCGAACGCGGCGTCGGCCAGCAGGAAGAGGTATCCGCCGTGGGCGAGGCCGTGCAGGTTGACCATCGTCGGGGTCACCCGCATCCGGACCCGAGCCCGCCCGGGGGCCCGCTCCTCGATGGCGATACCGAGCGCCCGGCAGGCCGGGTCTGGGCTGTCCTGATCAGTCATCTGTGCGTCACCTGTTCGAGGGGTCCGGCGGCACGTGGATCGTCACATCGTTCGCCACAGATACGATGCGGATCCGGTGCGGATCGGCCACCCACCCGCGCCCGGTGACCGTTGACGGCGCCCGACCCATGGGAGTGCCGCTCGCCCGTGCCCGGTGGCCGTTGACGCGACGCCCGGGGCAGGGCATGGTGACTGTCGATGAGCACGACGGACCAGCGGGACCGGGCGACCGGGCCGGCCAGCCCGGCCACCGGCCGCGCCCCGGGAGCCCCGAGCCTGCTCCGGGCCGTCGGGGCGGCCGTCGATCCACGGCTGACCGCCCGGTTGCGTCGGATCCGGCGGCAGGACGAACTCCTGGCCGGCCAGCTCCGTCGCGGCCACATCGCGGTGCTCGGCTTCACGCCGCACACCGGCGGCAGCACCGTGACAGCGCTGCTCGCCCGGATCTGTGCCGACCTGCGCGGACCGCGCGCCCTCGCGGTGGACGCCGATCCGGCCGGCGGGCTGTTCCACCGGCTCGGCGGCCGTCCGGGTGGCACCGCCGCCGAGGTGCTGCTCGCGCTGGGCATCCGGACGCCGGCGCCCGGGATGCCGATCCGACCGGGGCACCGCTGGTTGCGCCGGCAACTGACCGTCACGCAGACCGGTCCGTTGCTGCTCGCTGGTGATCCGGGCGCCGGACCCGCCCCGTTCACCCGGCCGGGCGAGTACGCCGCGACGCTGCCCCGGCTGCGGCGGTGGTTTCCATTGCTTGTCGTCGACACCCCGAAGGGCGCCGCCTCGCCCGCCACCTGGGAGATCGTCACGACCGCGGACCACGTCGTGGTGGTCGGGACGCCCGACCCGCACAGCCTCGACTGGCTGCGGCAGGGCATCGGTTGGCTGGTCCGGTCCACCGGGCGCTCGTCGGCCGGCCGGATCAGCTGTGCCATCGTGGATGTTCGGCGCGACGGCGGCAGCGCCGCGGCACAGCGGCGGTCCGCCCACGAGGCGGTCAGGGTACCGGTCGTGACGATCCCCTACGACCGGGCGCTGGCCCGCTCGGGGCCACTGGCCTGGCACCTGGTCGGTCTAGAGACCCGCCGCTGTGCCCGGGAACTGGCCGCCACCGTCGCGACCGCCTTGACCATCGGTCCGGTCCGCTGAGGACGCCGAACGCTAATCCGCCGGTTCGACATAGGCCAGTTGGATCAGGGTGGGCCGTCGGCCGCGCCTGATCAGTCGGCCGCGGCCGGGCGGCTGGATGGACAGGAAGGCCTGCGGCCACAGCTGCCCCTCCTGCCGCTCGCCGGACAGCAGCAGACCGGCGCACCCCACCTCGCGCATCCGCTGCGGCACCGGTTCGTGCATGGCCCGTCCGGCACCGCCGCTGCGTCGCGCGACGACCAGGTGGAAGCCCAGGTCCCGGGACTGGGACAGGAACTCCAGGAACGGCGCCAGCGGTCCGGCGCCGCCGGTCGGCAGCAGGTCGTAGTCGTCGCAGAGCACCACCACCTCCGGCCCCTTCCACCAGGACCGGTTGCGTAGTTGCTCGATTGTCACGTCGTCTGGCGGGAGCCGGTTGCGCAACTCGCCGCACACCCCGTTGACCAGTCCCTGCGCGGCCGGCGCGGTGCCCGCGTACGCGCCCAGATACGGCTCGGGCACCACGTCGAGCAGGGTGCGCCGCTGGTCGATCACCGCGAAGACCACCTGCTCGTCGGTAAACTGGCTGGTCAGGTCGTGCACCAGCAGCCGCAGCAGGGAGGTCTTGCCGCTGGCCGAGTCACCGAAGACCAGCAGGTGCTGATCAGCGCCGAACAGGTCCAGCACGGTGGATCGCAGTTCCGCCTCGTCCAGGCCCAGCCGCACCCGGCCGTCGGCCGGCGCGTGCGCGGCCACCGCGGCGTACTCGACCCGGGTCGGCAGCATCCGGATGGCCGGGGCCCGCGGGCCGCTCCAGCCGGCCGCCACCCGTTGCACCAGGTCGTCCAGGCCCTTCTGCAGGGTACGTGGATCGTCGCTACCGTCGATGCGGGGCAGCGCGACGTGTGCCGTCAGCTCCTCCTGGGTGAGACACCGCCCGGGCGTGTCGGCGCGCAGGTTCTCGGCGGCCGAGCGTTTGATCGTCGAGTCCAGCGGATCGTTGAGCCGCAGCTCGACCCGGGCACCGATCACGGCCTGCAGTTGCAGCCGCAGGTCGGCCCACCGCCCGGCGGTCAGCACCAGATGCACGGCGAAACCGAGGCCGCGGGCGCCGATGTCCTGCACGATCTCGGCGAGGTCCTCGAAGTCGGTCTTGAGCACCGGATAGTTGTCGACGACCAGCACGACATCCGCGGCGGCCAGCTCGGGCAGCCGGCCCTCCCGGTGCATCCGGCGCATCGACTCGATCGAGTCGATGCCGCGGGCGGCGAACAACTGCTCCCGCTCGGTGAGCAGTGTGCCGACCTCGGCCACCGTGCGGCGGACCCGGTCCGGGTCGAGCCGGCCGGCCACCCCGCCCACGTGCGGCAGGTCGGCCAGCGCGGCCAGCGCGCCACCGCCGAAGTCGACGCAGTAGAACGCGATGTCGTGCGGGGTGTGGGTGAGCGCCGCGCCGGCGATCAACGTACGCAGCAGGGTGGACTTGCCGGTCTGCGGCGCGCCGAGCACACAGACGTGCCCGGCGCCGCCGGCCAGGTCCAGCACGAACGGTTCTTGCCGCTGCTCGGTGGGCCGGTCCAGCAGGCCGACCGGTATGCGTAGCGCGCCGCGCTGCTCCACCCCGGTGACCGTCAACCCGTACGCCGGATCGAGTTCGACCGGACCGGTGATCGAGTCGAGCGGCACGGCGGACGGCAACGGCGGCAGCCAGATCTGCCGGGTCCGCCGCCCGTGCTCGCGCAGCCGGCGCACCACCACGTCCAGCGTGGACGGCGCGGTGGGTGCCGCCGCCGCGTCCGGCTCCGGGCCCTCGGTGGCGGTCGCGACCGGGTGGCGGGCGGATTCGCGCATGGGAAACTCGGTGGGCAGCGGTGCCGCCTCGGCCACTTCCCCGCCCGCCGGTGGCCGGTACGGCCCGGAGACGTAGGCGGCCTTGAACCGCTCGAAGACCGTCGTGTCCACTTTGAGGTAGCCCGATCCGGGCAGGGGTGGCAGCCGGTAGGCGTCCGGCACGCCGAGCACCGTGCGGCTCTCCTGCTCGTTGAACGTTCGCAGGCCCAGCCGGTACGACAGGAACGACTCGAGGCCGCGCAGCCGCCCCTCTTCCAGCCGTTGCGAGGCGAGCAGCTGGTGGATGCCGATGGACCGGCCGATCCGCCCGATGGCGATGAACAGCTCGATGAAGTCCGGCTTCGCGGTGAGCAGCTCGCTGAACTCGTCGATCACCACGAAGAGGTTCGGCAGCGGCGGCAGCGGCTGCCCGGCGTCCCGGCGGCGGTTGTACTCGGTGATGTTGGCGAGCTGCCCGGCGTCCAGCAGGATCTGCTGGCGGCGCTTCATCTCCCCCTGCAACGCGTCGCGCAGCCGGTCGACGAGGCCCGCGTCGTCGGACAGGTTGGAGATCATCGCCGCGGTGTGGGGTAGGTGTTCCAGCCCGGCGAAGGTGGCGCCGCCCTTGTAGTCGACGAGAACCAGACCCAGCCGGTCCGGCGGGTGGGTCATCACCAGGGTGAGCACGATGGTGCGCAGCACCTCGGACTTGCCCGACCCGGTGGCCCCGACGCAGAGCCCGTGCGGGCCCATCCCGTGCTGGGCGGACTCCTTGATGTCCAGCTCGATCGCGTTGCCGGCCGGACCGACCCCGAACGGCGCGGTGAGGAAGTCCGGCAGCAGCCGGGGCGCCCATCCGGCCGGTACGTCGTAGGTCGCCTCGTCCTCGATGCCGAGCAGGCTCCGGAGGTCCACCGTGGCCTCGAGCGGCGCGTCCCGCACGGCATCGGGCACCAGCCGCAGCGGGGACACCTGCCGGGCGAGTGCCTCGATCTCGGCCAGCGACACCGGGTCCGGCGTACCGTCAGTCGCTCCGCCGATCCGGGCTCGCCGGGCCCGCTCCTCGTCTCCCCGCAGGTCGGCTACCGGCCGCAGGTCCTCCACGGTGACCCGACCGGCGGCGCAGGTGACCCGGACGTCCACGTGCGACGGCTCGTCCCGCCGGTCCGGCACCAGCACCACCACCGCGATGCCGAGTTCCGCCGCCGTCAGGTCGTCCTCCAGATGCGCCAGCGGATCCGCCGCCCCCGCGGAAGCGTGGTCGGCCACGATGACCAGGCGATCCCCGCGGTAGTGATGCCGCGGACTGCCCATCCGGCGGGCCTGGCCGACCTGGGTCGCCCGCTGGTTGAACTCGTCGGCGAGGAGGCCGGCCAGTCCGGCCTGGTCGGCGGCGACCAGCCGCCGGGGCGCCGGACCGTCGAACTCGCTGGGGTGCAGGCAGTGCGGCAGCCACTTGATCCAGCCGAACTCCGGGTCCGCCGACGGACCCAGCAGCCAGGCCAGCCGGACGTCATCCGGCGCGTGCAGGGTGACCAGTTGGGCGACCATGGCCCGGACCACGTTCCGGGTGTCCGCCGGCGCGCCGACCACCGAGACCGTTCCGGTCACCGGCACGGCGAGCGGCAGTTGATCGAGAACCCGGTAGCGCTCGACGGTCAACCGAGCGGCGGCCAGAGTGATGGGGTCCAGCTCCACCAGCGGGTTGTCGCCCTCGCTCAGCCGGACCGGGCGCCACAACCGGTCCGGACCCCGCCCCACCCGCAACACCAGGAAGTCCGGGTCGGAAAGCCGACGCTCCCAGCGCCGGTGCGGGTCGCGAAGCACATCCGGCAGCACTCCCGGATCCGGGTGCCGGTGTAGCGCCGCGACCCGTTGCGCCTCCGCCGCCGCCCGCAGCTGCTCGCGTACCCGGTCGATGTAGTCCAGGTAGCGGCGGCGCTGCTGGGTGAACCGGCGGGCCGCGCCGGTCCGCTGGGCGACGAAGGCCCCGATGCCGCCGAGCACGGTGGCCGCCAGCATGCCCAGGCCCGCCACCATCATGATCGGATTCTGGTTGGCCACCATCATCAACACCATCCCGGCGCCACCCATGATGGGCAGGAACACCTGCATGACGCTGGCCAGACCACCGCCGCCGTCCGGAACCGCCGGCGGCGCCACCACCTCCAGCGGCGCCGACTCCGGCTCCCGCGGGGCGGCCGCCCGGGCCGGCCGGTGGACCACCCGTTGAGTCACTGTGCCGTCCCTCCCCGGACGAGGATGATCCGACCGACGTCGGGTCCTCGACAGCGCCGCGAAGACTTAGAGTAGTACCGATCGACACCGGTGCGAACCATCCCGGAACGGAGCGTGATGGCCAACCGATTCACTCGGGTGACCGTGGTCGCGGACGGGCGTGGCGTGGATCTGAGCCTCCCGGCGACCCGGCCGGTGCTGGAGTACCTACCGCAGGTCTGCGACCTGCTGTCGATGCCGCCACAGACGACGGGCCGGTGGACGTTGTCCACCGTCTCCGCGGGCACCCTCGACCCTCGGCGGACACTTGACGAGTGCGGCATCGCCGACGCCGACACGGTGTTTCTCTCCCCTCCCGAGGCGGCCCCGCTGCCGCCGGTGGTCGACGACGTGGTCGACGAGGTGGAGTCCCGGTTGGACGGCGACGGCAGCGAATGGACCGGCCGGTCCCGGGAGGCCGGCTGCGCCGGGTTGGCCGGGGTGGTGGTCCTCGTCCTCACCGGGGTGTTCGGCGTCCTGCCGCCGACGGCCACCGTGGCGCTCGGGCTCGCCGTGGTGGCGACCGTCGCGGTCCTGCTCGGTCGGTGGCTCGTCGGGACCGGAGGAGCGTGGCTGATCGGCGCCGCGGTGCCCGCGTGGTTGGTGGTCGCCGGCACGGCGGTCGCCGCGGCCGGATGGGGTCGACCGGCCGCGCTGGCCGCCGCCCTCGCCGGTGCCGGCGCGGGGGCGACGGCGTTCGCGTTGGCCGGCCCCCGATGGTCGCCGCTGGTCGCCGCCGGAGTTCCGGTCGCGACGCTGGGCGCGCTGGCCACCGGTCTGTTCGCGGGCGGTTTGGCTCCGGAGCGGGTGGCCGCCGTCGGCGCGGTGGTCCTGGTCTTCGCGGTCGGCCTGGCGCAGCAGGCGGCGCTCGGCTCGTCCGGCCTGGTCCGCCTGATCCGGGAACAGGAGGACGGCAGGTGGGTGGCCCGCGACGACGTGGGCGCGGCGGTGCGCCGGGGCCAGGGCGTGCTGACCGGTGCGCTGCTCGGTGTCGCCGTGCTCGCGTGCTGCACGTGTGCTGTGCTCGCCGCGTCCGGCCAGGGACCGGCCGGCGCGCTGGCCCTCGTGTTGGGCGTGGTGTTCGCCCTGCGCGCCCGCTTGTTCACCCGCACCTGGCAGGTCGTGCCGATGCTGCTGCCGCCGGTGACGGTGGCCGCGGTCGGCGTGACCCTCGGGCCATGGCAGCTGGCGTCGACCGGGGACGGCGCGGCCCTGATGGCCGCCGTCGGCGCGCTGCTGCTGGTCGGTGTGCTGGTCGGGGCCGGACGGGCACGGATGGACGAGGTCGCCGCGGCGCGCCTGCGTCAGCTGCTCGACATGCTTGAGATGCTGGCCGTGGTGGCACTCGTGCCGCTGGTGATCGCCGTGTTCGGCGGCTTCGACTGGGCACTTCGCTGATCCAGCCTGTCCGGTTCCACGCGTACCACCGCCACCTCAGGCAACGCCCGTTGGCGTCGCTGCTCGGCAAGCAGGTCCGCGATCGTGCTCACCGCCCAGACCCCGACCAGGAGCAGGGCGCCGATCACCAGGCTCGCGATGATCGCCGCGTACGGGCGGCGTAGCTCGCGCGGGCCGCGCCGGGAACCGTGCAACAGCGCCGCGAGCGCGGTGGTGGTTCGCAGGCCGTGCGCCTGGACCACCACCTTGTCCTTGCTGTCAGCCATCCCGGACCGCCGACTCGCCGATCTCGTCGGTGTCGGTGTCGGTGTCGGTGTCGGTGTCGGTGGACAGCGTGATGCTGCGGGCCACCGCCACGATGAGGTCGGCGAGCACCGGCTCCATCTCGGGATGCGGCGTGGCGGCGCTCAACACCGCCGTCCACGTCGTGCCGGTCAGCGGCAGGAACAGTTGGAACACGGCGGACCGCACCCGGGTCGACGCGCCGGGCGGCACGGTGGAGGCGGTGTCCCGGTGCAGCAGCGCCGGTCCCTGCGGTGTCTCCACCTCCTCCACGGTTCCGGTGCTGGGCAGTGCCTCCCGGGCGAGCCGCAGCCCAGCCGGCTCCGGCGCGGCGTCGAACCAACCGAGGTGCAGGCCGGCGCTGCCGACACCGCCGGTCGACAGCCGGCCGAGCTGGATCATGCTGAGCGCGGCGCCGGCGCGTTGGCAGTCGGCCACCAACTGCTCGACGAAGCCGAGCACCTCCCGCCGCTCGGCGGCCCGCAGTCTGCGCCCCGCGAACCGGTCGTCCACCAGGCGTTCGGCGTTGCGCTGCCAGGATCCCGGGTTGGTGTCCAGCACCGCCCAGTCGTTCGGGACGCCGATCAGCCACTCGAACGGCGGGTGTGGAGCGTTCGGATTGAGCGCCAGATCGTCGGCCGGCAGCGGATCGAGCACCGGTGCGTCGCTCATGCGTCACCCCTCACTCGGGCGCAGCGCCTCGGCGACCTGCGTGTCGAACTCGGCGACCAGCTTGCCGATGGCCTGGGACAACCCGCCCCACTTGCCGATGTTGTTTGTCAGTTCGAGCAGGCTGGTCTTCCATTCGTCGCGGAAGCCCTCGATCGCGTTCTGGATGTCGGCCTGGTCATCGGCGAGGCCGGCACAGTCCACCGCGCCCCGGCTGCTCTCCTGGAGCCGTTCGCTGAGGTGCGTCAGGTTCTGCCCCAGGCTGATCAACGTCGCGTACGGGTACTGAACGTAGGTCACGGGACCACCTCCGATCCGGTCAAACCAACTTGAAGTCGTCGAGCACGCCCGTCCACCAGGCACCGTCGACGAGCGCCTCCGGATCGAGGGAACGCAGCCCGCCGAGCGTCTCGTCCACGGTGTCCAGGTACACCCGCTGATCCACCAGACCCTCCTCGGCGCCGTCGTAGAGCTGGTGCAGTCCGGCCGCGCGGAGCAGGAACTCGATGAAGAAGTCGGCCCTGGTGTTGACCAGGGTCACCTCTCGCTCCGCCCGGTGCGAGGCGTAGATCCGTGCGTCGGCACCGCGCACGCAGATGTCGTACTCGCCGTTCCATCCCGACCCGAACGCCACGGCGGGACCGAGTCCGGGCAGCGTCGTGGCGGTGAGCGGGGCGGCGGCGAAGAGGAACCCCGCCTCGGTGGGGAGCCCGACCTCGCCGAGCAGCCGGTGCGCGTCCGTCGGCACTCCGAGACCTTCGAGGTGCTCCAGCGGAAAGACGCGCACCTGCGAACTGCCCCACATGGCGACGACCTCGTCGTGGTTCACACTCACGTACCCGCTCCTGACGTCTTGGCACCCGCGCCGCCGAACAGCTTATCGAAGAGAGCCTTTCGAGCCTCGTTGCCGCGGGCCCGGGAGGCGGCGTCACCGTACTCGAAACTCCAGGTCACCTTGGCGTTGGGGAAGGTTTTCTCGATGAACCGTTTGCAGCCGGCGGCCTCGGTCGGGATTATGCACGGCTCCAACTCGGAGTAGATTCGCCTGACGTCCGCGGGCTTGACACCCAGGGCCTCCAGTTCCTTCCAGATGACCCGCTCCGAGTGTGTTCCGAGCCGGCTCCACCTGACGTCACTGAGCACCCGCTTGCCGTTGCTGACGTACTCGAAGATCGCGCCGTTGCGCATGCTCTGCGGATCGGGCAGGTTGCGGCGCGCGGCCAGCACCGCCTTGCCCAGCTTCCCGGTGCCGTACGCCACCTGTCCGCCGCGCATCGCGCCCATGCCGAGCCGGGCCAGCTTTCCCACCCCGGGTAGCAGGTTCAACCCCACATCGATCAGGATCGTCTTCAGGCTGCCCTCACCCGTCGCGTAATACACCGACAGATCGATCGCCGAGGCCGCCAACGCCGTACCGATCGCCAACGGGACCATCACCGGCGCCAGCACCGGAATGAACGACAACAACCCCGCCACCAACGACACGATCTTCAACGCGCCGGACAACTTCTTCAGCAGTTCCTTGTTGTCCCGCACGAAATTGGTGAACTGACCCTTCAGATCCCACCACTTCGGGTTCTCGGTGAACCGCATCCCCTTCGCCTCGTTGATGACCCGCACACAGTCCCGCACCGCCGCCGCATGCTCTCCCCGCAACCCGTTCGCCTGCGCCACACACGCGTCCCACTCCCGCTGCGCCCGCGCCAACGCCACCCCCGCCGCCGCACCATCCGACCGATACGAATCCGGCCCGGCCGCACCCGCCGGCCGATCCGCCACCTCCCGCTCATGCGCCGCGTCCGCCTCCGCCGCCCGCTCCACCCGACCCCGCGCCGCCCGCACCGCCTCCCACAACCCCGGCGCCCGCGCCGCCACCGGCCCCATCCGCTCCTGCACCGACTCCAACACCCCCGCGAAGGTCGTCAACCCACCCGCCACCTTCGCGTACGCATCCCCCGTAATCCGCAAATGCCGCGGCATGTCCCGGTTCAACCCCGCCCGGAACTCATCCCCCTCCGGACCCACGAACCCACCCGTGTCCAACCCGGTGATCTGCCCCGCCGCCTCCACCGCCGCCGAGCCGAACCCCGACCACCGCCCCGCCGACGCCCGGATCGACCCCGCATCACCCTCGACCCGGAACAACCCCGCCGGAAACTCCGCCATCGCCCGCCTCCGTGTCCGCGTGTCTCACCACCGGCCGGGTCGGCTGCGCCTGACCCGGCCGGCGTCCGCCTCGTCGCTCAGCCCTGCAGCGTGCCGCGGACCTGGCCGCGCATCTCCTGCACCGACGTGGTCGTCTGGCCCAGCGCCTGCTTGACCGAGTCCAGGATCTGTTTCACAGTCGCCGCGGCGCCGTCCCACTGGGCCTGGATGCCGTGATAGATCTCCATCTCGTCGCCGTCCCAGTTGGACTTGACCCGGGAGACGAAGTTCGACAGGTCATCCAGGCTCGCCTGTACGCCGTTGGCCACGGAGGCGATGTCCCCCTGCGCCGAACCAGCCGTCGACTCGTCGTAACTGAACACATCCGACATGACCGCACACCCTCCCCGTCAGCCGCGGAACTTCGCGCTGTCCCAGTTGGCCGACCCCATCGTCTGCTGCAACTGGCTCGTCTGCTCCGAGTGGTACGTGTCGTACAACTGACCGGCCGATCCCACCCGCTGCTTGATATCCGTGAGGGACTTGTTGAGGTCAGCCATCGCCTGGTTCCACCGCTGGGTCAACTGGTCCCACGACTGGAACGCCGCACCCTTCCACACGCCGGGCAGCGGCTCGATGGCCGCGAGGAACGCCCGTGCCTGTGTGTTCAGCGCCGCCACCGACTGGTCCAGGTTCGACGAGTGCTGGTTGACCGCGTTGTCCGTGATCGAAAATTTGGTACCCATCGACGCCTCCCTACGTCACGACCGGTGCTCATGGAACCACATACGGACAACATGTCGAGGCGGTTCATCCCGCCCCCATACATCCAGACATGGGGATGTGAGGATTTTTGGATGTTCGGCCAGTGCCCCCGGCCGAAGGTTGCTGTTCGGATGCCAGGGACCGGTATTTGCCGATCGACAAAGGAGGGACCGTGCGCACACCATCCCGTGCGTCCGCGGGGACCGCCGCCATCCTGATGGCGGCCGCACTCGTGCTCGTCGCCGGATCCGGCGGGCAGGCAGCACCCGGGACACCGGACCAGGCACCGCCCGGCGAGTTGCGGATCGACGACTCGACAAGCAAGACCAAGGACAACCGGACGGGCCGGCTCGCGCCCACGGCCGGGCAGCGGGAACGCGCCGCCGCGGTCGGCGCGCGAACCCGGTGGACCAGCCTCGGCACGCCCTCGACGCTCGCCTCGACCGGCCGGCCACTCGCCACCGGCCTCCCGAAGGACCCGGTCCGCGGCGCGCGGGCCTACATCGACGCCAATCGGGAACTGCTGGGCCTGACCACCCGTGCGGTCGACGCGCTGGAGGTGCTGACCGTGGCGCCGATGGGTGCCGGCGCGACGGTGCTGTTCCGGCAGAAGTTCGGGGACCTGCCCGCCGCCGTGGACGGCACCATGGCCGTCGGCATCCGCGACGGGTCGGTCTGGCACGTCAGCTCCTCGCTCGCGCGGGACGCCGTACCCCCGGAACCCGCGACCCTGTCCGCCGCGGACGCCGAACGGGCCGCGCTCGCCGATGCCCAACGAGCCGGGGCGAAGGTCATCCGCACCCGACTGGTGGCCGTCCCCACCCCGGACCGGGGCGCCCGGGCCGCGTACGAGGTGGTGCTCGGCGCCGACCTCAGTGGCGACGACCCGGCCGCCTACTCGACCTACGTGGACGCGCGGGACGGCACCGTCCTGGTCCGCGAGAACCTGGTCGACGCCCACGCGGACAACCCGCAGTGGGACGTCTTCCCCAGCTCGCCACGGACCGACTACTCCTCGGTCGACACCCGGTCCCGGTGGTGCTTCGCCCCCGCGCCCGGCTGCGACGAGGTGGTCGGCACGCCGGCCTCACCGGCCCCCTGGGACGTCGACCCGGCGACGGGGACGTCCACCCAGACCACGAACGGCAATAACGCCATCGGCGTGCACAACTGGCACAGCAACGACGCGTTCAGCGTCGGCACCGAGACGGCGACGCCGCGGGCGGACCGGAACTACAGCTACCCCTGGACCAACCAGTGGCACGAGCACAAGTGTGACCCGGCCGTCTTCGATTCACCACAGCGCAACGACATCGACGCGGCACGGGCGAACCTGTTCGGCATGCACAACCGGATGCACGACTGGTCGTATCACCTGGGCTTCACCGAGGCCACCTGGAACATGCAGCGGGACAACTTCGGCCGCGGCGGTCTCGGCGGCGACCCGGAACAGGGCAACGCCCAGGCCGGCGGCGTCAGCGGCGGCCCACCCGGATTCGAGGCGCGGGACAACGCCAACCAGATCACCTTCGGTGACGGCATCGCCCCCATCACCAACATGTACCTGTGGCAGCCGATCGCCGGCTCCTTCTACGCCCCGTGCGTGGACGGTGACTACGACATGTCCGTGATCGCCCACGAGTACGGCCACGCCATCACCAACCGCATGATCGCCGGTCCGGACGCCGGGCTCAGCTCACCGCAGGGCATGAGCGAGAGCTGGTCGGACCTGCTGGCCATCGAGTACCTGTACGAGCACGGGTACGCCGCGCCGGGCCGCCAGGGCGTCACCATCGGTGAGTACGCCACGGGCGACAAGGTCGCCGGCATCCGCAACTACAACATGAGCGTCAGCCCGCTCAACTACAGCAGCGTCGACTACGACTTCGTCGGGCTCCAGGTGCACGCCTCCGGCGAGCTGTGGAGCGCCACCAACTTCGACATCCGTGCCGCGATGATGCAGCGGTACGGGGCCGGTAACGCGGCGCTGCAGAAGTCCTGCGCCAACGGCACCACGCCGGTCACCGCCTGCCCGGGCAACCGCCGCTGGATCCAGCTCGTGTTCGACTCGTTCCTGCTCATGTCGGTCAGCCAGGTGAGCATGGTGGACGCCCGAGACGCGCTGCTCGCCGCCGACCAGGTGCGGTTCGGCGGGGCGAACCAGGATCTGCTGTGGAACGCGTTCGCCAGGCGTGGCCTCGGCGAGGCCGCTGCCAGCACCGGTCACACCGACGCCAACCCGACACCCAGCTTCGCCTCGCCGCACGCCAAGGAAGCGACCGTGTGGTTCCTCCCGCTGGGTGACCGCGGCTTCGTGCCGGACGCCGAACTGTTCGTGGGCCGGTACCAGGCCCGGGCGGTGCCGGTCGCGGACACGTCGTCGGCCACCCCGCTGACGGGCACGGTCAAGCTGGTGCCCGGCACGTACGAGTTCGTGGCCCGCGCGCCGGGGCTCGGCCTGATCCGCAGCGGTCCGGTCACGGTCAGGGCCGGGCAGTTCCGGCCGCTGCCGATGGTGATGCTGCGCAACCTGGCCTCCACCGCCTCCGGCGCGACGGTCAGCGGCGACGGGGTCAACCTCGACAAGATCGCCGACGACGACGAGGCGACCAACTGGGCCTCGCTGGGCAGTCCGGTGGCCGGCAAGCAGGTCACCGTCGACCTGGCCGGTGGGAGCCAGCAGGTACGCCGGGTTCAGGTCAGCGCGATGCTGCGGCCGCCGATCTCCGGCGACCCGGACGGCGCCAGCCAGAACCGGTTCTCCGCACTACGCCAGTTCAAGGTGCTGGCGTGCACCGCCTCGAAGGGAGTGACCTGCGCCGACGGCAAGGACTTCCGGCACGTCTACACCAGTCCGGCCGACGCGTTCCCGTCCGGCAAGCCCCGGCCACGAGCGCCGGAGCTGATCATTCGGTCGTTCGACATTCCGCGTACGAGCGCCACCCACCTGCGCGTCGAGGTGGTGACCAACCAGTGCACCGGCGCCCCGGCGTACGCGGGTGAACAGGACAACGACCCGCGGGCCAACACCGACTGCAGCACTGCCAGCGTCCAGGCGAACAACGTTCGCATAGCCGAGTTCCAGGCGTTCTCGTACTAGCGTCCGCCGTCTGCGGGGCGGGTGGGCCGAGGTCGGCCCGCCCGCCCCGCCACGTCGGGTCGTTGTCGCGCAGGGTGTCGGGTTCTATGCTGAGCGTGACGTGGCACCGCCGACGGTCGCCCGAAGCGGGCCGTCGGGACCGCGTCGCAGCTTCGGCGCAGCACTCGTGCCGCCCACCGAATCCAGCCCGAGGACGCGATGGAACTGCACCGAAACGACCGCAACGGTCGCAAGCTGGCCTACATCGGCTCCGGCTACGGCACGGCGAGCCTGCTCCTGGGCGGGTTGTTCGCCCTGGTCGGCGGCCGAGCGACAGTCGTGTCGCTACTACTCTGCGTGTCCGGCGGGTTCTTCCTTCTCATCGGGTTCTACCTGTACCTCTGCACCCGGCGCCGGTTCCGTCTCGTTCTCGACCACGCCGGCGCCGTGGTCCACGCCGGTACCTGCGACTTCGAGGGACCCTGGACGGACGTCGACGCCGTGACCCTCGAGACGGTGGCACTGCCCCACGCCACGGACCACGTCCTGGTGCTGTGGTTACCGGACCGGGTGCCGACACGGCGGAAGCCCCGCTTCCCCGGCCCCGACGGTCGCCGGGGCCACCGCCTCATCACCCTGGAGGAGTTGGTGGAACCACCCGAGCTGGTGCGGGCCGCCCTCGAACGGTACGCCGGGCCGAGGTTCCGGACCCTGACCCGCGCCTGATCGCGGCCGGCCGCGATCAGGCGCCGCCGCCCGGCGGTGGCCCGATACGCTCTCGAACGGCCGCGACGCAGCGGGAGGTACACGTGAACGACGGGGCGGACCCGACCGCGTTCAGCGTCGGAACGGCGCCGCGGTGAAGAGCGCCGCCCGCGAACTGCTCGAATCCGCCTGGGCGGGTGTCCGGGCCGGCGTGGTCGAGGCGGTGCCGCGCACGGAGCGGGACAGGTTCGAGGAGACCGTGCTCGACCTGCTCTCCAGCACGCCAGCCGGACAGCCCACCGCACCCTGGTACGCGGAACCGGGCGGCATCCGGGATCCACACGAGACCTTCCTGGGGATCGGCGTCGCCGCCGCCACCCGGTTGGCCACGCACGCGCCCACCGACCCGGAGTTCCTCGCCTCCGTCGTCGCGCTGCCGTGGTTCGACCCCGCGCTGCTCGGCTCCAGGGCCCCGCTGGCCGCCCGTCCAGCACCGCTGACCTGGCCTGCGGCAATGGTGCTGGCCATGGTGCCGGCCAGCGGGCGGCGGTACGACAGCACGGTTGAGGACGGCGAGATTCCGTACCTGCGGCACCTCGCCGCGCTGCCACCGCTGCTGCGGGCCGCGGTCATCATCGAACGGCACCTCGCGGGTGAGATCTCCCGGGATCTCGTCCGCCGCCCCTTCGCCGTTCGGGCGTTCGACAAACGACAGGTGGCGACGCTGGCGGCGGGAATCCCGGCCGACCTACTGCCGGCCGCCCCACCCGTTGCCGGCGCACCACCACCCCCACCACCGCCCCCCATCGGCAGCCCACCCGAAGCGATCGCCCTCCTCGCGCGGGACAGGTTCCCGAGGTTCGGCTCGTACCGGATGAGCGTCGACGGCGACCCCGGGTACGTCGTCAGGGCCCGGGAACTGGTCTACGTGGTGCGGTGGGACGTTCCGCCCGAGAAGATCCACCGGCACGAGCCGCCGATCAGCGTGCCCGGAGACCGGCAGGCGGTCGCCTACCGGGAACCGGGCTGGATCGTCGATCGGGCGGGCCGGACGGTGGACGCGGTCGACCTGTGGCTCTCCCCTGTCGACTCACACATTGATTCTTGTCGTCTATATCCGCTGCCTCCCGGCTGGCGGCTGGGAATGCGCCCTCCCATCGGTGACGGCCTCGCCCTCGATATCGGCGAACTGATCCCGCCACCCGCCCGACCCAGGCTGGCCGCCGTCCTCGACGAGGTCACCCGGCGCTACGCTGGCACGCTTCGAACGGAGCGCTGGCCCGACCACCTGGTCGCCTGGCGGGTTGCCCGGCACGCGGTGTGGACCCTCGCGGGGACCGGCTACGACGACGCACCGGTGCTGGGCGCCGCGCTCCTCACCGCCCGCGGCATGGCACCCGGGGACACCCTCGTCGACGAGGCCTCCGGGTTGTGGCGGTCGGAGTCAGGAACCATCGCTCGCGCCGCCCGAGCCGCCGAGGACGAGCAGTACGGTGCGGGCGTGACGCGCCGGGTGGCCCGTCTCGCCGGTGCCCCGGTCGCGGTTCGAGCCGTGGCGATCGCCGACGCGCGCGCCCGGGCGAGCGTGGAGACCGACCTCTTCGGCAGCACTCCGCAGGCTCGTCGCGACGAACTGTCGGCCCTCGCGACAGTGGCCGACGACCTGCCCGGACTGCGGGAGACGTCATAACCCCCCGGGCCGACGGGGGACCAGCGTCGGTCCCCGTTCCGGGAGGTCGCACCCTTGGAGAAATAATCCCGGGAGCGTGTCGGATCGGGCCACCAACGTTCGTAGCAGGGATTGACGGCGGCCCACCGGGCCGCGACACGACGACAGGAGGCGATCCCGATGGCGCAGTACCTGATGTCCGTTCTCCACGACGCTACCGACCTGGCCACCGACGGCGAGATGGCCGCGATCGACGCCTTCAACGAGCGCCTCAGGGCCGACGGTCACTGGCTTTTCGCCGGCGGACTCGCGTCACCCGGCACCGCCACGGTCGTCGACAGTCGGGACGGGGAGGCCGTGTTCACCGACGGGCCCTACCTGGAATCGAAAGAGCACATCGCCGGCCTCTGGATCATCGAGGCCCCCGATCTCGACGTGGCGTTGCGGCTGGCCGGCCAGGCGTCGAAGCACTGCAACCGCAGGATCGAACTCCGGCCGTTCCGGTAACGATGGCCGACGTCGACGAGGTGATCACCCGGGTCCACCGCCAGGAATGGGCCCGGGTGGTGGCGACCCTCGCCAGGCGCATCGGGGACCTCGACATCGCCGAGGAGATGACCGCGGAAGCGTTCGCGACCGCCGTCGAGCGCTGGCCGGTCGACGGCGTCCCTCCGAAACCCGGCGCGTGGCTCACCACCACCGCCCACCGTAAGGCCATCGACCGGCTCCGGCGCGAGGCCAGGCGCGAGGAGAAGCACCAGGAGGCGCTGATGCTGTCCGACACCACTGAGCCGCTCGGCGCCATCGACGACGACCGGCTCCGCCTCGTCTTCACCTGCTGCCACCCCGCGCTGGCGATGGAGGCACGGATCGCCCTCACCCTGCGAATGGTCGGCGGGCTCACCGTTCCCGAGATCGCCCGCGCCTTCCTGGTCCAGGAGGCCGCCGTGAGCCGGCGGATCACCCGCGCCAAGGTGAAGATCAGGGCTGCGAGGATCCCCTACCGGGTCCCGCTGCGCGAGGACCTCCCGGCCCGGGTCACCGGGGTGCTCGCCGTCCTCTACCTGATCTTCAATGAGGGCTACCTCTCCTCGAACCCCGAGAAGGAGGCGGTCCGCGGCGACCTCACCGCCGAGGCGATCCGGCTGACCCGGCTGGTCAGTGCCCTGATGCCGGCGGACGGCGAGGTCACCGGGCTGCTGGCGCTGATGCTCCTGACCGAGGCCCGCCGCGCCGCGCGGGTGTCGGCGGGCGGTGAACTCGTCACCCTTGGCGAACAGGACCGCGGCGCGTGGGACCGCGAACTGATCGCCGAGGGCCACGCCCTGGTTCGTCGACGTCTCGCCTCCGGCGAGGCGCCGGGGCGTTACCAGCTACTCGCCGCGATAAACGCGGTGCACACCGACGCCCGTGACGTCCGTGACACCGACTGGTCACAGGTCGTCGCGCTCTACGACCACCTGGCCCGTCTCGACCCTTCCCCGATCGTGCGGCTCAATCGGGCGGTCGCGGTCGCCGAGATCGACGGCCCAGAGGTCGCGCTGGCGGAGGTGGACCGCCTGCCGCTCGAGGGCTACCACGCCTACCACGCCACCCGCGCCGAACTGCTGCGCAGGCTGGGCCGAAGCGAAGCGTCGAGGATGGCGTACGAGCGGGCCATCGAACTGGCCGGGAACACGGCGGAGACGGCATACCTCATCCGGCGCCGCGACCAGCTTGTCGGACGATGAACCGCCCCGCCATGCTCACACTCAGTCCTCGCTCTGGGGCGGCGCACCCTTCCAACTGAAGATCCACTCGATGTCGTCCTCGTCCGGCAACGGCTCCGTCCCGGTGATGCTCAGCGCCACCCGTTCCGCCGTCTCCCGATCGATCGGCTCATACCGGTCCAGGTTCCGGTAGTCGTTCAAGAACTCGATTGCTGTCCGAGGCGCATACTGCCAGGCCTGCTGGATATGACTCCAGATCAAGGCGTCACCGGTCCGCGGATCTCTCGCGATGACGCCTGCCGGCGGACCGCTACCTACCTCATCCCAATAGAGCACGTAGTAGCTGTACGTCATCGTCTCCCCATTGCCTGGCGACATCCTGGCTGACCGGCAGGTCTTCGGCCGTCAGCCCGAACTCGGCGACCACCTCGTTGAACTGCCAGCCATTGTCCGCCAACCACCTCCGATACTGCTGCCACGCAGCCGGATTCTTCAGCGCCCACTTGGCCAGGCTCGTGTCTTTCGGCTCCCACCGGTCGGCAACTCCTGGCGGCACGAGGTCGACCAGTCCGAGTTGCTGGTTCACCCGCAACATACTCAGCAACGCGTGCACCTGACGGATGGGCGACTCGGCCGGATCTCGAAAGACCTCATAGAAGTCATGGGTGAGCTTGTTTGCCCGCCAGGACACGGCCGTCGGCAGTTGGAGTTCCCACAGACCGTGCCGCTCGGACCGCACGGTGAGGTTCAACCCGTGGTACCGGTTGCCCGCCTGCCAAAAGTTCTTGGGCTTCCCGTCGATCAAATATTGCCTCGCCTGCAGTTCGTTCATCACCGCGTCCACTGTTAGCAGGTAGCTCTCCCCGCCCGGCAGTTCCAGCGAGAATCGGATGATGTCGTTGACCCGCCTGAGGAATTCTTCTGGACCGAGCAGATTGCCCTCGAGCTGATACTTGCGCTCCAGCGACTCGACGGTCTTGACCCTGTTCTCCTCGCCCCTGAGCACTATCGCCTCCGGTAGCGCGAGTCGTCGGGTGATGACCCGACCAATCTCAGCAAGGTCAGCGGCAATCGCCCCCACAGCGGCGTGGCCGGAGTCGATCGCGTTTGACAGCAGGTCTCGCTCGCTGTTGCGAATCTCGGCCCTGGTCGCCGGCTCGTCCGGCTTTCCCAGAACGACCGGCGGCCGTTCCGCGCCGAACAGCTTCCCGGGCAGCAGGCTCCGCTGCTCGGCGGCGCGGAATACGGCCATCTCGCCGAAGGTCCGGGCGACCGTCCCACGCGCGAACCGGATCCGGCCCTCGTCTCCGCCGACAACCCACGATCCGTCGGCCAGTTCCCGGATGTCGACAGCGAGCGCGTGCCGCTCCCGACGGTCCCGCGGCCATTCGTCGGGCCAGTCGTCCAGTCGCTCGCCGGGGCCGTGCACGACCATCGGCACCCTGTCGAGCCCGGCGTCCCGGGCAGCCCGCAGTCGCCGGTTGTCCAGGCTGGACACAGAGCCGTCGCCCCAGCGCACCCCGTGCATCGGCTGACCCCGCCAACCGCCGTCCCGCATGGCCCGGGCGAGATCCGGTGCCGGGATACCGTCGCCGGTCCGCGGGCTCACGCTGCGCTGGGTGAACCGCAAGCGCTCAGGGGGCAGCAGCGCGGTGCGCCGCAGCGACCGTTCGAGACGTTGTCGCTGGTCGGGCGACAACTCTGCGGGATCGAGTCCCAGGTCACGGAGGGTCGCGCGACCGATGTCGAGCGCGGCCCACTCCTCCGGATCCGGGTCGCGGAACATCTGTCCGGGGCGGTTCGTCGGACCGCCCGTGGCCGATGCGGACGCGCCTGGAGCGGCTGTCCCAGGATCCTCCCGGACCTGTCGTTGCCACTGCTCTCGCTGCCAGGCGCCGGCCTCGTTCAGGTGCTCGTCGACGGCCGCCCGGTCCGCCGCCGCGGCCTCGCGCTCGATGACAGCCGCCCGTTCGGCGGTGTCCGCCGTGCGGTGGTGGTGACCGGCGCGGACCCGGGCTGCCTCAGCCTCCGCGGCATGCTGGGCCGCCCGGGTCCGGTAGTGCTGGGCCGCCTCCCGGTACGCCTCGGCCTGCTGACGGTACGACTCGGCCAGGCGCGGGTCACGGTGGGCGGAAACGGCGGCTGCCTGCCGGAATTCGTCGACCGCCGCGTCGTACGTTCGAGCGTGGTTCCACGCGACAGCGCCGTGCTCCTCGTGGTCAACCGCCGACCGTTCGTGTGCGGCGGCGGACTGCCGGGACTGTTCCGCCTGCCGCGAATGCCGCGCCGCCTGCTCGTCACGCCGATCCGCCGTCGACAGACGTCGCTGAACGGCCCGATGGTGGCTCGCCGCCGAACGAGCCGCCTCGGCCAGTCGACGGTGATGACCGGCTCGGGCCTCCGCCTGCCGCCGTATCGGGTCATCGGCCGCGCGTCGCGCCGCCTCTCCCGCGTACCGCTCGGCCTCCCGTTGGTAAGCGTCGGCTCTACGTTCGTACCCGTGTGCGGCCTCAGCACAGGATTCGGCCCGCCGCTTCTCGAACAGCCCCGCCTGGCTGCGGTGCCGCGCCGCGGCCAGCTCCGCCTGTTGGGCCGTGCGCGCGTACTCCTGGCGGCGTACCTCATGATCGTTGGCGAGGTTGGCGAGTTCCTGACTTCGGGTCTGGGCCTCGCGGCGCTGGTCCTCATGTCCCCGGGCCCCGGCACGCAGCTGCTGCGCCTCCTGGTAAAGGTGCTGGGCTGTCCCCTCGTGCCAGGCGGTTCGCGCCGCGTGCCCCTGCTCCACGGCATCCCGGCGGTCGCCGGTCTGGTCCGTGGCTGCGGCGTGCTGTGCGGCCGCCCGCTCGGCGCGGTCGGCAGCCGCCCACGCGGCGTCCCGCCTGTCCCGGTGTACGGCTTCCTGCTCGATCGCGGCCCGCGCCCGCTGCCGCAGCGACTCCGCACGCGCCGCGTGGTCTCGCTCGGCCCGCCGTGCCTCGATCGCCTCCCCCTCGTAGGCCACGGCCCGGTCGTGTTCGGCGCGCATGGAATGGTGGCTGATGGCGGTGCTCGCGGCGGCCCGCACTTCCGGGGGTTGCTGGGACAGATACTCCGGGGTCAGGGGGCGCTCGTTCCAACCGCCTGGTGGCAGGTCTCCGAACGGCACCGGACGGGCCATGGCGTCGACCACCAACGCGTCCACCGCGACTATCTGGTCGGGACCGTAGATCGGATGGGCCAGCGGCTCGCCGGTGTGCGCGTCGACAAACCGGGTTCCACCGTCCCCGGGTCTCGCTACCACCACCCGGCCCTGCTGGGGATCAATGAAATGGATCGCCCCGTGGTGGTTCACCGCGGCCCAGGCGTGGGATCCGCCGCCGCGCCAGCCCGTGATGATCGAGGCGAATGACCCGTGGCCGCCGGCCAGCAGTTGCCGCTGGAGCCCGGCGAACGCGTCGTCGACCCGCGCGGTCGCGGCGGCCTGCGGCCATCGGGTCAGGTCGCCCGTCAGAGACTGGTAGCGGCCCCCGGTCAGATCCTCGATCCGGCCCGGTCCACCGTCCTCACCCGCCCACGGCTGCCGAGGATCGCCGTTGACGTAGCCGTCGAAGGTCCGCGGTGCGGCCACCGTCGGGCGGCCGTGCACGTACGTGTCGAAGAACGAGGCCACCGCGTCGTTGCAGTTCTGGGTACGGGTCGGATCGGCCTCGATCCCGAACGCGTTCAGTTGGCGCAGCCAGGCCCCCGTCGGATCCGGAGTGCGCTGATAGCCACCCCGCCCGTCGGCGAGCATGCGCTCCAACCGGACCTGGTCGACCTGCAGGACGCGGCGCAGGCCGTGCACCTTGTCGTACGGACGGCTGCGCCAGACGGGTGGCGGCTCGTCCCGGCCGGTCAGTGCCGATGTGGTCGCGGCAGGACGAGTGTCGCCAACGGTAGAGAACCCCCCGTCCACGAGGTTCGCGTACTCCCACTCGCGCAGGTGTTCCTTGGCAGCACGGCGAGTGGTGAAGTCGTCAATGGCCTGCCGCGCCTGCTCGTAACGTTCGTGTGCCTCCGCTGCCCGCCGCTCACTGCTGCGCGCGTCCTCCTCGAGCCGGGTCGCATTGGCCGCAGCCTGATCAGCGTCGCGTTCTAGCCGGTTCACATAGTCAAAGGGTGCGCCCGCCTGACGTCCCTGCGTCCGAACGAGTTGAGCCTGCTCACGAATTGATTGTTCGGCCGAGCGCGCCTGCCATGCTCGGTCCCGCATCAATGCCGACTCGGCCCGGGAAAGTTGCTCCTGAATCGCGTATGAGTCGGCGTCTCGCCTGATTCTTTGAAGCTTGGGGTTGGCCTCGACGGCTTGCCAGAAGGTGTGCTGTGCCTTTCGTAGGTGTCGTTCGTAAGCCTTCCGGTCCGCCTCTTCCCGACGCAGAGTCTCCGGATCGGCGGTCGCCGGCCGGAACAGGTTGCTGACCCGGTCCCAGACCTTGTCGACCAGCCGGCCACGGGTCTCCTCGGCGGCCGGTGCTGCCACCACGGTGTCCGGATCGACCTGTGCGTGCCGCCCCCCGCTGGCGGGCGACTCCGCGTCCCAATCGGACACCTCGGCGTCAGGATCCGGCGGCTCACCCCCCTCCCGTCCACGATGCCAATCCGCATGGTCGGGGGTTACCGCTGGCGAGCCGGTCAGGATCGAGCCTGGCTGGCTCCCTCCTCGCACATCCGGATCAGTTCTTCCTCGCTCGGCAGGTCCGTGCCCAGGTTCTCCCGGGCGATCCGCTCCGCCGTCGGCCGGTCCACCACCTTCTTCCGGTCGGAGTACTGGTCGTCGAAGATCCTGATCGCCGCCATCAACGGGGAGTAGATCCACTCTTTCCTCGGCACGTGCCACACCACCGCCTGCAACGGACCGGTGGTCAGCCGGATCGCCACCAGCCCTGACGGCTGCGCCCCCTCCTCCTTGAGCATCCCGTAGTACTCGAACTTGTCCATGGTCATCTCCCAATCCCAACTTGCTCGCCTGGGGGAAGTCGGCAGTCGTCAGGCCGTGAGCACGAACTACATCGGCGAAGGTGCGACCCGAATCCGTAAGACTCGCGAGGTAAGTCGACCAGATGCCGGGCCGTTCATCGACCCAGCCTTCGAAACTCGTGTCCTTGGGCAGGGGCAACTGGTCCAGGCCTTCTGGCAACCGCCCGGCCAGTCCTCCGTCCCTGTTGAGCCGCAGGATCTCCAGGAAGGCGTCGACTCGGTCGCTTGGCGGGGCGACATCCAGTCGGACGATTTCGTACAGCCGGTGGGTCCGGATACCCACCTCCCACGAGATGTCGGTGGGGAACTGCACCTCCAGCAGGTTTCCGCTCCGGTCCCGTAGGTTGACGTTGAGACCGAGGTACCGGTTGCCCGGCCGCCAAAAGTTCTTGATCGCCCTGTCGCCGGCGAGCCGGTATCCCTGGTCGCGTAACCCGTCGAGCACGTCGCGTACGGTCCGCCCGTAGTCGGCCGGGGAGGTCCGCACGGAGAATCGGACGAGGTCTTTGGTCTCCGCGACGAAGCCGGCGATGTCGGGTGCCTCGTCGACGTACGTACCGACCACCGTTCGGGCGAGCGAGGCCAGTTCTTTCACCCGCTTATCGGTGCCCACCAACGTCGCCCGATCGCCGTTCGGGTCGACCCTGCCGACCACCTGCCGCAGGTGGCTGAGGCTCCGATCCGCTCGCTTCCTGGCAGCGTCGATCGCCCGTTCCAGCTCGGCCCGGTGCACGGGATCGAGGGCGGCGAGGAGTTGTTCCTCCACTTTGCGGGGGTCGAATTCGGGCTCGACGGTCCCGCGCCGGTCGGTCGCCGGGTTGTCCGGCTCGGTTGCCCTTGGCGCGTCGGGTTCGGACGGCCGCTGCCCCGGGACGCGGGGCCGATCCGTCCCGCCGTCCCCGCCGCCGTCCCCGCCGTGCCGGGTGGAGCCGGTGGGAATGCCGCCCGGAGAGCCGCCGCCGGCGAACACGCCGCCCGGCAACATCCCGCCCGGGACCGGCCGATCCGCTCCGGGGTGAGGCTTGACGTCCGGTGGCGCGGTGCTGGTCGACGTGCCGCCGCGCGTCGTCGATTCACCGTCGGGTATCGGGTCGCCGGTCGCGGGACCCCCTGCTCGGGGCGTGACCTGGGTCGCGGGATCGACCCCCGGTTGGCCCCGCAGCTCGGCGAGTTTCGCCGCGATCTCGCCCTGGTCCATCGGACGCCGCACGCCGGTCTCGTCGATGTGGGCGAAATGCCGCTCGATGAACCCGCGCAGCCTGGCACCGTAGCGGTCCAGCGTCTCGGAAGGGGTGTCCAGCGCCCGCTGGACCATCTCCGGGGTGAGCTGCCGGGTCCCGGGCGTCGCCCCGTCCGGGGCGGCGAAGTGGTCGGCCACACCTCGCGCGTACGGCACGATGACCTGCTGTTCGACGCGGGCCTTCCAGTCCCACCACCCGGGTGACTCACGGAGGACCGGGCCGCTCGCCGCCATGGAGGCCGACGGCGTACCAGAGGGGTGGCCGTCGGACCCGTTCGGCGGCGGGCCGGCTCGGTCCGCCAGCTCCGTCGGGGTTGGTCGGGTAGCGGCGTCGACCGTGCCGTCGTCTGTTCCAGATCCGGCGGTACGCGTCGACGCGGTGTCCGGCGACGTCGCCGTACCGGCCGGATCGCCCGGGGTGGTGGCCGGGTCGCCGGCGGGGTCACCACCCGCCGACGGCGGGGCGGCGGTCGGGTCGGCCACTGTCCCGCCGGGATCGCCGCCACGCTGTGCCTGCGCCGGATCCGCCCCGGCCGTGCCCGAGCCACCGGACGAGCTTGGGCTACCGGACGACCCGGCACCACCGGACGAACCTGAGCCACCGCTACCTGGGATGGAGCCACCGCTGCCCGGGGCGGGGCTACCGCCGCTGCCCGGCGAGCCGGCGGCACCTGCCGGCGCGGCGGCCGGAGGCGAGGCCGTGGCCGGAGCCGAAACCGACGCCGTGGCCGGAGCCGCCGTGGCCGGAGCCGGAGCCGGAGCCGAGGCCGTGGCCGGAGCCGCGGCCTGAGCCGGAGCCGGAGTGGACCCTGGGACGCCGGCGGGCGACGTCGCCGGGCCGAGTGGAGTGACCGGGGTGCCGAGCGGTGTCGCCAGCAGGGCTTGGCCGGTGCGGGCGTTCGGCTCGGCGGTCCCGACGTCCTGAGCCGGCGCGGTGCGGCCGTCGCCGAACAGGTTCAGCGCGGCCCGGTCGACGGCCGGGGTTACCATGTCCGGCCGGGCACCCCGGCGACCGCCCGGCTCACTGAGGATCTCGCCGATCAGGGCTGCCGGGGTGACCGCTTCGAGCAGGTTCTCTTTGGTCATTCCGCTGTACAGGTGGTTGCGCTTGGCCCAGTCGTCCAGGCCGGCCTGGTCGAGCCAGCGGTCCCGCTGGTACTGGAACACGTTGTCGACGGCCTGGCCGACGCCGAAGGAGACGGCCTCGGTCACCCGGCTGCGGACGCCGAGACTCAGCGGCCCGCCGATGGCTCCGGCGATGAACGTGTCCACCATCTCGACGCCGAACCGGGTGGCCCATCCCTCCGTGAACGGGTCGTGCCCCTCGGCGGCCTGGATCAGCATGATGCCGCCCTTGATGCCGCCCATGACCTTGACGTATCCGACGCCGCCGCGAACCGCCGCGCTGGCGATGTTGCTGCCGAGGCGCCGGGTGAACTGCCGGAATCCCGCCTTGACGGTCTCCTGCCACAGACGGGTCACGAGGTGTTGGGACAGCCGTTGGATGGTCTGCCGAGCCGTGATCATCGCGATTACGCCGGACACGCCGCCGACTCCGGTCCAGGCCGTGACGATCGCCTGGATCAGGGCAATGATCATCAGAACCAGGGTGGAGACAGCCATCCACTTCATCGACTCGATCTCGAGTGCCTTGGCGTGCACGGTCTGCTGCACGGCATCGAGCACCTCGACCATGTTGGCGGCCTCCTGGAGATGTTCCTGGAGCCGTTGCCGCATGGCCGCCGCCGCGCCGTCGCCCTGCCAGGAGTCCAGGTCACCCAGGTACGCCTCGATCTCGTCGAGGTGGGTCCGGTAGAGTTCGCCCGCCCGCTCGTACGTGTCGGCGAGGTCGTAGATGCGTTGGTGGCGTGCCTCCGGCCACTGGGTCATCGTCTCCAGGAACCAGCCCAGCACGGGGATGTACCGATCGATCTCGACCATGCATTCCCGGATGGCTTCGAGGGCGATGGTGGCGCCGTCCTCGATGACGTTGTCGCCCATGCCCCCCGCCCCTTCGTACCGGACGCCCGCATCGGGCCTACCGGTTCACCTGTGACCGCTCAGCTCACCGGGGACGCCGCGGGCGAGGGCGCCCCGGTCGGCAGGGTTTCGTGGCGGCCGGTCAGTTGTGGTCACGGTCGTACGCGGTCGATGTCGACGGCGCTGTCGATGTCGACAGACTGGTAGCCGGACATCGCCCGAACGGTTCCGTCGCCGACCGAGGTGAGCCGCTCCCCCGCGTGCGTCAGGCCGTCGGCGACCATGCTGGGCAGCGGTTCCTCGCACCCTTCCGGCACCTGGTAATAGCTGCCCTCGAAGGCGGTGCCGTAGCTGTCCGAACCCCACGGCCGTTCGTTGTGGACCGTTTCGATCTCGGATTGGATGCTCCGCGCCTGCGCGCGGAGGGTCTCCGCCATCGCGCGCAGCCTGGCACCGGTCGCACCGATCGTGTCGGGATCGCCGTCGATCTCAATATACGTACCCATGCCCGTCCTCCTTCCGGAACGCGGTCGGCAGCTCGGCGTCGTGCCGGTCCAGCAGCACGTCGAAGTCGGTACGGCCGAGCGAGTCGGTCGTGTCCGTGGGTAGCGCCCGGCGCATGACGTCCCGGACCTGCGCGTTGACATCGTCCACGGCGGCCCGGACGGTCGCCATGATCGCCGCCGACAACGCCTTGGAGTTGGGCGTCCGGTAGATCCGCGGGTCGATGTCGATCTCGACGAGTTGCCCTCGCGGGCCGACCACCGCTTTGATCAGCCGGTCCTCCGACCAGGCGGTCCCGGTGATCTGCAGCATCTCCTGCCGGGTCTGTTCGGCGTTGGCGAGCGTGTGCCGCAGGTCCTCGACCACCCCGCGCAGCGCCGACCACTGCGGACGTTCCATGGGTCCACCTCCCCCACACCCTCACTCACGATAGATGATGCGCGTACACACGGTCATCTCCGCGTCGCGCCGACGGGACTCCGGCTCGCCCGGATCGACCGCACACAGCGGTCCGCGGTGGCGGTCACCCGCTGTCCCGCCGGGAGCACCCCGATCCGCGCAGCAGGTCCGCGACGGCGCCTTCGGACGGGTGCGGCCGGGGTGCCGGCACCGGCGGCGACGGTCCAGGTCCTCGCGACCGGCGTCGGGCGAGGTCCACCGCGTACGCCAGGAGGCCGGGCACCCGGGCACCGCCGATCGAGAAGGCGATCGGTGAGCCCGGGTTGACCGCCAGTCGGCATTCCGGCCCCGGCCAGTCGCGCAGCACGGCGACCAGGTCGACGGTCGTGGTCGGCAGGTCGAGGTCCCGACCGGCCAGGAACTCGGCATGCCGCTCGGGCGAGGTGAAGACCGGTACCAGCGGTACGCCGTCCGCCTCGACCGGCCGGACCGGCACGATCACGCGGGCGGTCACCAGCAGGTCGAGCAGGGCGTTCCCGGCCAGCGCGCCGAGGGCGTCGCGCAGCAACCGCTCGAGGTGGTTGGCCGGCTCGAACCCGGCGAGTTCGGTCGGGTCCGGCACCAACCCGGGCACATCCGACGGCGGCACCAGCACGCCGACCGGCGTGACCGGGTTGATCGCCAGGCCCCAGCCGGCGGGTACGCCACGGCACACCTCGGCGAGGGTGGTCGCCCGCCAACCATCGGCCTCGACAGCGCCGCGCAGGCTGGCTGGTGAGGTGAAGACCGGCAGGTACGGCACGCCGTCGCGGTCCCGGGTCAGCACCCGCTGCCGCGTGGCGGACGTCCCCTCGTCCCGGAAACCCGGCAGGTACAGCGCGGCGGTGGCCACGATGCCCAGGACGGCGGACACGTCACCGGCGTCGACGGCGACCACGAGGCGCTCCTCCACCGCGTTTGTCGGTGCCCACGGGGCGCGAGCGGCGGCTGGATTCGGCTCCGGGCCGTCCGCTCCACCGGAGTGGTCCTCGGTTGCCACCACCGCCCCACCTTCGACAACTCCACGTGACGCGACGAGTACCGCAGGTGGTCATCCTGCCCCGAGCGCGCCGGGCGGGCAACCGGCTGGCGCACCAAACTCGATTGTCCGGGGCGGGGGCGCGTGCCACGGTGGGCCCATGACCTCCGACTACCGGTCGCTGAACCGCGCCAACTGGGACGAACGCGCGCCGGCCCACGCCGCGTCAGCCAGCTACGCCCTCGACCGGTACGTGGCGGACCCGCGACACCTCAGCGACGTGGTGCGGTTCGACCAGCCGCGCCTCGGCGACATCGCCGGGCAGCGCACCGCGCACCTGCAGTGCCACATCGGCACCGACACGTTGTCCCTGCACCGGTTGGGCGCGCGGGTCACCGGCCTGGACTTCTCCGCCGCCTCGTTGGAGCAGGCGCGGCGGTTGGTGGAACGGGCCGGCGGGGAGGTCAACTTCGTCGAGGCGGACGTGTACGACGCCCCGGACGTGCTGGGCCGGGGAGCCTTCGATCTGGTCTACACCGGCATCGGGGCGCTGTGCTGGTTGCCCGACATCCGGCGTTGGGCGGAGGTGGTGGGCGCACTGCTGCGCCCCGGCGGCCGGCTGTTCATCCGGGAGGGCCACCCGATGCTGTGGGCCATCGACGAGACCCGGGAGGACAAGCTCCTGGTGGCTGAGTACCCGTACTTCGAGCGACCGGAGCCGCTGGTCTGGACGGACGGCGGCACCTATGTCGAGACCGACGCGACGTTCCGCCACACCGTGACGCACGAGTGGAACCACGGCCTGGGCGAGATCGTCACGGCGCTGTTCGCCGCGGGCCTCGACCTCACCATGCTGGTCGAGCACGACAGCGCCCCGTGGGACGCGCTGCCGGGCCGGTCGGTCGAGGACGCGAACGGCGAATGGCGGTTGGCGGATCGGCCGTGGCGGTTGCCGCAGACGTACACGTTGCAGGCCCGCAAGCGGGGCTGACGGCCCGGGAGTCGGGACCGCGGATCGTCAGCCGGCCGGGCCGGACCGGCGGGCCGCCCGGTGCGCCGCCACCCGGGTCCGGCTGGCGCAGGTGGCGTCGCAGAAGCGCCGGGCGGGACCGGGTCCGTACCGCAGCACGGCGTGCCCGCAGCCGGTGGCCGGGCAGCGGGCCAGCACCTCGGCGCCGTGCTCGGCGACCAGCAGCGCCAGGCCCATCGCTCCGACCGCCGCCAGCCAGCCGCCCCACGTCGAGCCCGGCGCGTCGACGTGCAGGTGCAGCGGTACGCCGTCATGGCCGGTCAGCCGCGGCCGGGCGGTGCGGGCGAGCAGGTCGTTGAGCCGGCCGGCGATCGTCCGTTCGTTCCCCACGGCGGCGAAGACGGCGGTGAGGGCGGCGCGGGCGTCCCGTGCGTCGGCCAGGTCGACGGTATCGATCGTGACCGGTTCCGGTTCGTCGTGGGCCAGCAGCAGCGCCCGGAGTTGGTCCGGCTCGGTGAGCAGGTCACCGTGCCGGTCGTTGGGCGTGGTGTTGACCAGCGCCACGGTGAGCCGGGCCCACCGGGTCCAGCCGAAGCGCACGTTCGCCGTCACCCTGTTACGGTATCATCCGTGAAACCCGTTACAGCGACCGACCGGCTGGGCCGCCCGGGCGGCTGGCTGCTGGCCACGGCGACCCTGTCCCGGCTCGCCGACGAGGCCGCCGGCGTGGCGGTGGTGCTCGTGGTGATCGCCCGAACCGGCGATCCGCGCCTGGCCGGCCTCGTGCTCTCCGCGTTCGCCCTGCCGACACTGGTGACCGGACCGGTGCTCGGTGCCGTTCTGGACCGGGTCCGCAGCAAGCGCCCGCTGTTCGTGGCGAACCAGGTGGTGCTCGCGGTCGCCCTCGGCGGGATCCTGAGCCTGGCTGGTCGGGCGCCGGGCACGGTGCTGATCGGCCTGGGACTGCTCGCCGGGCTGACCGCCCCGGTGCTCACCGGGGGATACAGCGCCATCGTGCCGCTGGTCGTCCCGCGAGGCGGGCTGCGCCGGGCCAACGCGGCGGATGCCGCCAGCTACAACGTGGCCGGGCTCGGCGGTCCGGCCCTGGTGGCGGCGGTGGCCGGGGCCGCGGGCGCCGACGTCGCCCTCGCCGGCACCGCCGCTCTCGCCGCGCTCGGCATCGTGCTGGTGCTGCGCGCCCCGATGCCCGGTCGCGCCCGCCCGATGGTCCCCGATGGACCGGTGGAGTCGCTGCCCGTCGCCTTCCGCGCGGGGCTGCGGTTGCTCGTCCGGCAGCCGCTGCTGCGTGCCACGACACTGGCGACCACGACGAGCTACGCGTCGTTGGGACTGCTGCCGGTGACGGTGCCGCTGCTCGCGATCCACCTCGGCAGGCCGGCGGCGTACGGCGGCTGGCTGCTGACCGCGCTCGGCGGTGGCGCCCTGGTCGGCACCCTGACCTCCGCCCGGTTGCTCGCGGTCCTGCGGCCGACGACACTCATGACGATCGCGTTCGCCGGATTCGGCGCACTCCTCGCCGGCGTGGCGATGGCGGCGTCCCTGAGCACCGCGATCGCGCTTGTCGCGCTCGCTGGCGTCGCCAGCGGTCCGGTCCTCGCCGCCACCCTCGCCGTCCGGCAACAGTGTGTGCCGGCCGACCGGTATGCCCAGGTCGTCGCCACCGCGGCCAGCCTCAAGATCGGCGGGTACGCGCTCGGCGCCGCGGCCGGTGGTCTGCTGGCCACCCACCTGACCGCCCCGCGACTGCTGCTCGTCGTCGCCGCCGGCCAACTGGTCGCGGTCGCGCTGGTGGCCGTCCGACGACCCGGCCCGCCCCCGCGGGACCCGCTCCCGATGGCCCGGCCCGACGGTAAGCACCCCGAACACGATGGTCGGGCCGGCGCACGGCCGGTCACCGAGCGGGCAGGGTGACCCCGAGCTGGGCCAACAGACCGCCATCGACGTGCACCTCCGTGCCGGTGACAAAGCCAGCCCCCGGTCCGAGCAGGAACGCCACCACCTCGGCCACCTCGGCGGGGCGCGCGACCCGGCCCAGCGGGTGGGTCCGACCCCACTCCTGGATGATCTCGTCCGCCGGTCGGCCCCCGCTGAACCGCTCCGCGGCCCAGCGCAGCATCGGGGTGTCCACCGAGCCGGGACAGACGGCGTTGACCCGGACGCCCTCCGCGGCATGGTCCACCGCCATCGCGCGGACCAGGGACAGCAGCCCGCCCTTGCTCGCCGCGTACGCCGCCACGTCGCGCTGCGCCGCGTGCGCCTGCACCGACGCCACCACGACCACCGATCCGCCACCGCGCCCGCGCAGCAGCGGTACGGCGTGGTGGCAGGCGAGATAGGTGCCACGCAGGTTGACCCCGATCACCTCGTCGAACAGCTCCGGCGTGGTGTCGACGACCGTGCCGTACCGTTGGATTCCCGCCGCACAGACCAGCCCGTCGATTCCCCCGTGCTCCCGGCCGATCCGGTCAGCCAGATCGGCGAGCGCTCGGTCGTCGGTCACGTCGGCGGGCACCGGTTCGATCCGGCCGCCGTCCGCCGCGACCTCGGCGGCCAGCCGGTCCAGCGCGTCCGCGTCCCGGTCCACGGCGATCACGGTGGCCTCGGCGGCGAGCCGGCGGACGACGGCGCCGCCGATCCCCGCGCCCCCACCGGTCACCAGCACCACCCGCGCCGTGTTCGCCATGTGCCCACCCTATGGGCCCGCCTCCCGGTGGTGGCGCAGCCGCGAGCAGAAGATGGGCACCCAGGTGAGTGCGGCACCGGCCGCGCCCACCCAGAGCGCGGTACGGACCGTGGTCAGCTCGCCGAGCAGGCCGGCCACCGCGGACCCGAGCGCCAGCGCTCCGGTGAGCAGGAACCGGAAGGTGGCGTTCATCCGCCCGAGCATCGCGTCCGGAGTGGACCGTTGCCGAAGGCTCACACCGACCACGTTGCCGATCCCGGTCCGCCAGGCGATGGCGAGCCAGGCCACGCCGGCCAGCCACAGCCGCGGGCCAGTGCCGGCGGCCATCGGGATCAGGGCACCGAGCGGCGCCACCACGGCGCCGGGCACCCACAACGCCCTGCCCAGCCCGATCCGGTCGGCCAGGGGGCGGGCGGTCAGCGCGCCGAGCAGCGCGCCCACCCCACCGACCCCGAAGAACACGCCCAGGGCCGTCGCGTCCAGGCCGAGATCGCGGAGGAACAGCACCGGAATCATGATCGTCATCATCTGCACGGTGAGATTGATCATGCCGGTGGACAGGGCGAGTGGGCGCAACAGGGGATGGCCGCTCACATGGCGGACCCCGGCGCCCAACTGCCCGGCGAAACCCCCGGCGGCGTGTGGTCGGGCCGGCGGCGCGGCCGTGGGTCGGATCAGCCCCAGCAGCCCGGCGGCGGCCAGGTGGGTCAGCGCGTTCAGCACCACCGCGACCGGCGCGCCGATGGCCTGGACGAGGAAACCGCCCAGCCCCCGGCCGGCGATCTGGACGGTCGCGGCCGTGCCCATCAACAGCGAGTTCGCCGCCACCAGTCGGTCCCTACCGACCACCGACGGGAGGTAGCTCTGCGCCGCGACGTCGAAGAACACCGTGCCCACCCCGGCGAGCAGCACCACGGCGTACAACTGGCCGATGGTCAGCAGACCCATCCACCAGGCCACCGGCACCGACGCGAAGAGCACGGCCCGCGCCAGGTCGGCGAGAACCATGGTGATCCGGTGGGAGGCGCGATCCACCCAGACGCCGGCCGGCAGTCCCAGCACCAGGAACGCGGCGGTGCTCAGCACGCCGAGCAAGCCCACCTGACCCGGTGTGGCATCCAGCACCGACACCGCGAGCACCGGTACCGCGAGGTAGCTGACCTGGATGCCGACCGTGTCGACCAGACCGGCGGCGTACAGGATGGAGAAGGAACGGGACCAGCGGGCCGGGCGTACCGATTCGGTGGTGGTGGCCGTCATACGGGTCACGCTGCCGGGGCCGTAGGGTCGGGTCGACGTTTTTGATCCTGGTCGAATCCACCGGAGGTCGCGGGTGTTGCGGGTCGGGCTGGGCACGCGGGACCTGGCGAACATCAGGTTCGCGACGTCGCCGTTGTGGGAGGTGGTCGCCAGCGTGCGGGTCGCCAAGTCGCCCCGGTCGTTCCCGGAACACCTGTCCTGGAGCAGCCGGGCACGGTCCCGACTCGCGGGCGTCCAGTGGCAGCTGCTCGCGGACCTGGTCGCCATGCCCACGAAAGTCATTCCGTCCTTTCTCTGCCCGCCGCCGACCTCGCCCCGGCCCACCCTGGACGAGGAGCTCGCCGCGCTTCCCACGGCCACCGCGCCCGACGCGGTCCGAACCTGTCTGGCCCGCCTGGGCGAGCCCGCCACACCCCGGGTGGCCGCGCTGCTGGCCGACCCGGAGACGGGACTGGCTCGGCTCGGCCAGGAGATCCGCGGATACTTCGACGCTACGATCGCCCCCTACTGGTCGCGGATGCTGACCCTGCTGGACCGGCAGGTTCTGGTCGGAAGCGAGCGCATCGCCGCGACCGGACTGGCCGGGCTGCTCAACCAGCTGAGTCCGCACGTTTCCCTGGACGGCGAGACCCTGCGGGTGAACCACCTGCACGCCGCCGGCGACATCCGGCTGGACGGCCGTGGACTGCTCCTCGTGCCGTCGATCTTCGCCGGACCGCGGGTCTTCTCCAACCTGGGTAGTTCCCGCCAGCCCACCCTGCGGTACCCGGTGGGCGGGACCGCCGTGCTGTGGGAACGTCCCGATCGGGCCGTCGGCCGGTCCCTGGGTCGGGTGCTCGGCCGTACCCGGGCGAGGTTGCTGCACGAACTGGCCGTGCCGGCCTCGACCACCGATCTGGCGACCCGCTGCGGCCTGGCGGCCGGCACGGTGTCGTTGCACCTCACCGCGCTGCGCGACGCCGGGTTGGTGAGTTCCCATCGGTCCGGCCGCTACCTGCTGTACGCGCGGACCAGCGCGGCCGAGGCGATGCTCGCCGGCGCCGGTGCCACCAGCGACGTACCGTCGGCATCGGCGCATGATCGCGGATGTCGGGTTTCGGCAGGGCGTTGAACGGGTCGGACCGCTCACGTCATGCTGTGGGGCGATTCGAACCCGACGATCGGAGGGGCCGAGGATGACCTCGCCTTCGCGTGACCTGGAAGAGCCGGACGGGGGCCCCACGGCTGACCACGAGCTCACGGCCGAGGGGGATTCCTGTCGGGATCACGCGTATGGCGCGCCTCCGCCCGAGGACGAGCCCGACATGTGGATCGGGCCAGGACCCGCCGTCCAACCGGAGCGCGATGACGTCGCGCGGGCCGACGACGGCGATTTCCAGATCTACGGGAAGGACGAATGACCCGGTCCGGCGGCTCACCGTCGACTCCGGAGAAGCTGGGCTGGAGCGGCACCGTCCGGATGCCGGATTTGTGGGATCCGCTCACCTCGCCGGACACCGCGGTGACGTTCAGCAAACTCGTTCGGGCGCGTCACCACCGGTCGGACCCCGATCTGCGGGCCGAGGCGGAGGCGGCCAGGGTCGCCCTGTGGCGCGAGTTCGTGGCCCAGCACGGGCGGGTCGTCGACAGCTTCTACTGCGGCAACCTCGTCGGCGGCTGCGCGATGACCGAACAGATCACGCACGCGGGACGGCGGACCGCGGTCACCCGCACACTGCACCCGGTGCTCAACTCGTCCGTGCCGGAGTTCACCGCGCTGGAGGCGACCTGCAACGAACTCGTCGCCGACGCCAACGCCGGCCTGGGCCGCAGCCAGTCGCGCGAGTTGGCCGTGGTCACCGACGGCGTCTTCTCGGCGATGACCCGGGTGCTCCGGGCGGCGGACGAGTGGGCCGCGACGCCGCCCAAGGACGAGCAGTACCTCGCCGACCGGCTGCGCGCCGCCACCGAGGAGGTGGCCCAGGCGAAGCGGCGGGTACGGGCGGCGGTGCGGCGGGAGGCGAGC
The DNA here is from genome assembly GCF_042666615.1 of Plantactinospora sp. GCM10030261. Lineage (NCBI taxonomy): Bacteria > Bacillati > Actinomycetota > Actinomycetes > Micromonosporales > Micromonosporaceae > Plantactinospora > Plantactinospora sp. GCM10030261. The sequence continues at coordinate 130,179 of NZ_JBHTDD010000012.1, forward strand.
TTCATCTACCTCCAGGGCGTCCTCGGCGGAGCGGTCCTCACCCTGCTGCTCTGCGTCCTGCTCGGGGTGGCGAACACCCGCTACTGGCCCACCACGGTCGACCCGGGCCCGTTCGTCGGCGCCCTCGTCTTCGGTCTGCTGGGCGCGGTGACCAGTGTGTTCCAGCGCATCTCGGGCGACGAGGTGGTGTTGACGTTCACACCGTCCCGGCTCCGGATGCTCGCCCTCGGCGCCCTGCGACCCGTCGTCGGGGCGACATTCGGCGCCGTGGCCCATTTCGGCCTCGTGGGTGGCGTCCTCGGCGCCACCGCGAGCAGTGCCGGGGTCACCGCGGCCGTCGGTCTCTCCGCGATCGCCGGCTTCGCCGCCGGGTTCAGCGAGCGCTTCGCGACCGACGTGGTCCGGCGGACCAACCCGCCGCCGAACGGCACGCCGTAGGGGTCCCGCACCGTGTCGGGTCCGGGTCATACTCCGACAATGGTGGAACTCATCGCGTTCGTCGGAGTGTCGCTGATCGTCATCTGCACGCCGGGGCCGGACACGGCGCTGACCGTCCGGAACGCGCTGGCCGGTGGGCGTCGGAGCGGGGTCTGGACGGCGGCGGGAGTCGCCACCGGGCAGGCGGTGTGGACGGTCGCGGCGAGTCTGGGCATCGCCAGCCTGATCCAGGCGTCGGAACCGGTGTTCCTCACGATGAAGTATCTCGGCGCGGCGTACCTGATCTATCTGGGCATCCAGTCGCTGCTGGCGGCGCGACGGGCGGGACCCGCGGGCCTGGCCGCCGCAGGCCCGGCCGTCGACCGTACCCGGGGCCGGTCGCTGAGCCAGGGCCTCATCAACGACCTGGCGAACCCGAAGATGGCGGCGTTCTTCCTGAGCCTGCTTCCCCAGTTCGCGCCGGCCGACCAGCGCGCGCTGCCGGTCATGCTCGGCCTGGGTCTGCTGTTCAGCCTGCTGACCTTCGCCTGGCTGTCGCTCTACAGCCTTGCCATCGACAGGCTGCGGGCGCTGTTCACCCGGTCCCGGGTGCGGCGGACGCTCGACGCGATCGCCGGCTCGGTCCTGATCGCGTTCGGTGCCCGGCTGGCGCTCACCCGGACCTGAGGGGAGCCACCGCCGGCCTGACGGGCCCGCCGGCCTGACGGGCCCGCCGGCCTGACAGGACCCCGCCGGCCTGACAGGACCCCGCCTGGCCGTCAGCGGTCGGAAACCGCGAGCCGCAGGCCGAGTCCGATGAGGACGGCGCCGCTCACCGCCTCCAGCCGACGTCGGATTGCCGGCCGACGGAACCACGACCCTGCCCGGCCGACCGCCGCCGCGAGGATGAGGTAGAACGCCACCTCGATCGCCACCTGCACCACGGCCAGCAGCGCCGTCGTGGCGAACAGCGGCCGATCGGCCGGCACGAACTGCGGGTAGAAAGCAATCATGAAGACGGCTGCCTTCGGGTTGGCGAGCATCACCACGGCTCCCTCGCCGAACGAACGCCACCAGCCGCGCCGGCTCACGGTGTCGGTGGCGGGCGGTGCCGCCGGACCGGCACCCCGGTCCCGCCACGCGCCCCGCCAAGCCCGGACACCGAGGTAGACCAGGAACGCCGCCCCGGCGAGACGCAGCACGACGTACGCGACCTGGGAGGCGGCGACCAGCGCGGCCAGCCCCGCGCCGGCGAACAACGCCCACAGGTAGAGGCCGGCTTCCAGGCCCAGCACCGTCGGCACCGCCCCGCGGAACCCGGCCAGCGCCGCGCGCCGGAAGATCAGGGCCATCGCCGGGCCGGGTGACGCGGAGATCAGCAACACCGCGATCGAGAAGGCCGGCAGCGTCGTGACAAGGTCCATGCCGGCATCCTCCTGCCGGAGCCAGCCGAACTCAACCGATTCCGACCGGTCAGGACGCGGCGTCGAGGCTCTCGACCCGGATCGACGAGGTGCTGCGTCGCCGAACCCCGGCCGGTGGCGGCCTGCGGGACGTGCCGGCCTGACCGCCTATCCGAAGGGTGCCGGCACGCCGCAGGCCGCGCACGGTGGTCGGGTGAGGCGGTGGTAGCCGTGCGCGGCCTGACCGAGCGCGACGCCCCAGGCGAGGAAGACCACCTCGGTCCCGACCACCGCCCACGAGTCGGCAAGCCCTGCCCAGGTGGTGGTCCCGTCCGCCAGGGCGCCGCCGATCAGGCCGAGGCCGATCAGTCCGTACGCGGTGAGCGCCAACGCCACCAGGGCGGCTGGCACCAGGGCAAGCGGCGGTGGGACCGGGCACCCCGCCAGTCGCGGGACCCAGCGGGGGAACACCTGACCCCACCGGGCCGCCAGGCCGAGGGTCAGTAACCCGCCGACGGTCGGCACGAGGGTGAGCGTCCACCCGGTCGTCCCGTCCATGTCGGTGAGTACCTCCCGGTGTACGTCCGCGGGTATGCCCATCGGCACCCCGAGCAACCAGATCGCGTGCGGCACGGTGAAGCCGAGGACCGGCAGCAGGAATCCGGCGTACGCCCGGCGGCGCAGTTCGCGTGGCACGGGACGCGGCCCGGCCGGGGAGCGGCGATGCGGGCACCGCGACCGGAGCGCCACGGCGATGGCCGCCCACAGCAGTCCACCACCGGTCAGCCCGAGCCGGTGCGCGATGTCCCGCCAGTCGGTCGGATGACCGGTCAGTCCGGCCGGGATCTCGAACACGAGGTGCATCGGGAAGGCGAGCACCAGCAGGGTCAGCGCGGCCGTCCAGGCACCGGCGGTGGCGACCAGCGCCGGCAATCGGCGCAGCACGACGGCCAGCAGAACGAGCGCGACACAGAGTCCGACGGCTCCCCAACCGGCCCAGAACGACAGGGAGCGCACCGCGTCGGCGCCACAGCCGGTGGCGGCGTCCGGCGCGTCGGGCGGGTCGGTCCGATCGCACGCGGTGTAGCCCCACCGACCGCCCGCCGCCCAGTACCAGCGGACCAACCCGTAACCGACGGCGAAGGCCGACGCCGCCAGTCGCCGCACCGGGAAGTGCCCCTCGGCGAACGAAGGCGCACTGTCTGGCGCACTACCTGGCTGCTCCCGTGTCGTCACGGCTCAACCATGGTGGCCGGGCCTGGTGGGGTCATGGCTCTCGCGGGGGAAGCGTCTCCCCCGGGCGGGCCGACCGATCGGTCAGCCGGACGGGTCAGCCGGTCGCCTCGTCGAGCAGTTCGAGCAGGTGCCGGTACGGTCGCCCGGTCGCCCGGGCCATGCCGATCTCGCAGGTGCGGTTCAGCGAGGCGTACGCGTCGAAGTCCCGCTCACGCACGGCGGCGGCCTCCTCACGGGTGGCCGCGGCGGTGAGTTCGGGTCGCAGCAGCCCGCGGTCGCCGGCGAAACCGCAGCACTGCCAGCCGTCGGGGACCACCACCTCGTCGGCGATGGCGCGGGCGACGGTCAGGATCGCGTCGTCGATCCCCAACCGGGTGGACGAGCAGGTGGGGTGCAGGGCCAGCGAGCCCAGCCCGCGCCGCACGGTGAGCCGGGGCAGCAGGTCGGTCGCGGCGAACGCGACCGCGTCGACGATCCGCAGGTCGGCGCCCAGCCCGGCGTACCCCTCGGTGCAGGACGCGGCGTCGCAGACGACCGGGAGGGCGCCGTCGCGGCTGGCCTCCCGCAGCACCGGAAGCACCCGGTCCCGCACGACGGCGTGGCCGTCGGTCAGTCCCTTCGACGACCACGGCGTGCCGCAGCACATGCCGGCGATCGGGTCCGGCACCAGCAGCCGGAGGCCGGCACGGTCGGCGAGGCGGCGCACCGCGGCCGTGACACCGTCGCGACCGGTGCGAGCGCCGGACCGGGGGTCGGGACCGAACATGGTGCCCAGGCAGGACGGGACGTACACGGCGTCGGGCTCACCGGCCGGGTGCAGCCGGCGAGCGACGCCCCCGGCGGGCAGGTCACGCCGCCACTGCGGCACCCGCCCGGCACCGCCCAGTCGACGGGCCGCTCTGGTGGCCCCTTCGGGTACGGCCGGTGGCAGGACGGCGGCGGCGTCGAGGCCGCGGGCCATGATCCGGGTGGCGGTCTCCCAGTGGCGGGCGGCCGTCCGCCAACCGGCTCGCGCCATCGGCCCGCGCGTCTCGGCGCGCAATCGCTTCACCAGGTCACCGGTATTGATCAGCACGGGGCAGGCGGTGGCGCACATGCCGTCCACGGCGCAGGTGTCCACGGCGTCGTAGCCGTAGTCGGCGCGCAGTTCCCGGGCCAGCGAGGCGTTCCCGGCGGTCTCGGCGGTGGCGATCTCCCGGCGCAGCACGATGCGCTGCCGGGGCGTGGTGGTCAGGTCGCGGCTCGGGCAGACCGGTTCGCAGTATCCACACTCGACACACTTGTCCACCTCGGGTTCGACCGCCGGCACCGTCTTGAGGTGCCGCAGGTGGATCTCCGGGTCGTCGCTGAGCAGCACACCGGGGTTGAGCATCCCCGCCGGGTCACACAGGGCCTTCAGCTCGCGCATCACGTCGTAGAGTTCGTCGCCGAACTGCCGGCGGACGTACGGTGCCATCACCCGTCCGGTGCCGTGTTCGGCCTTGAGGGTGCCACCCCGGGCCAGCACGGCGTCGACCATGTCCTCGGTGAACGCGGCGTACCGGTCCGGCGGCTCCCCGTCCGGGAACCGTTCGGTGAGCATGAAGTGCAGGTTGCCGTCCTTGGCGTGGCCGAAGATGACGCTGCCGGCGTAGTCGTGCCGGTCGAACAGCTCGGCCAGCTCGCCGCACAGGTCGGCGAGTTCCGGCACCGGGACGGCGACGTCCTCCAGCAGGGCGGTGCTGCCGGCGGGCCGCGCGCCGGCCACCGCGGCGTACAGGCCCTTACGGATGTGCCACAGCGCGGCCCGGGCAGATGCATCGCGGCTCAGCCGCGCCGGGGCGGTCAGCGGCAGATCGGCCAGCACCGGCTCGGCTGTCCGGACCCGGTCGACGAGCGTCTCCGGATCCGGCTCCTGCCACTCCACCAGCAGCGCGGCGTGGTCGCGAACCGCCAGGATGCGCAGCGCGGCGTCGGCCCTGGGGTCGCGCTGGGCGACCCGCAGGGCGGCGGCGTCCAGCAGTTCGACCGCCGCCGGGCCGGCGGCCACCAGCGCCGGCATGGCCGCCATCGCCCGGTGCAGGGTGTCGAAGACCAGCAGGCCGGTAGCGGCGTGCCGACGCACGGGTACGGTCCGGAAGGTCGCCTCCGCCACGAACGCGAGGGTGCCCTCGCTGCCCACCACCAGCCGGGTGAGCAGCGCGCTCGGCGAGACGTGGTCGAGGAACGCGTTGAGGCCGTACCCCATGGTGTTCTTCATGGCGAACTGCGCCGCGACGCGGCGTACCGAGTCAGGGTTGGACCGCACCCGGTCCCGCAGCCGGGACAGGCCGGCGAACAGGTCGGGCTCGGTGGCCCGCAGCCGGTCGTCGGCGTCGGCGGCACCGGTGTCCAGGACGGTGCCGCTGGGCAGCACCAGCACCACCGAGTCGAGGGTGCGGTACGTGTTGTGTTCGGTGCCGCAGGTCATGCCGCTGGAGTTGTTGGCGACGACCCCACCGACCGTGCAGGCCGACTCGCTGGCCGGGTCGGGGCCGAGCCTACGGCCGTACGGGCCGAGCCTGTTGTTCACCTGGCGCAGCACGACGCCCGGCTGCACCCGGACCCGGAGGCCACCGTCCAGCACCGTCACGTCGCGGAAGTGCCGGCGGGTGTCGACAAGCAGCTGGTCGCTCACCGCCTGACCGCTCAGGCTGGTGCCGCCGGACCGGAAGGTCAGCGGTACGCCGGCGGCCGCCCCGGCCCGCAGCAGCGCCGCCACCTGGCCGGCGTCGGTGGGGACCGCGACCGCGCGGGGACGCAGCAGGTAGTGCGAGGCGTCGTGGGCGAGCTTCAACCGGTCGGTGGCCCGGGTGCGCACCGTGCCGGGTACGGCCGAGGCCAGCGCAGCGAGGTCCGGATCGACGGCTGCGGTCCGACTCACGTGACACTCCTCATGCTGGGCCGGGGGGTGTTTACGCTACGACGCGCCGGGAAGGTTCACATCTCGCCTGCCGGAAGGATTGAACCTGTCATGCCCGGAAAGCACACCACCCTGCGTTCGATGCACGATCTGGGCCTCGCTGCCTGGTTCGGCGGTTCCCTGATGGGTGCGGTGGGCGTCAACAGCGCCGCCGCCGACGTCGACGATCCGCGTCGCCGGCTGCCGACCGCCTCGACCGGCTGGGCCCGCTGGACCCCGGTGAACGCGGCCGCGATCGGCGCCCACCTGGTCGGGGCCGCCGGGGAGTTGGCGGTCGAGTCGCCCCGCGTCGCCTTCCAGAAGGGCGTCGGCACCATGAGTACGGTGAAGACCGGTCTCACCGTGGCGGCGCTCGCGGTCACCGGCTACAGCCGGATGCTCGGCAGGAGACTGGAGAATTCCGGGGAGGTGCCGGCCGAGGGCACCACGGAGCCGCACCAGCAGACCCCGGACCAGGTGGCGTCCGCGCAGCGGCAGCTCAAGGCGTTGCAGTGGGCCATCCCGGTGCTCACCGGGGCGCTCGTGGTGATTACCGCGTACGCCGGAGAGCAGCAGAAGCCCGGCCAGGTGTTCCGCGGAATGCTGAACCGCGGTCGGGGAATGGCCGGCAGGGCGGTGCCGATGGCGGCCCTCGCCGGGACGGCGCGGCGCTTTCGGCAGCGCTGACCGGAGGTGGGCTGATCCCGGTGTGGCTCCGCTGGCCGTGAGTTGCCGAGCCGGCCGCGGGTCACACCGGGTCGGGTGGAGCCCCACCGTGCGATCCGGTCGGCGGAGGCGTTCAGCCGTAGGTAGCGGTCTGCACGGCCCGTTCGACGAGCAGGGCGGCGCCGACGAGAATCATGCCGATCCCGGCGATCTTGGTGGTGATCCGAGCCACCCGTGGACGAGCGCCGAGCACGCGATCTGCCGCCCAGCCCAGCGGCAGGTAGAACAGGGCGGTGATCAGGATGAAGACACCGCCGAGGACGGCGAACTGCGCGGGCAGTGGCCAGCCGCCGGCGCTCTGGGTGAACTGCGGCAGGATGGACAGGAAGATCAGGATTCCCTTGGGGTTGAGCGCGCTCACGCCGATGCCGCGGGCGAAGTAGCGGCCCGGTGACGATGCCGACACGATGGTGGCCGCTGCGGGTTCGATGCGCCCCGAGCCGCGTAGGACGCGGACGCCAAGGTACGTGAGGTAGCCGGCTCCGGCGAGGGTGAGTGCGGTCATGGCCAGTGGAACCGTGGCGACCAGTGGGCCGACACCGACAACGACAAGAACGGTGACGAGGGCATAGCCGGCCATGACACCGGCCACGGCGGGGACCACCACGTGGTCCCGGGCCCCGGCGGCGAGCACGTATGCCCAGTCCGGACCCGGGACCACGATCAGGGTGAACGCGATCGCCGCGAATCCGACGACGGCGGTGATTTCCACGATGCCCCCTTCATTGGGAAGGAAGCGTATCGACGTTGTCGCGAAATGTGTTCCTCTCTTTGGCGCCGTACCGGCCTCCTTGTGGAAAGATTCTGGCCATGGATGCGCTAGACCGGAAGATTCTTGCGGAGCTACAGGTCGACGGCCGGCTAAGCCTGACCGATCTGGCGGCGCGCATCGGGCTGACGGTCTCCCCCGCGCACCGCCGCGTCCGGGATCTGGAAGCCTCCGGCGCGATCGTGGGCTACCGGGCGGTCGTCGACCCGAAGGTGCTGGGTCTGGGGTTCGAGGCCCTGGTCTTCGTCACGATGAGGCAGGAGGACCGCGCCACCCTGCTGGGCTTCGAGGCGGCCGTCGCCGCCATCCCGAACGTCCTGCTCGCGCAACGCCTGTTCGGTGACCCCGACTACCTGCTTCGCGTACGGACCACCGACCTGGACGCCTACGCGCAACTGGAGGACGACGTCCTGTCGACGCTGCCGGGCGTCCAGCGTCTGAATTCCACACTCGTGATGAAGAGCTTCGTGACCGATCGGCCCTACCCGACCGACCTCACGATGCGCCCGCGGGGCGCCCAGGGGCCGTGATACCTGCGTCACGACACATCGCCCGGCCGTCGCGGCACGACGGTCCGCGCGGGGTCGCGGCGCGGCCGCCCGGCATGCCAGGATAGGCGGCCGACTGCTGCTCAACCGGGGGACGCTTGCGCCACTCAGTCACACCGGGCGCCCTGCCGCTGCGACCGATGACCGTCGGTGAGCTGCTCGACGCGGCCACCACGCTGCTGCGGACCCGGGTCCGGCTGTTGCTCGGCGTGGGGTTCCTGCTGGCCCTGGCCGAGCAGGCCGTGCTGTTCCCGCTGCGCCAGCTCGCCGACGTGACATACCTGGTCTTTCCAGGTGAGGACCGGTGGGGTTGGTACGCGATACTGCTGCTTGTCGGCTTCGGCACCGAGACGTTCGGCATCGCCGCACTGGGCGCCGTCACCGCCTCCGCGGCGCCGCGCGCGCTGCTCGGCACCGCCGCCCCGGCCCGGCCGGTGCCGGTGCCGAAGGCGCTGCTGGTGGTGTTGACGCTCACCGTGCTGTCCCTGCTCGCCGGCGCCACCGTGGTGGCGGGACCGGCGGTGTTCCTGCTGCTCGGGCTCGCGATGCCGGCGCTGGTCGTCGATCGGCTCGGTCCCGGCGCGGCACTTGTGCGTTCGGTGCGGCTGTCCACCCGACGCGGCCTGCGGGCCGGGTGGATCCGGCTGCTGGGCTACGTGTCCTGGTTGTTCATCCGGTTGGCCACCGGGGTCGCCGGTTGGGTGGCCCTCGACCTGCTCCTCGACACCGGCACCGCCGCGGGTGACCATCTGGCCATCGGGATCGCCTGGCTGCTGGTGAACACCCTCGCCTACCCGACGTTGGCCTGCCTGGACGCGGTGCTGCACCTGGACCTTCGGATGCGCACCGAGGGGCTCGACCTGGGTCTGCGGCGGGCGCTGAGCCGCCGGGTGTCCTGTGACAACGCGCTGGCGGTGCCCCGGTGACGCGTCGATGGAACGAACTGGTCGCGGCGGTTGCCGAGGTGTTCCCCGGCGGCGTGCCGACCCTGGCGATCGTCTCCTTCCTGGTGACCGCGATCGCCGCCGCCCTGTGGTTCTGGTGGCCGGCATGGTTGCCGAGCCGGCGGTCGCGTGGCACCGGGCGACGCCGCGACCGTGACCGGCCGGGTCGGCGGCGCGGCCGGTGGCGGTTCCGGCTGGGTCGACTGCGGTTCCGGTGGCGTTGGCCCTGGCGGCGGCGCCGGTCCACTGCCGCGCGACCGGCGGAGCTGGCCGAGGACGAGCTGCCCGACCTTCCGGCCGCCGTGTTGACGCTGACCGCCGACCAGCTGGCCGCCGCCGGGCGGTTCAAGGAGGCGGTCCGGGAACGGCTGCGGGCGATGGTCCGGGACCTCGTCGAGCGCCAGGTGATCGAGGCGGTTCCGGGTTGGACGGTCACGGAACTGGCGGCGGCGGCCGGACGGTCCCGGCCAGCGGTCGCGGCGCCGCTGCGGGCCGCTTCCGGTGTGTTCTCCGATATCTGGTACGGCAACCGCGCGGCCACGGCAACGGACGATCTGGCCATGCGCGGCTGGGCCGAGCAGGTGCGGGGCGTTCTCGACCCGCGGCGGGTGGAGGTGGGCCAGTGACCACCCTCGACGCACGCACGGCACGACAGGACACGGTCGTGCCGGAGCGAGCGCGGAGGCCACGGCGCTGGCCGCGCCTGGCCATCCCGTTCGGCCTGCTGGCGCTGGTGTGGATCATGATCCTGACGGTGCACGCGGTGGAGGAACCCGACCTCGCCGAGCCCGGAACCCTCTCCCCCACCGGCACCGGCGGGGACGGCTCCAGCCAGCTCGCCGCCCGGCTCGCCGAGCGGGGCGTGACGGTGCGTCGGGTCACCACCTCCGCCGCCGCCCGCGACCTGGTCACCGGCGCGCCACCGACCACGGTGTTCGTGCCCACTCCGAACCTGGTCGACCCGCGTTTCCTTCACGATCTCACCGGGAGTCGGCACCGCGTGGTGCTGGTCCGGCCGGGGTTCCGGTCGGCGCTGCTGGTCGGTATGGTGACCGGCCAGTCCCGCTGGGCCACCCGCACCGCGCGGCCGGGCTGCGACGCCGAGGTGGCGATTTCGGCCGGCGAGGCGGCGGTGTTCCGGTCGTCGTACGCGGCCATCGACGAGGCGTCCTACCGATGTTACGGCGGCGCACTGGTCGCGGTGACGGCGGGCGACGCCGAGCTGATCGCGGTCGGCTCAACGGACCCGTTCCGCAACGAACGGATCGGCGAGGTGGGCAACGCGGCCCTCGCCACCGGCCTGCTGACCGGCACCGGCGAGGTGGTGTGGGTGGACGTGCACCGCAAGGAACGGTCGTCGTTCCAGGTACCGCCGCCATCCGCACCGCGCTACCGGCAACCGGATCGGACCGACGGGTCCAATACGCTGTGGGCCGCGTTCCCCCCGGCGTTGTGGGCCGGGCTGCTGCTGATCGGCGCCGTCGGGGTGCTGGTCGCGGTGGCGCGGGCCCGTCGGCTCGGCCCCCCGGTGGCGGAGCCGCTTCCGGTGCTGGTGCCAGCGACCGAGATCGTGACCGGTCGCGGACGGCTCTACCGCCGCGCGTCGGTCCGGACCGCGGCGTTGCACGCGTTGCGCAGTGCCGCACTGCGGCGGCTCGCGCCGGTCCTGGGTCCGGTGCCGCCCGGCACCGACGCCGCCGCGTTCGCCGACCGCGACCCGACCGCGCTCGTCTCCCGGCTCGCGGCCCGGTGCGGCCTGCCGCCCGCCGACGTTCAGGCGATCCTGTATCCGCCAGCGCCGGTCACCGACGACGACCTCGTGGTCGCGGTGGCCCGGCTGGACACCCTGGCCGACACCGTCCTGCGGACCGCGCCCCGGCCGCCCGACAGTTCCCCTGGAGGAGTGCCGTGACAGAGACCACAAGTCCGTCCCCGCCCGCCCCGTCGTCGCCGGTCGGTGGCACCGCCGCGGACGGCGAGGCGGCCGGCACCGGTGGCGAGGCGGCCGCGCATCAGGCGCTCGGCCGGTTGCGGGCCGAGGTCGGCAAGGCGGTGGTGGGTCAGGAGGGCACGGTCACCGGGCTGCTCATCGCGTTGCTGTGCCAGGGTCACGTGCTGCTCGAAGGCGTGCCGGGGGTGGCCAAGACGCTGCTGGTGCGCACGCTCGCGGCGGCGTTGTCGCTGGAGTCGAAGCGGTTGCAGTTCACGCCCGACCTGATGCCGGGCGACGTGACCGGGTCGCTGGTGTTCAACGCCCGCACCGCGGGCTTCGAGTTCCGGGAGGGACCCGTCTTCACGAACCTGCTGCTCGCCGACGAGATCAACCGGACGCCGCCGAAGACCCAGGCCGCGTTGCTGGAGGCGATGGAGGAACGCCAGGTGTCCGTCGAGGGCAGCGCCCGCCCGCTGCCCGAGCCGTTCCTGGTGGCGGCGACGCAGAACCCGGTCGAGTACGAGGGCACCTATCCGCTGCCCGAGGCGCAGCTCGACCGGTTCCTGTTCAAGCTGGCCGTGCCGCTGCCGAACCGGGACGAGGAGTTCGGGGTGCTGCGGGCGCACCACCACGGGTTCGATCCGCGCGACCTGGCCGCTGCCGGCGTACGGCCGGTGGCCACCAGGGACGACCTGGCCGCGGCGCGTCACGCGGTGCGTCGGGTACAGGTGGCGGATGTGGTGCTGGCGTACATGGTGGACCTGTGCCGGGCCACCCGCTCGGCGCCGTCGCTGGAGCTGGGTGCCTCGCCGCGCGGCGCGACCGCGCTGCTCAACGCGGCCAAGGCGGCCGCCTGGCTGGGCGGCCGGGGCTACGTCACGCCGGACGACGTCAAGGGGGTGGCCCGGGCCGCTCTGCGACACCGGATCCGGGTGCGCCACGACGCGCTGCTGGAGGGCGCCACCGCCGACGCCGTCCTGGACGGCCTGCTGCGCACGGTGCCGGCACCGCGATGACCGAGCGACGATGCTGACCTGGCGGGTGCCGGCGCTGTTCGGACTGCTCGGCGCGGCCGGGACGACGGTTGGCGGTGCGCTGTCCGAGCGTCCGGGCCTGTGGTGGGGCATGGCGGGCGCGGCTGTGGTCGTCGCGCTGCTCACCGGATTGGACTGGTTGGTCGCGGCGCCGGCCGGCGAGGTGCGGTTGGTCCGGTCGGGCGACCGGCAGGTGCGGGTCGGCGACACGGCCGAGGTGACGTTGACCGTCACCAACGCGTCGCTGCGCACGCTGCGCGGACTCGTCCGGGACGCCTGGGTGCCGTCGGCCGGCGCCGGTGAGCCGTACGCGCACGTGGTCGACCTGGACCCCGGGGAGTCGGCGGACCTCGTCGCCCGGCTCACCCCCACCCGCCGCGGCGACCGGCCGGCGGTGCGGGTGACGATCCGCTCGTACGGCCCGCTGGGGCTGGCCTTCCGGCAGACGTCGCGGCGGCGCGCGACGGCCGGCACGCCGCCGTGGACGCTTACCGCGCTGCCGCCCTTCACCGCGCGCAGGTTCCTGCCGGAGAAGCTGTCCCGGTTGCGGATCATCGACGGTCAGACGGTGATCCGGGGTCGCGGTCAGGGCACCGAGTTCGACTCGTTGCGCGAGTACGTCGTCGGGGACGACGTCCGCTCCATCGACTGGCGCGGCACGGCGCGCAGCGGACACGTCGTGGTGCGGACCTGGCGACCCGAGCGGGACCGGCGGATCCTCTGCGTGGTGGACACCGGACGGACCAGCGCCGGGCGGGTCGCCACGGAGCCCACCGACGATCGACCCGACCCGCCCGGCGAGCCCAGGCTGGACGCGGCGATCGACGCGGCGCTGCTGCTGGCCGTGTTGGCGTCGCACGCCGACGACCGGGTGGACCTGCTCGCCGTGGACAGCCAGGTACGCACGACGGTCGCCGGTACGCACAAGCGGTCCGCGCTGTCCCGGCTGACCCGGGCCCTCGCCGCGCTCCAGCCGTCCCTCGTGGAGACCGACTTCGGTCGGGTGGCGGCCGAGGTGCTGCGCACCGAGCGTAAACGCGCCCTCGTGGTCGTCTTCACCACACTCGATCCGGGTGCCCTGGGTGAGGGCCTGCTGCCGGTGTTGGCGCAGCTGGTCGCGAAGCACACCGTGCTGGTGGCGTCCGTCAGCGATCCGGCGGTGCCGGTGCTCGCCGCGCGGCGGGGCGACGTGTCGCGGCTCTACACCGCCGCCGCGGCGGTCCGCACCCTGGAGGAGGTGGACCGGCTGCGGCGGGCCCTCACCGGGCACGGCGTGCACGTGGTCGAGGCGCCGGTGGACACCTTCGCGTCGGCGGTGGCCGACCGGTATCTCGACCTCAAGGCCACCGGTCGCCTGTAGCACCCGTGTTGTCACACGGTCGGGGCGACGGCCTCCCGGTCGGGGGCGTCGACGTCCGCGCTCTCGCCGAGCCGGCGAGCCCGGCCCCCCACCACGGCCACATACCCGAGGAAGGCGAGCCAGGCCACCGCGCCGATCGTCAGTTTCACCACCGGCGGCAGGACCGACGGGGTGACGAACGCCTCGACGATGCCGCTGACCAGCAGCACGGGGACCAGTCCGAGGGCGACGACCAGCCCGGAGCGCCCCGCGGCGGCGACGGCCTGGCCCCGGCTGCGCAGCGGGCCCGGGGCGATCCAGGACCAACCGATCCGCAGCCCCACCCCGGCGGCCACGAACACGCATGTCAGTTCCAGCATCCCGTGGACGAGCAGCAGGCCGAGAAACAGGTCGGTGCGGTCGTTGCCGACCATCACCCCGCCGACCAGGCCCAGGTTCACCGCGTTCACCCAGAGTACGTACAGCACCGGCAGCACGATCACCCCTGACGCGAGGCAGATCGCGGAGACCCAGGCGTTGTTCGTCCAGACGGCGAAGCCGAAGTTCTGCGCCGGGGCGCTGCGGTAGTAGTCCTCGAAGTCGCGCTCCACCAGCGCGGTGATCTCCTCCTGGGTCAGGAACCGCAGCGGTACCTCAGGGTCCCCGGCGACGATCAGGATGAGCAGGGTGCTGAGCGCGACGAAGCCCAACCCGGTGCCGAGGCACCAACGCCCGGCCCGGTACACCTCGAGCGGGAACGCGGTGGTGAAGAAGCGCCCCACCACGGCCCAGCGGAAACCGGGGGACGGAGTGACGGCCGCCCGGGCGGTCAACACCAGCCGGGTGAGCATGGTGGTGAGGTCCGGGTCGGGTGACCGGCTCTGCACGATGGACAGGTGGGTGGCCGCTCGACGGTAGAGCGTGACCAACTCGTCGACCTCGGCCGCGCTGAGCTTGCGGCGGGGGCGGCCGAGCAGTGTCCGCAGCCGGTGCCATTCCGGGCCGTGCTCGGCGGCGAACGCGTCCACGTCCACGAGGTCTCCCGGTGTCGACGGCGGGTGCCGGTGGTGGCCGGGGTCGGGCCCGACCCCCGCGCAGCGTACCGGTCGGTCAGACTGTGCCGGTGACCCTCGACGCCCCCACCGCGCCGGCCACTGGTGCCCCGGCGCCCGCATCGCCCGACGCCCCGGCGCCCGACGGGGCCGGCGGCACGGTCCGGTTCGTCACCGGAGAGGCGGTCAGCCTGGACCTGCCGGTGGCTCAGCTCGGTTCCCGGATGCTGGCCCGCGTGCTCGACCTGGTGGTCCAGGTGGTGCTGTTCGTCGCGCTCGCCAGCGTCGTGCCGATCGTGCTGGGGGCGCTGTCCACCACCGGCCTCATCGTTCTCGACGATGAGGTCTACGGCGGCGTCATGATCCTGGTCGTGGCGGTGGTGGTGGTCGGCTACCCGGTGACGATGGAGGCGCTGGCCGGTGGCCGGACGGTCGGGAAGTTGGCGGTCGGGCTGCGGGTGGTGCGGGACGACGGCGGGCCGATCCGGTTCCGCCAGGCGGCGACGCGCGGGCTGGTCAGCGCGGCGGTCGAGTGGCCCGGCCTGGTGCTGCCGCCGCTGACCTGGTTGGTCAGCCTCTGGACGATGGCGGTCAACCGGCAGGCCAAGCGGTTGGGTGACTTCGCCGCCGGCACCCTCGTGATCCACGAGCGCGGCGTCGGACGGTGGGGACGGTATCCGATGATGCCGCCGGCACTCGCCGGCTGGGCCGCCACCCTTGACCTGGCCGGACTGGATGACGATCTGGCGTTGACCGTGCGGCACTTCCTGCACCGGGCCACCGGGCTGCGTGAACCGGCCCGCACCCGGTTGGCCAACCAGCTGATGGCGGAGGTCGCGGCCGTCACCCGCCCGGCGCCGCCCGCCAACGTTCACCCGGCCGTCTACCTGGCCGCGGTGCACGCCGAACGGCACCACCGGGCGGCGCGCCGCCTGCTGGCGATCCGGGGCCGGACCGGTGGCCGGTAGGCTGACGGAACGGCACAACGCAGGGAGGTCGTCGCGGCCAGGGAACCGGATCGCGTCGTGATCGCCTCGAACCGGAAGGCACGGCACGACTACACGATCCTCAGGACGTACGAGGCCGGGATCGTCCTCGCCGGCACCGAGGTCAAGTCGCTGCGCGCCGGTCGGGTCTCGCTTGTGGACGCCTTCGCCCAGGAACACGATGGCGAGCTCATGCTGCACGGGTTGCACATCGCCGAGTACGGGTTCGGTTCGTGGACCAACCACCAGCCCCGCCGGACCCGGAAACTGCTGCTGCGTCGGGTGGAGATCGACCGGATCCTGACAAAGCTGCGGGAGGGCTCGGGATTGACCCTGGTGCCGCTGAGCATGTACTTCGCGAACGGCTGGGCGAAGGTCGAGCTGGGGCTGGCCCGGGGTCGCCGGTCGTACGACAAGCGGCAGGCCATGGCCGAGCGGGACGCGCACCGGGAGATCGCCCGGGAGCTGGGCCGGCGGCTCAAGGGCCGAACCGGTCGGCCCAGCTGACCGACGTCGAGGAGGTCGCCGGCGGTTACCCGTGCTGGTGGTCCGCCGATGGCCGGCCGGCCGTCTGGCCCGGCTCGACCACCACGAACTGCCCCATGAGTCCCTGGTCCTCGTGGTAGAGAACGTGGCAGTGGAACATGTAGGGCATGTTCCGGTCGGTGTGGTCCCGGAACCGCATGGCCAGCCGCAGGGTCACGTTCTGCGGTGTGTGCACCGTGTCCTTCCAACCGCTCAGCTCCGGGCCGGGTGGCGCGCCGTTCACCGACAGCACCTGGAACTGGGTGTCGTGGACGTGGAAGTTGTGCAGTTGGTCGTCGAGCGCGACGACCTCCCACACCTCGACGGTGTCCCGGGTCGCGGCGAAGTCGATCCGGTTCATGTCCATCGACAAGCCATTGATCTTGAAGCCGGACATTTCGAACCGTCGGGTCGCCGCCGGCGGGACCGAGCTGAGGTCCGGCGGCGCGGCCAGCCGGGACGGCAGCGCGGGCGACGGTTCGAGCCGGTCGGCGGCCCGCAACTCCAGGATGTCGAGGGTGTCGTGGGCGCCGGAGAAGCGACCGTCCCAGAAGATCAGCCCCAGCTCCGGTGGATGGCTGCGCAGCACCACCCGTTCGCCCGGCCGCAGGTCGACCACGATTTCCGCCCGCTCCCCCGGGGTGAGCTGGATCCGGTTGGTCTGGTGTGGCCCGGCCAGCAGGCCGCCGTCGGTCCCGACCAGGGCGAACGGCCGGTCGTCGGCCAGCCCGAGCCGGTACGCGCGAGCGGCGGAGCCGTTCAGCAGCCGCAACCGGATCCGTTCGGTGGTCACCGGAAGGTACGGCGTCACGGTGCCGTTGACCAGGACCGTGTCGCCGACGACACCGACCCCGCTCATCGGGTGCGCCGACTCGTCAAACTGGTTGCCGTCGGTGAACTTCTTGTCCTGGATAATGACCGGGACATCGTCCACGCCGTACCGGTGTGGTAGACCGGCCGGCGGGCCGGCCGGGTCGTCGATGACGAACATCCCGGCGATGCCGCGGTAGGTGTGCCGGGCGGTCTGTTCGTGCGGGTGCGGGTGGTACCACAGCGTCGCGGCCGGTTGGTCGATGCGCCAACTGGGCGACCACTCACCACCGGCCGGCACCGTCTGGTGCGGTCCGCCGTCCATCCGCGCCGGCAGGTGCATGCCGTGCCAGTGCAGGGAGGTCGCCTCGGGCAGGTCGTTGCGCACCCTCACCAGCACGGTCTCCCCGCGGTTGGCCCGTAGTGTCGGGCCGAGCAGTGGCCCGTTGACGCCCCAGGTCCGGGTCGGCGGACCGGCCCGCAGGGCGGACCTGCCGGGCGCGGCCCGCAACTCGAACACCCGCCGGCCGGAGCCGTCGACTGTCGACGGTGCCAGCGGCGGTACGGCGAGCCGGTTGGTGAACCGCAGCCGCCCGGCGGTGTCGACGTCGGCCGTCGCGTACACCCAACTCAGGCCACCGGCGGCGGCCGCCGCGACGGATGGCACGGTCAGCAGGCCGGCCGTCAGCAGCCGGCGGCGGTTGATCCGGCGAGACATCAACGGCCCTCCCGGACGGTCACGGTGTCCGCCCCACCGGACACCACGATCCGGTAGCCGGGCCCATCGGGTCGGTAGCCGTCGGTCTGGTCGGCGAGGCCACCACCGACGGCGCCGAACGACCGCTGGTCCAGGACCACGTTGACCGCGCCCTTGGCGATCTCGAGCCGGACCGGCACTCCGGCCGGGCGCTCGACCACCAGCGTCTTGACCGACGCGAAACGCAGGGTCCGCGCGCCGGCCGGGGCCCCGAGCGCGAACCGGACGTGCGCCGCGCCGGAGTGGCACGCCACCGAGTGCAGGTCGATGCCGGTGAGGTCGGCGTCCAGGTGGGCCGCACCGCCGTGCACGTCGAGCGCCCAGGGCACCGTCGGGTTGAGTCGGACCAGGTTGGGACCGGACCGGCGGCGCAGCCGGAAGGTCAGGGGATACTCGACGTGCACGTTGTGCTGGGCGGTCCAGGTCAGCGGCACGGGTTCGCTGAACCGGGCGGCCAGCAACTCCTCGCTGTCGGGGCCAGCGGAGCGGACCTCGACGTACGCCGCTCCGCTGTCGAAGCTGAGCCGGGCGGGTGGCATCGCGCCGCGGACCATCTGGACGTTCACCTCGGCGGTTCGGACGCCCTGTCGGGTGCTGCCGGTTTCCATGGGATCCTCTCGATACTCGGGACGTGTCACGCGTGCGTTCCGGCCTCGGGCCGGGCGCGCGCCGGTAACGCCCGGCTGAGCAACGCGCCGACGGTGAAGGCGGCCACCGGATACCAGAGCGCCCGCTGCGCGGCGTGGTCGAACTGCCCGCCGTCGCCCAGAGCCGCGGCGAACAGGGCACCGATGATGGCGATGCCGGCGGCGGTGGAGACCTGGATCGTGGTGTTGACCACCCCCGAGGCGGCGCCGGCCGCGTCCACCGGCACCGCGGCGAGCACCATGTCGACGAGGATGGGCGCGACGAGGCCGAAACCGGCGCCGCCGAGCAGCAGCCCGGGAACCAGGTGCCAGGTGGTCAGGTCCGGTCCGGTGAACCGGATGGTGGCCATGACGACGAGCATCGCGACGGCGAGCAGCACCGCCCCGACGGTGATCAGCGTCCGCCCGGCCCGTTCCGCCCCCCGTACGGCGATGTTGGCGGTCACCCCGAGGCCGACCGGCCAGGCCAGGAAGGTCAGACCGGTGCGCAGCGGGGAGAAACCGTGTCCACCCTGCAGCTGGACCGTGAGGACCAGGAAGAAGGCCGCGATCGACGAGAACATCACCAGGGCGGCCAGCAGGCCGGCGAGGAAGGACCGCTGACGGAACAGTGACACCGGCACGAGCGCCGAGCCACCGCGTTCCCGCCGGGCCTGGTGCCGGCCGAACGCAACGAGGACGACACCGGCACCGACCATGGCCGCCCAGCCCCACCACGGCCAACCCCACTCCTCGCCCTGGATGAGCGGGAGCAGCAACGCCAGCAGGGCCACGGTCACCAGGAATACGCCGGCCACGTCGAGCCGCGACCGGTGTTCCGACCGGGACTCCCGCAGGAGCGTGGCCGCACCGAGCAGCGCGACCAGTCCGATCGGAACGTTGATCCAGAAGATCGACCGCCATTCCAGACCGAAGACGTTGTTCCCGACGAGCAGGCCACCGACGATGGGAGCCGCCGCGGCGGCGATGCCGTTGACCGCCCCGTACAGGCCGAACGCCTTGGGTCGCTCGGCCGGCGGGAAGCCGACCTGAATGGTGCTGAGCACCTGCGGCACCATCATCGCCGCGGCCGCCCCCTGCACGGTGCGGGCGACGATCAGGATCTCGACGGTGGGCGCCAACCCGCAGGCCGCCGACGCCAGGGTGAACAGGGCCACGCCGGCGAGGAACACCCGTTTGCGGCCGACGATGTCGCCCAGCCGTCCGCCGGTGATCAGCAGCAGACCCAGCGCGAGGGAGTACGCCGCCATGACCCATTGGATCTGGGCGAGGCTGGCCCCCAGGTCGGCCTGGATGGTGGGCGCCGACACCACGACGATCGTGATGTCGACTAGGTCCATGAAGACCGCGAGCAGGACCACGGCGAGAGCTGGCCACCGTCGTGGATCGGCCTCGGGTCGCGAGCGTTGGATCGATGGGGAGATGGACATGGACTACTTCCTGTGTCGACGGCGAACGACCGGCAACGGCCGGCCACCCGCCCACAGTGCGGCTAAGAACGCCTCCGCCGCCTCCGGCCGATGCCCTATCCGCCACCTCAGATCCGGGGTCACCCCGCCCGAGGAAGGCGATCCGGATCCCTGGTTGGACAACCACGGGTTTCCCCTGAGGAGGGCAGGTCCCCCGAGTGCGTAATGTGGCCCCGTGACAGCCGATCCCCTGGTGGGGCGCCGGGAGCCGCTGGCGCTGCTGGACGCGGCGGCGGCAGCGGCAGCCACGGGCGAACCGCGCGTCGTGGTGGTCGGCGGCGAGGCGGGCATCGGCAAGACCCGGCTGATCGGCCATTTCGCCGCCCGGATGGCGGACGGCGGAACGTGGGTGCTGGGCACCGCCTGTGTGGCGTTGGGCGACGAGGGGCTGCCGCTGGCCCCGGTGACGGCCGCGCTGCGCCTGCTGGTCCGGCAGCTTGGTGTCGACGGGGTCACGGGCCTGCTCACCGGGGGCGACGAACTGGTCGCCCTGCTGCCCGAGGCCGGCGCGACAAGTCCCGGTCCGGGGACACAGGCACGGCTGTTCGAGCTGTTCGCCGCCCTGCTGCGCCGGTTGGCCGAGCGGCGGCCGGTGCTGCTGCTGATCGACGACCTCCAGTGGGCGGACCGGTCCACCCGCGAGCTTCTCGACTTCCTGTCGCGGACGCTGCGTACCGGCAGGGTGCTGCTGCTCGGGGCGTACCGCCAGGATCGGCTGGACCGGGGCGGTCCGTTGCGGCCGCTGCTCGCCCAGCTGGAGCGGTTGCCCTGGGTGGACCGGGTCGAGCTCGCTCCCTTCTCCCGGGCGGAGACCGCCGAGTTGGTGGGGTCGCTGCTCGACACTTCGATCACCGGCCCCCGGATGGACGAGATCCATCGCCGCTCGGGCGGCGTCCCGCTCTTCGTCGAGGAACTGGCCCGGGCGGTCGGGCCGACGGCCGTTCCGGACTCGTTGCGGGATCTCCTGCTCGAGCCGGTCGAACGGCTGCCCCCCGCGGCCCGGAAGGTGGTCGAGGTGACCGCGGTGGGTGGCCGCTGGGTCTCCCACGGCGCGTTGCTGGCCACCACGGGGCTCGCCGAGGCTGATCTACTCGCGGCGCTGCGACTCGCCACCGGTGGGCGGGTGCTGTCGGCGGAGGGCGACGGTTATGCCTTCCGTCACGAGTTGCTCCGGGAGGCGGTCGCGGACACGCTGCTGCCTGCGGACCGGGCTCGGCTGCACCGCCGGTACGCCACCGTCCTCGCCGCGAACGATTATCTGGTTCCGACCGATCGGCGGGACGCGGAACTGGCTCATCACTGGTCCGGTGCGGGTGATCCCGGCCGGGCACTGCCGGCGTTGTTGCGGGCCGCCGGGACGGCCGGGCGGCTGTTCGCCCATGCGGAGCAGGCGCGACTGCTGGACCGGGCCCTCCGGCAGTGGCCGGCCGCCGAACCGGCGGTGATCGCGAACCTGGATCGGGACCGGCTGTTCGAGGAGGCGGTGGAGGCGGCGATGTGGGCCGGGGAGACGTTGCACGCCCTGGACCTCATCGACCGGGGGCTTGCCGAGGTCGATCAGGTGGCGCAACCGGAACGAGCCGCGCTGCTGCTCGCCCTACGCGGCATGGCCCTCCAGCAACTGGCGCGGGACGGTGCGTTGACCGCCGCGGAGGAGGCGTTGGCGTTGGCTCCGTCGGGCCCGATCGCCGCCCGGGCCAGGGTCCTGGACCTGGTGTCCGCGGTCTATGTCCTGCGCGGCCTGGCGGAACCCGCGTTGGCCATCGCGGAGGAGGCGACGCGCCTCGCCGACCAGTTGGGTGCGGCCGGTCAGGGCGTCAACGCGCAGGTGACCCGGGGATGGGCGCTGACCCGGCTGGGCCGCTACGACGACGGACTCACGACGTTGCGCGCGGCGGCCGACCTGGCGCATCGCCACGGTGACGTGCTGGGCCTGATGCGCGCCCGGCTCAACATCGTGGAGACCCAGCACCATCTCGGTCGGCCCGAGGCTGCCGTCGAGGAAGCCGGCGCCAGTCGCGACCTCGCCGGCAGCGCCGGGGTCCAGCAGACCTTGGGGGTGTTGCTGAGCTGGTACCACGCCGAGTCGCTGACCGCCGTCGGGCGTTGGGACGAGGCGCTACGGGTGGCCGGGCAGGTGTTGGACTCCGACCCGATGGATCCGGCGGTCACGGGCCTGCTGACCCTGGTCGCCGACATCGCGCTGCGCCGGGACGACAGGGCGACCGCCGCTGGTCGGTTGGACCGGGCCCGTCGGCTGCTCGGGCCGTCGGTGCAGACGCCATGGTTCCTGCTCGTGCTGCGGCTGGACGCCGAGTTCGCGCTGTCCGACAACCGCCCGGCCGACGCGTGCGCGGCCCTCGCCGCCGGGTTGCCCCGGATCCGGGACCGCAGCGCCGCGCCGCACGCCTGGCCTTTCCTGGTCACCGGTGCTCGCGGGCTCGCCCTCGCCGCGCTGCGGGCCAGGACGCTCGGCGAACCGGACGCGGGGGCGGGGCTTGGGGCGGACCTGAGTCAGGCGGCCGCCGCGCTGCCCACCGACACTCCACTCTGGCGTGCCCACTCCGCCCAGGTCGCCGCCGAACTGGGCGGCACGACGGCCCGATGGCCGGACGTCGTGACGTGCTGGGAGGCGGTCGGACGACCGTACGAGGCGGCCTGGGCGGGCCTGCGGGCAGCTGAGACGGCGATCGCGGCGGGTGACCGGACCGCCGCCGGCCGGTGGCTGGCAGCCGCCGTCGACCGGGCGGAACGACTCGACGCGGTGGTTCTGGATCGCCAGCTACGGCTGCTCGCCCGCGCCGGGCGGATCCCGCTGCCCGGTGGTGCCGCCGCGCCCGGCGTACCGGCCGGCCGGGACCGGCTCGGGCTCACCGACCGCGAGTGGGAGGTGCTCCGGTTGGTGGCGGCCGGTAGGTCCAACCGGCAGATCGGCGAGCAGCTCTACATCAGCGGCAAGACCGTGAGCGTGCACGTGTCCAACATTCTGGCCAAGCTCGGGGTGGCGAGCCGGGGCGAGGCGACCGCCACCGTGCACCGGCTGGGCCTGTTGGGGCCGGACCGGTGAGGCGCCGGGCCGCGTCGCGTTCCGCCCAAACCGATGATGATCCGGCCAGGGCCGTGGTCGGCGGAAGCCGGCTCGCCCGCAGGGCCGGGTACAGCCCGGCGATCGCGCCGATGAGCAGGGTGGCGGCCAGCCCTCCACCGGTCGCCCAGGGCGGGACCACGGTCGACCATCCCCGCGTGTACGCGTACAGCGCGGTGACCGCGACGCCAAGCACGGCGCCACCAGCTCGCCGAGGGCCGACAGCAGCAGCGACTCGGCGAGGAACTGGCGGGGTTGGCGGTCCCTTTCGTTGGTGTCGGGTAGCGATTACCGGGCCGGTGCCGGGGTCCAGGTCCAGCCGTCAGCGGACGTGTACGACAGACCGGTCCGCCGGTCGGTGGTGTGGTACGAGCCGTCGACTCCCCGACGCACGGGATTGGCCCGGCCCGGCAACCCCGGCGGTGACGCCTGCCGGTACCGCCGTTCGCCGGGGCCGACGGCCCAGAACCGGCACCCGTCGCCGTCGCCAGCCGGCACCGGGGCCTGCTCGCACCAGACATGCCTTCCCTCAGCGGTCATCCAACCGGGATCGGCGCCACCGGACTCGCCGAGCGGGATGGCGTCGGTGTCCAGCCGTCGCCAGTTGTCGCCGGGTTCGGCGCGGTAGACGACTGGCCGCTGGCGCGCCAGGGTATCGATGACGAGGTAGCCGGTCGAGCCGCTGCCGGTGGCCATCGACCGCCAGTCGCACCCGCCGGGCAGGCAGTCGGCCGGTTCGGTGAAGACGCGGGTGGACCAGGTGCGGCCCCGGTCGGCGCTGACCGCCACCGCCGGCCGGCCCGACCCCGGGTCGGCACCACTGACCCGCAGGAAGCCGTCCTCGGCGTCCGGGAAGGACACGGCCAGCCCGTTCGTGGTCAGCTTCAGCGGAGGTGCCGTGGCCAGTGCGGCCAGCCCGCCCGCGGCCGGACCGACGGCTGCCAGGCGGCAGGTGCCGGTGCCGGTGCCGGTGTTCGCCAGGCACGTCACCGCGGCTCCGGCCGGCACCTCCCGTACCGCCGGCCGGACCGGCACCGGTTCCCATGACCGTCCCCCGTCGACGCTCGTCAGCAGGGAGGTGTGGGAATCCGCGTCGGCCGGGGCGGCGAGCAGGGTGTCCCGGTCGAGGACCGCGAGCCTGGCGACCGGGGCGGGGCGCCCCCGTTCGGTCCAGGTCCGTCCCCCGTCATCGGAGCCGACGACCCGCATCCACCGCTTGTCACAGGGGGGCGCGGGGCAGTGCAGCCGCCACCCGTACAGGCGGGTGCCGTCGACGCCGATGATGCCCTGCAGGTCCTCACGGGGACCGACCGGGATGTCCGGTGACACGGTGGCGTCGCCGGCCGGCGGTGCCGGGTTCTCGGGGTTCCGGCCGCCGTCCCACCGCGCCGCCGCGGTGGCGGTCACGGCGACCGTGACGGCAACCGCGACCGCCGCTGTCACGGTCCGCTGGTGCCGATGCCGGCGGCGACCGGCCGCGTACAGGTCCTCGGCCTCCACCCCGTGAACCGGTCCCGGCTCCCGTACCAGGTCCTCGAGGAGGTCCCGTAGCTGCGTCATGACGCCTCCCCAGCGCAGGCGGCCGCCGATGTCGTGCGGGCCAGTTCCGGCCGGATGACGTCGAGTTCGCCCAACACCCGCTTGAGTGCGGCCAGTCCCCGGGCCGTCTGGCTCTTCACGGTGCCCTCCGAGCAACGCAGTGTCGCCGCCGTCTCCGCCACGTCCAGTCCCTGGTAGAACCGGCAGATCAGGGTCACCCGCTGGCGTGGCGGCAGGTGGGCGAGGGCCCGGGCGAAGGCGAGTCGGCGGGTGACGGCCTCGGCGCTGTCCTGCCCGTCGTCGGTGTCCGGCGGATCGGCGTACGACCGTTCTCGCCGCCGCCACACCCGGCGGGTCTCCGCGAGGTACGCCCGGACCAGGCAGGTCCGCACGTAGGCGTCCAGCGCCTGCGGGTCCCGCACCCGGTGCCAGGACGCGGCCAGCCGGATGAACGCCGACTGGGTCAGGTCGTCGGCCCAGTGCCAGTCCCCGCACATCAGGTACGCCGCCCGGCGGACAATGTCCCGCCGGGCGGCGACGTACTCGCTGAACTGGCGCCGGTCCCCGGCCTCGTCACGTGGCATTCGGTTCCTCCCGCACAAGGGTGCGCGTCGGGAGGTGGATCGGTTGCACGCCCGGTCGAACGATTTCCGCTCAGCCGGGCGGCGGGTGCCGGCTTCAGTCGGAGCGCGGGGTCAGCCGGACCCGGCGCAGGGTCTGCGCGTTGAGCGCGACCACGATGGTGGACGCCGACATGAGCACCGCGGCGGCGGCCGGGCTCAACGCGAAACCGGCAAAGGCGAACACGCCGGCGGCGGACGGGATCGCGACGACGTTGTAGCCGGCGGCCCAGGCCAGGTTCTGGACCATCTTCCGGTACGCGGCGCGGGACAGCCGGGCGGTGGCGCTGACGCCACGCGGATCGGAGGAGGCCAGCACCACACCGGCCGACTCGATCGCCACGTCGGTGCCGGCGCCGATGGCGATGCCCACGTCGGCCCGGGCCAGAGCCGGCGCGTCGTTGACCCCGTCACCGACCATGGCCACGATATGACCACGGGACCGCAGGTCGGTGACGATGTCGTCCTTGTCGGCCGGCAACACCTCGGCGAAGACCTCGTCCACGCCACGCCGGAATCCCAGGTCGGCGGCGACCGATTCGGCCACCGACCGGGCATCGCCGGTGACCATCGCGATGGTGCGAACCCCGAGGTCGCGCAGTTCGGCGACGGCCTGACGGGCCTCCGGGCGTACCTCGTCGGCAAGGCCGACCGCGCCCAGCGCCGTCGGGGTGCCGTCGAGCCGAACGAGGTAGAGCACGGCCGCGCCGCGTGCGGACCACTCGGTCTCGGCGTCCCGGAGGTCGTCCGGGACCGAAGCGTCCAACTCCCGCAACAGCGCCGGGCCACCCACCGCGTACGCCGTCTCGTCGACGGTGGCGCGCACCCCGCGCCCCGGCAGCGACCGGAACCCGGTCCCCGTCGCCGGGCCCACCCGCTCGGCGGCGGCGACGATGGCGCGGGCGAGCGGGTGTTCGCTGTCCGCCTCGACGCCGGCGGCCAGCCGCAACACCTCGTCCGGATCGGTGCCGGTGCTGGCGGCGACCCCCACCACGGTGTGTGTGCCCCGGGTCAGGGTGCCGGTCTTGTCGAACAGCACGGCGTCGACGGTGCGCATCCGCTCCAGCGCCAGGCGGTCCTTGACCAGGATTCCGGACTTCGCGGCGACGCTGGTGGAGAGCGCGATGACCAGTGGGATCGCCAGCCCGAGGGCGTGCGGGCAGGAGATCACCAGGACGGTGATGGTGCGTACCACGGCCTCGTCGACGTCGCCGATCGCGGACCAGACGGCGAGGCTCGCCACGGCGGCCGCCATGGCCACGTAGAACAGCACCGCGGCGAACCGGTCGGCCAGCACCTGGGCCCGTCCCCCGGCGGCCTGTGCCTGCGCGACGAGTCGCTGGATGCCGGCGAGCGCGGTGTCCGCCCCCACGGCGTCGACGCGTACCCGGATCGCGGAGTCGGTGGCCACCGTGCCGGCCACCACCCGGTCGTCGACGCCGCGGGACACCGGCCGGGACTCGCCGGTAATCATGGACTCGTCCAGTTCGGCGGTGCCGTCCACGACGCGACCGTCGGCGGGCACCCGGCCGCCGGGCCGCACCAGCACGGTGTCGCCGACCCGCAGGTCGGCGACGGCCACCCGCTCCGGCGGCCCGCCGGAACTGATCCGTTCGGCGTCGTCGGGAAGGAGCGCGGCCAACGCGGCGAGGGCGCCGCGGGCCTGCCCGATGGCCTTCATTTCCTGCCAGTGGCCGAGCAGCATGATGGTCACCAGCGCGGCCAGTTCCCACCAGAAGTCCAGGTCGAACACCCGCAGGCTGGTGGCCAGCGAGGCGAGGTAGGCGACCGTGATGGCCATCGCGATCAGCAGCATCATGCCGGGGGCCCGGTCACGCACCTCGCGGACCGCGCCGGTCAGGAAGGGCCAACCGCCGTAGGCGAACACCACCGTGCCGAGCACCGGCCCGACCCACACCATGCCGGGGAAGTCGAGCCGGTAGCCGAACCAGTCCATCACCATGTGGCTGGTCACCACGATCGGCACGGTGAGCGCCAGGCTGAGCCAGAACTTGCGGCGGAAGATCTCCGGATCGTGCCCGGCGTGCTTGTCGTGCCCGGTGTGGCTGTTGTGTTCCGGTGTCATGCCATCCACCTCCGCCGGACACCATATACCCGGGAGGGGTATTTGGCACGGGTGATCGGCGAAGTCACACCGAGGCGGACGAACCCGGTTCAGCGGGGTATCGTCGGGCGGCGTGACAGGCACTCTGCACGCGCACTGCTCGTACTGTGGCACCGCCTATCTCGCCGGCGCGGCCTGGCCCCGGGTCTGTGCGGGCTGCGGCGAGACCTCCTGGCGCAACCCGCTCCCGGTCGCGGTGGCGATCCTCCCGGTGCGGACCGATACCGGTCTCGGCGTGGTGGTCGTCCGCCGCGACATCGAGCCCGCCCGGGGCATGCTGGCACTGCCGGGCGGCTACATCGAGCACGGCGAGGACTGGCGTTCCGCGCTGGTCCGCGAACTGTGGGAGGAAACCGGACTGGCGGCGGACGCGTCGGCGGTGCGCCTCTTCGCCGCGCACAGCGCCCCGAGCGGCGCGACCGTGAACATCTTCGGCGTGCTGCCGGCTCGGCGGATGGCCGACCTGCCGCCGTCAGCGCCGACCGCGGAGGCGACCGAGTGGCTGGTGCTGACCGAGCCCGTCGAGCTGGCCTTCTCCACCCACAGCGAGGTGCTGGCGAGCTTCCTCGATGGGTTCGATCAGGCGGCGTTGCCCACCGCCTGATCCCACCCCGTCCCGCTTAACGCTCCAGCTTGCCGTCACGACAGTGCGATGGCGCGGAGACCGGGTTGCACCGCACCGCCACACCCCCCGGCAACTCGGCGACGAAGTCACTGTCGTATCGCGCGGCCATCCCGACCGTCGGAAAATCTGTCGTGATCATCTGTGCGCCACCGCGGAGGGCGATCTCCACCCGACTGAACTCCTTCTCCTTGACCGTGCGAAGGGGCTCATCCGACCGGGTCCGCACGAGGTAGCCCCGTCGGACCAGGTCCCGGATGACGGCCTCGTTGACCAGCACGGTAGGAAGGCCGAGCGGCGAGGCCGTGTCCGCCGATCTTCGTGCGCCTGTCTGCATCGTGAACGACGCCGACGCCGCGTTGCCCGGCCGCCTTCGGACGAGCGCTCCGCGCAACCGCTACCTCGCGTGCCGACTTCGCTGCCCGGCCGCCGGGACGCCGTACCATCGGGCGATGCACGACGGCATCGCGCGGATCGTCGCCCGGATGGAAGCGGGTCTCAACGAGCTGGACACGGGCGACGCACGGCGGTTCTTCCACGAGACGTACCTGCGGACCACCCGGGCGGTGGTCGACGAGATCGACCGGGGTCGGTTCGCCGACAGCGCCTGGTTGCGTCGGTGGAACGTCGAGTTCGCGGAGTTGTACCTGACCGCGTTCGTCGCCGACCAGCGCGGCACACCGGTGCCGGGCCCGTGGCGGGTCGCCTTCGACACCGCCCGGCAACGACCCGACCTGCCGCCGCTGCGACACGTGCTGTTGGGCATGAACGCCCACATCAACTACGACCTGCCGCAGTCGCTGATCGCCGTGATCAGTCCGGCGGAGTTCGCCGACCCGGAGGTCCGCCGCACCCGGCGCGAGGACCACACCCGGGTGGACGCCGTGCTGCTGCGCCGGATCACCGATGAGCAGGTGCGGCTGAGCGGGACCGGCCGGGTCACGGTCACGGATCGGTCACTGGCGCCGCTGAACCGGCTGGCGACAGCCCGGCTGCTCACCGAGGCACGGGCGAAGGTGTGGCGCAACGTTGACGTCCTGGACCGGGCCCGCCGGGATGGTCCAGGACGGTACGCGGCGGCGTTGCGTCACCTGGACGCCGCCGCCACGGCGAAACTCACCGAGCTGACCGCCCCCGGGCAGGTGCTGCTGCGGCTGGCCCGCCGGGGCTTCGGTGTGCTGCTGCCGGAGGCATGACCCGGCCCCACGGCTTGAACACCGACAAGACGTACGCGACAAGCAGCGCCGCCGGTGACACGATCGGCGGGAACACGATGTCGCCCGGCGTCCAGGTGATCCCGGCGCCGGCCGCCAGGGCCCGGCCGGTGGCCGCCGCCTCCGCGACGCCGGTGCGCAACGCGAACAGGACGAGCAGGCACAGCACGATGTTCAGTACCAGCTTGACCAGCACCCACCAGTAGCGCACCAGGCCGTACTTGCCGCCCAACCCCAGCAGGATACCGGTGGCCAGGGACAGTGCCCCGGCGACGAACATCGGCCAGACGGTCACCAGTTCCAGTGCCTGCAACGCGAATCCGCGGGTGCCCTGGTCGTCGGTGCCGACCGCCGTGAAGACCAGCACCGCCATCGCGGCGTCCAGGCCGAGCCAGACGCCGGCCGCGAGGATGTGGGTCAGCAGCACCGTCTTGCGGGTCCGGCCGCCAAGCCGCCGGGCCCTTGTCCGTGGGTACGCGATCGTCGTTGTGGTCATGTCCCCAGCCTCGGCCGGGTGGCGGCGCGGGACGTCCGGCGGCAGGCGGCTTTCCCGGTACGCCCGACGACGTACGCCCGCGGGTTGGGAGCCGCGCTCGGCGGACCCCACGCGTCGGCCGGCGCGCCCAGCGCCGCCGCCTCCCGGGCGGTCACGGTGTCGTCGACGGTCAGGGCCATCCGGCCGGTGGCCGCGTCGACGCCCCACGCGGTTCCGGGGGTGCGGACGGCGGCGAGCAGGCTCGCGGCGTCGGGGCGGACCGCCGGCGGGGCCGCGCCGGCCGTCGCCGGTGCGCCGAGCAGGAGGGCGGTGGCCCCGTCGAGCAGAGTACGCTCTCACGGTGCGGCGGCCGGGGTCTCACCTGTGTGGCTCGTCGCGGCGGCGCGATCCACGGATTGTCCGGTGGCCCGCTACCGGCGCGGCACTCCGAGGTCGGGCTTCCGATAGTCGCAGACGCCGGTGGGGAAGATCTGCTCCAGCCGGTCCCGTTCGGCGGGGGTGGGTCGCCACTGGCCGTACACGCCACGGGCGATCGCCGCCGCCACGCTCTGCCGCTGACAGGCGAACACCCCGCCCTCGATCGGTCCACCGGCCACCGTCCGGGACGTGCCGTACACCGGGAAACGCTCGGTGCAGGCACCGGGCGGCGCGTCGTTCAGGATGCCGTCCCACACCTGGGGCCCGGCGGCGATCTGGTCGCCGGTCGTGGTGAAGCAGCGGTCGGTGGCCAGCGGCGGCTTGTTGCCGGCCACGCCGCGCCACGGTCGGGCGTGGATGTTTGTCATCCACTGGTCCATCACGGCCAGCGCCTCCGGCGTCTGGTCGAACTGTTCGGACGGCCGGGCGTCGGTGAACCAGATGACCTGGTTGGCGGCGTCGCGGTCGTGGTTGAGCATTCGCTGCCGGCTGGCGAAGGACTGGTGGGTGTTGTGCATGTCCAGTTCCTCTTCGAGGTAGTGCCGCCAGTCGATGATCGGAAGATCGATGTCGCCCCGGAACACGATCCCCGACCGGTACGCCGCCGCCATGGCCCACCGGTCGCCCGTGGTACGCGGTGCCGGCGTGACGCCGTCGTCCGGCGACAACCGCATGTTGCGGGCGCTCCACGGGTCGAACTGCGCCGGATCGGCACAGGCGTCCCGGACGAACGGGCAGCCCTCCGGCACCATCTGCGCGGACGGCCGCCAACTGCCGACCCGCGCGTTCACGTCGAGGAACTCGGCGGGGGTGAGATAACCGTCACGCAGCGCGGCCAACCCGTACTGGACACCGACGTTGTCCCACGCGGACCGCGCGTAGCCGTCCGGACCGACACCGTAGACCGTGCGCAGGTCGTCCCAGTGGGTCCATCTCACGGTCGTCATCACGCCCGGCGGATCCATCAGTTCCCACAGCGGGTGCGGCACCTGGAAGGTCGGGTTCATGGCCAGCGGGGTGAGCCCTCGCCACCCCTCGACGCACTCGTCCGACCCCGGCTGGCCGCCCCGGTACGGGTTGGGCACCGTGTTGCTGCCGTGCATACCGATCAACCGGGTCCGGTTGGTCCAGTCCCGCCACTTCGGGTTCGCCGCGTCGGTCACGTCCATGTAGTACTCGAGCAGCTCGCAGTCCCCGACGTGGATCGTCTGGGTGACCATGTCCGGGTACGAGTACTGCGGGATCGCCGCGTCGATGACCCGGTTGCCGTGGTTCTGGCCGTAGACGTACTGCTGGATGCCGCCGCCCGAGCCGCCCACGCCGACCGTGTAGCGCGGCACCCCGTGCGTCTCGATGAAGTGTTCCTTGACCATCAACGCGGTCTCGCCGCCGAGCACCAGGTTGTAGTGGGTCGCGGTCCGGGTGCCGGTGGAGTACAGGACGGCGTACCCGCGGGCCAACCCGTCGTGGTAGAGCGCGCCGCCGGGCAGCGAACCCTGGTCGTGGCCGATCGCGACGCCGCCGTCGAACCGGAAGACGACCCGCCCGTTCCAGGCCGAGTCGTCCGGCCCGGTGCCGGCACGCCCGGTCGCCACCTCGGCCAGCGGCGCCAGCATGGCGATGCTGTAGATGAACCGGTTGATGGTGCCGCGTTCCCGGCGGACCACGTAGTCGACGGTGCGACCGTCGATGATGGTCGTGGTGGTCAGGTCCGCCGGTCGGCTACCGTCGGCGGGCAGCGGCTTGAACGTGTTGTCCGCCGCGCGGTAGAGGTAATCCACCACGGTGGGCGCCGCGCAGTCCCGGCTCCAGCCGACCACCCGATCGGTCTTCGTCCCGTCGGGGTTCGTCGCGAACACCCGCATGCCCTGCCGGTCCTGGTTGTCCACCAGCGGCTGGCCCAGGCCGGCCGACTCGGTGCGGCACAGGAACGGGTACTGCCGAGGGCCGGAGAAGACCGGACTGTCGCCGTGGTTGACCAGCCGCAGCCGGGCGTCGGCGAAGCGCGCGGTCGCCCGTACCGTGTTGGGTCCGTCGGACAGGCGAGCGACGCGTCCCGTACGCGACCGGCCGTCCGGATCGACCGGCAGGGCTGCCGTGACGTCCGTACCGTTGACCGTGATCCGGACATCGCGGGGTCGCACCCGCGGGCCGAACCGCACCCGGATCAGCGCGTCGTCACCGGTCACCTGGTCGGGACGGCTGGACAGCACCTCGATCCGCAGCCGCTCGCCGTCGGTGGCGCTCGCCGGCCCAGCGGCGCCCACCGGCACCACCAGCAGCGGGATCACGACTGCCAGGGCCAGTCCCCGGAGGCACCGGCGCCGGGGGTACGGGGGGTTCGCTCCGGTTGTCTCGTCGACTCGCACGGTCGCCTCCGCCCTGCCCGCGATCATAGATCTCCGACGATTGCACGGGGCGCGGCGCTTGTCGAGGGTGGACGATCGTGATCGGCGGGAGCGGATGCCGTCGCCAGGAATCCGATCATGGTAGGAATACCGGATGTCGCTCCCCTACGCACACGTACGCGGCTCCCGGCTGACCGCCGTGTGGAAATCTTCCTACCGGGCCATCTGCCTGGCGCTGGTGCTGCTGGCGATAGCGACCGCGTCGGCATCGGCGTCGGCATCGGCACCCACCGCACCAGTCGCTCGCACCCACCCGGCCACGGCCGGCGCCGGGTACACGTCGTACGACGTGGGTTTCGCCGAGGGGTCCGGGCTACACGACGCGACCCTCGCCCGCCGGCTCGACGGCGTGGCGGCCTACCTGCCCGGCGGGTCGCCGCTGCTGCGGGTGGACCTGGACTGGTGGTACGTTCAGGACTGCCGGACCTGCGCGCCGCGCTGGGACCGGCTGGACGCCATCGTTGCGGCGGCGAGCAGCCGGGGCATCCGGATCCTCCTCGTGCTGGCCTACGCACCGCCCTGGGCCAACGGCGGACACGCGAACGACAAGTGGTTCCCCACCAACGACAGTGACTGGGTATCCATCGTGGACCGGACCGTCCGGCGGTACGCCGGCCAGATCTCCGCCTACGAGGTTTGGAACGAGCCGAACAACGCGGCCGTCGGTGACCATCCCGGATTCGGCAACTACGCGGGTGACCGGCGGTTGCGGTACTGGCAACTGGTCCGGCTCGCACACCAGCGGATCCACGCGGCCTGCGCCTCGTGCGTCGTGCTGGCCGGCGCGTCCGGCAGTGGCACTCCGGCCACCGCGACCAGTAACCCGAACGAGTCCGGCGGCTGGCTGGACTGGGCGTACGCCAATGGCTACGGCACCTCCTTCGACGCCGTCGCGCATCACCCGTACCCGGCGTGGAACTCGGGGTACGGGCCGGCCCGCCCCGAGTGTCAGACCCGGTGGTGGAACATGTTCGGTCCGCCCGGCGAGTCACCGGCCTGCGGCGAGTTGGCGTACCTGCGCTCGATCATGGTGAAGCGGGGCGACGGGGCGAAGAAGATCTGGGGCACCGAGCTGGGTTACCCGACCTCGGGCGGCGCACCGATCCCCCGGGCCACCGTGCGCGACCATCTGGTGCAGGCGGTGAGCATGTGGCGGTCGCTGAGCTACACCGGTCCGCTGTTCCTGTACTCGTATCGGGACGCCTGCACCACGGCGGCCGACCCGGAGTGCAACTTCGGCGTGGTCACTCGGGACTTCACCGAGAAGGACATCCTGTTCTCGGACCTGCGCGACGCGCTTACCGACGGGTGGCGGCCGGTCCTGGAAAGCGGCCAGACCATGCGCCGGTGGGCCGCCCTGCTCTCCCCCGTCGGCCACGAGCCGCGCTACCAGCTCTGGTTGCAGGGTGACGGCAACCTGGTGCTCCACGAGCGGTACGGCCCGGCGTACTGGGCGACCGGGACCCGGGACGGCGTGGCGCTGGAAAACCAACCCGACGGGAATCTCGTCCTGCGCCGGGCCGACGGCACCATCGCCTGGTCGACTGGCACGGCGGGCAAGGGCCCGGCACGGCTGATCATGCAGCACGACGGCAACCTGGTGCTCTATCGCGTCAGCGATGCCACGGCGATCTGGGCGAGCAACACCGTACGGGCCGGCTGACGGACACGCGCCTGGTCCGATGGCGGCGACACGAGTGTCGACAACGGGGTGCTGCTCTGCGGAGACCACCACCGAGCCGTCCACCACGAGGGCTGGCAGGTCCGGCCCGTTCCCGGCGGTCACCCGACGTTCATTCCCCCACCCTGGATCGATCCAGGGCGACGGCCTCGACGCAACTCCTACCGCCGACGATGCTGAGGTGTCCGGTCCGGCCCGGTCCGCTCGGCGCCGCTCGGCGCCGCACCGATCTCACGTTGCCGCGGGCAGCAGCGCCGCCGCACGGTCGACGGCGGCTGCCACGTCGTCGTCGGGCGGGTAGAGCAGCGCCCGGCCGACGACGAGGCCCCGCACGCCGGGCAGCCGCAACGCCCGCTCCCACCGCGCGTAGACGGCGTCCGGCCGCTCGACGGGGTCGCCGCCGAGCAGCAGCACCGGCAGCGTGGTCGCGGCCATCACCCGGTCCATGTCGTCGATCGCCGGCAGCTTCAACCAGGTGTACGCGCTGGTGGTGCCGAGCGCCTGGCCGATGCTGACACCCCTGACGACGGCCTCCGGTCGCGGGTCGACCTGGACCCGCCCGTCGACGCGGCTGACCCAGAGCGGCTCCACCAGGGCGACGGTCCGGTGGGCCGCGAGCGTGCTTACCGCGTGGGCGCACGCCTGGAGGGTCGCGGCGGTGTCCCGGTCGTCGGGATCGATCCGGCACAACATCTTGCCACCGTCGAACCGCATGGCTGCGATGGTGGCGGCGTCGTAGGCGGTGAACCGGTCGTCCAGCTCGAACGCGGTGCCGGCCAGGCCGCCCCGGTTCATCGAGCCGATGGCCAGCCGGTCCTCCAGGGCGTCGAGCAGCAGCAGGTCCTCCAGGATGTCCGGGGTGCCGAGCACCCCGTCCACACCGGGACGGGCCAGCGCCACGCGGAGCCGGTCCAGCAGATCGGCTCGACCCGCCATGGCCATCGGGCGGTCCCGCACGCCGAGGGACCCGCGGGCCGGATGGTCGGCGGCGACGAGGAACAACGGCCGCCCGTGGTCCGGCCACGGCCGGCGGATCCGGGCAGCGGCGGCCTCGGCTATCGCCTGTGGTCGGTCGGCGCGGGTGCGGGTGAGCGCGTGGTAGTCCATCATCCCGGAGCCACTCCTCCCGGCGCTGGAGCGTTGCGGGTGTTCCGAAGGCTGGCCGGCCACCGACGGCGGCGACAACGGCGAAGCCTATTCGTAACAAGGGCAGTGAGTCGTGTCAACACGTTGTCCTGACAACCGTGCCGCACACAGTAGTCACTTCGGTACAGTGTCGGCTACGTTCCCCGCCCGCGAGCGTGTCCGCCGCCGAGGAGGTTTCGTGACCGGTCCCGACATCGCGGTCGACCGGAGCAGCCCGGTCCCGCTGTACTTCCAGGTCGCGGAGCAGTTCGCGGCCGCGATCCAGCGCGGGGAGCTGGCCCCGGGCGACCGGCTGGACAGCGAGTTGCGACTCGCCGACCGGTTGGGCCTGTCCCGTCCGACGGTGCGGCAGGCGATCCAGCACCTGGTCGACAAGGGACTTATCGTCCGCCGCCGCGGGGTCGGCACGCAGGTGGTGCGCGGCGAGATCCGGCGCGCGGTCGAGCTGACCAGCCTGCACGACGACCTGCTCCGCGCCGGCCGGCAGCCGGCCACCTCGGTGCTCGAGCTGACATCGGTCGGTTGCCCACCGGAGGTGGCCGGTGCGCTCGGCCTCACCGCGGGCGCGGAGGTGCAACACCTGCGCCGGCTGCGGTTCGCCGACGGAGAGCCCCTCGCGGTGCTGGAGAACTGGATCCCACCCGCCGTCGTGCGGCTGAGCGTGGCAGCGCTCCAGAACAACGGCCTGTACGCGATCCTGCGCGCCGGTGGCGCGCGGGTGCGCGGGGCACGGCAGCGCATCGGGGCGCGATCCGCCTCCCTCGCCGAGGCGAGGGTGCTGGGTGAGCGGCGCGGTGCTCCCCTGCTGACCATGGTCCGGACCGCGTACGACGACCAGGGGCGCAACGTCGAGCACGGGGCGCACATCTACCGGGCGGCGCGGTACTCGCTGGAGGTGACTGTCGCGGAGCGGTGACCGGTGACCGGTGACCGGCGCAGAACCGCCCGTCGGGCACCGCCTGTTTCACGCTCGACCACCTGACAGGTATTTACGTCATCAGGCTGTCATGACATTGTGTCCAATACGTACGGCCGCCGATCTCCCC
The DNA here is from genome assembly GCF_042666615.1 of Plantactinospora sp. GCM10030261. Taxonomy (NCBI): domain Bacteria; kingdom Bacillati; phylum Actinomycetota; class Actinomycetes; order Micromonosporales; family Micromonosporaceae; genus Plantactinospora; species Plantactinospora sp. GCM10030261. The sequence goes on from NZ_JBHTDD010000012.1 coordinate 166,093, forward strand.
GGCGGGCGACGCGCGAGTCTCTTCGAAGTCGCTCCTTGCGAAGGGAAGCAGCCCATGTCAGCCAAGTCGAGACGCGCCGCCGGTGTGCTCGCCGCACTCACCGCCGTCGCGCTCACCGCCACCGCCTGCGGCGGCTCGGACGAGCCGGCGGGCAAGGACGCCAAGAACATCACCCTCACCATCGCCGACAACGCGATCGCCGGCGGTAAGAACGCCGCCGGTGCCGAGTGGATCGAGAACTGGGTGATTCCCAAGTTCGTCGAGGCCCAGAAGGCGAAGGGGGTCACCGCCAAGGTGACCTTCGTGCCCAGCGGCGTCGACGACGAGCAGTACAAGACCAAGTTGGCGCTGGACCTGCGATCGAAGGGTGGCGCCGACGTGATGTCGCTGGACGGCATCTGGGTCGGCGAGTTCGTCCAGGCCGGATATCTCAAGCCGCTGTCCGAGGTGGCCGGTGACCAGGCCGACAAGTGGGAGGGCTGGTCGCAGATCCCCGAGTCGGTGCAGGGCCTCGGCACCTTCGAGGACAAGCGGTACGCCATCCCGCAGGGCACCGACGGCCGGGTCCTGTTCTACAACAAGAAGCTGTTCGCTCAGGCCGGCCTGCCCGCCGACTGGCAGCCGACGAGTTGGCAGGAGATCCTCGACGCCGGCACCAAGCTCAAGTCGCTGCCCGGCGTGACGCCGATCCAACTCAACGCGGGCACCGCGATGGGTGAGGCAACCTCGATGCAGGGTGCCCTGCCGCTGCTGGCCGGCGCCGGCGGCGAGATCTACGCCGACGGTAAGTGGGCCGGCGCCAGCCAGCCGGTCAAGGACGTGCTCGACCTCTACAACAAGATCTACACCGGTGGCCTCGGCGACCCGAAGCTCCAGCAGGAGGCCAAGGGACGCGACAAGTCGTTCGCCGAGTTCGCCGCCGGCAAGATCGGCATCCTGGCGGAGGGTGACTACTTCTGGCGCGCCGTGGTCAATCCGGAGGACGGCATCGCCAAGATGGCCGACCGGGACACCACCGTCGGGTACGCGATGATCCCGGCCAAGCAGCCGGGGGCCGGCATCAAGGGGCAGGACTTCGTGAGCATGTCCGGCGGCGGGGTCCGGGTGCTCAACCCGAACTCGAAGTACCCGTCGCAGGCGTTCGAGCTGCTGGCGTTCATGCACTCGGCCGAGGCGACCAAGGCGCAGCTGGCCGGCGCGGCTCGGATCACCGCCCGGATGGACGTCAACAAGGAGGTCCTGGCCGGTGACCCGATGCTGAACTACGTCGCCGAGAAGGTGCTGCCGGTCACCGCGTACCGGCCGCCGCTGGCGGTCTACCCGCAGGTGTCGGTGGCGTTGCAGGAGGCGACCGCGGCCGCCGCCGGCGGCACCGGCCCGGACGAGGCCGCGACGGCGTACCAGAAGAAGGTCGAAGGGATCGTCGGTGGTGCGGACAAGGTCTCGTCCTGACGAGACGGAGGTGGCGGGGCGTCCGGTGACGGGCGCCCCGCCGGCCCCCGACGCCGCCGGGCTGGGTCGCGGCCGTGCCGCCGGGTTCCTGGTGCCGGGCCTCGTCCTGATCGTGCTCTTCCTGGTGGTGCCGGCCGTCTGGACCATCTATCTCGGCATCACGAACTACCGCCTCACCGGCCTGGCCGCCGCCAACCCGGAGATCGTCGGGCTGGACAACTACCTCAACGCCCTCGGCGACGAGCGGTTCCGCAGCTCGCTGGTGCTCACCCTGCAGTTCGTCCTGGGCTCCGCGGTGATAGGCCAGGCGGTGCTCGGCTTCGCCATCGCCTACGCGCTGCACAACCGGCGCGGTCCGATGCGCCGGGCGGTGGAGTGGTTCGTCCTGCTGGCCTGGATCCTGCCCAGCTCGGTGGTGGCCTTCCTGTGGATCGCGCTGCTCGACCGGGACGCCGGCACGCTGAACACGCTGCTCGGCATCCCGGGCACGGCCTGGCTGCTCGACCATCCGATGCTGTCGATCATCATCTTCAACACCTGGCGCGGCACCGCGTTCTCGATGATGCTCTACGCCGCGGCGCTGGAGAACGTCCCGCCGTCGCACCTGGAGACCGCCCGGCTGGCTGGTGCCTCGCCCTGGCAGCAGTTGCGCGACGTGATCTTCCCACGCATCCGCGGCCACATCCTGACCAACCTGCTGCTGATCAGCCTGTGGACGTTCAACGACTTCGCGCCGTTCCTGATCACCGCGGGCGGTCCGGAGAACCGGTCGGAGATTCTCCCGGTGTACGTGTACAAGGTGGCGCTCTCCGGCGGTGAGCTGGGCGTCGGTGCCGCGATCTCGTTCCTCATGCTGTTGATCAACCTGGTCATCGCGCTGGTCTACCTGCGGATGCTGGGCCGCCGCAAGGAGGCGACATGAGCGGGCCGGGAGGCGACATGAGCCGGGAGGTGGTCTGATGGCCCCGCGCGAGGTGCTGGCGTGGATCGGGCGCTACACCTTCCTCTCCCTGGTGCTGGCGTTCTTCGCGCTGCCGCTGCTGTGGCTGGCGACCGCGCCGTTCGACCGGACACCCACCATCAACGCGTCGCTGCCACAGTTCACCCTCGACAACTTCCGCGCCCTGCTGGACAACCCGTACGCCCTGACCTCGCTTGTCAACTCGGTGTACCTGGCGGCCGGCACGGCGGTGCTGGTCGTGACGTTCGCCGCGCTGGCGGCGTACGCGTTGAGCCGGGTGCGGGTGCCGGGCCGCGACGGGCTGCTGTACGGGCTGCTGCTGCTCTCCTCGATCGTGACCGGCACCGCGACAATGGTGCCGCTGTTCGAGCTGGCGTTCCGGCTCAACCTGATCGACTCCCGGCTCGGCGTCATCCTGATCATGTCCGGCGGGTTGCTGCCGGCGGCGATCTTCATCCTCAAGGACTTCATGGACTCGACGCCCACCTCGTACGAGGAGTCGGCGCGGGTCTTCGGCGCGAGCCCGTTGCAGATCATGCGGCACATCGTGGTGCCGGTGGTCCGGCCGGGACTGGCCACCGTGGCCGTGTGGGCGGTGGCGAACGTGTGGGGCAACTTCCTCGTCCCGTTCCTGCTGCTGCGCGGGCCGGACAAGGCACCCGCCGCCGTCATCATGTACACCCTCTACACCGAGGGCGGCCAGGCCGATCTGGCGCTGCTGTCCACCTTCTCGCTGCTCTACTCGCTGCCGGTGGCGCTCATGTTCGTCTTCGTCAGCAGCCGGTACGGATTCCGCTTCCACGGAGGGATCAAGCGCTGATGTCCGCCATCACCATGCGCGAACTGACAAAGGTCTATCCCGGTGGGGTCCGCGCCCTGGACGCGCTCGACCTGGAGATCGCCGACGGTGAGTTCTTCGCCCTGCTCGGGCCCTCCGGCTGCGGCAAGACCACCCTGCTGCGGACGATCGCCGGGCTGGAGGTGGCCTCCGGCGGCACGGTACGCATCGGCGACCGGGACGTCACCGCCCTGCCGCCCGGCAAGCGGGACGTCGCGATGGTATTCCAGGACTACGCGCTGTTCCCGCACATGACGGTCCGCGACAACATCGCCTATCCGCTGCGGATCCAGAAGGTGAAGCGAGCCACCCGGCAGGACAAGGCCGCCGAGACGGCCGCCGAGTTGGGCCTGTCACCGCTGCTGGAGCGCCGACCCGCACAACTGTCCGGCGGCCAGCAGCAGCGGGTGGCGTTGGCCCGGGCGATGGCCTGCCACCCGCAGGTCTTCCTGCTCGACGAGCCGCTGTCCAACCTGGATGCCAGGCTGCGACTGGAGGCCCGGACCTTCCTCAAGCGGTTGCAGCGGGAACTCGGCGTCACCACCGTCTTCGTCACCCACGACCAGGCGGAGGCGCTCGCCCTCGCCGACCGGATCGCGGTGATGGAGGGCGGCAGGATCCGCCAGGTGGGCACCCCCACCGAGGTTTTCCGCCGGCCGGCGAACACGTTCGTCGCCGGGTTCATCGGGTCGACGCCGATGAACCTCATCGAGGGCCGGGTGCGTGGCGACGAGGTGGTCGTGGCCGGGACCCGGCTGCCGGTGCCGGCGGACATGCGGGACGCTGTCGTCGACGAGGAGGCGGTGACCCTCGGGGTACGCCCCGAGTACCTCGACTACTCCGCCGAACCGGTCCCGGAGGCGCTGCGCGGACAGGTCGTAGTGGTGGAGAACCTGGGCAGCGTGTCGCTGGTGTCGCTGGACCTGCCCGCGGCCGGGGCCACCGCCGGCGAGGCCACCGCAGGCGAGGCCACCGCCGGCGCGGGGGCCACCGCCGGCGCGGGGGCCACCGCCGGCCCGGGGGCCACCGCCGGCCCGGGGGCCACCGCCGGCCCGGGGGCCACCGGCGAAGTCACCGCCGGGGAGGCCGCCGCTGACCCAGAGGTCTCACGGTCGACCAGCCTGCAGGTGGTCGTGCCGGAGGGCGGGGAGCCCGCCCCCGGCGACACCGGGTGGGTGGTCCCCCGGCCCGGCCGGACCCTGCTCTACCGGGACGGGAACCTGGTCACCGCGCCGGCCGCGGTGCCGCACCAGCCGATCGGCGTGGAGAGCTGAGCGATGCCGACAGCCGACCGGCCCACCCGCCGGGAAACAACCACGGCGCACCGCGGCCGGTGGACGCTGGAGGACCGGGTCGAGGCGATTCTGCGGGCGGTGCCGGTCACCGTCCCGGCGGGAACGGCCGCGCTCACCGTACGGCTGGACTATCCCCCGGGGGCCGGCGTCCTTGATCTGGGCTGTGTCGGACCGGCCGGCTTCCGCGGCTGGTCCGGCGGTGCCCGGGACACCTTCACGATCTCGGCCGACTGGGCCACTCCCGGGTACCTGCCCGGTGAGCTGGAGCCCGGCGAGTGGCAGGTGCTGCTACGGCTGCACCGGATCCCGCCCGACGGCCTGCCGTACGAGGTGACCGCGACGGTCCACGGCAGCCCGCCGGTCCGACCGGAGCCGCCGGACGCGCCACCGGCACCGGACCGGCCGCCGCGGCCCGACCTGCCGGAGGTGGACGGCCGGCGCTGGCTCGCCGGGGACCTGCACGCGCACACCGTGCACAGCGACGGCGCGTACACCATCGACGAGCTGGCCGGGTTGGCCGCCGGTCGGGGTCTGGACTTCCTGGCCGTCACCGACCACAACACCGTGAGCCACCACCCGTACCTGCCGGCAGCCGGCGCCCGGTACGGCATGACGCTGCTGCCCGGCCAGGAGGTCACCACCGACCGGGGGCACGCGAACGTGTTCGGCCCGGTGGGCTGGGTGGACTTCCGGCAGCCAGCGGACACCTGGCTGGCCGCGGCGGAACGGGCCGGCGGACTCATGTCGGTGAACCATCCGCTCGCGGCCGACTGCGCCTGGCGGCAGCCATTGACCCGGCGACCCCGGCTCGTGGAGGTGTGGCACTCCGGCTGGTGGGACCGCACCTGGGGGGCACCGCTGTCGTGGGCGCAGGCATGGCGGCCGGACGTCGTTCCGATTGGCGGTAGCGACTTCCACCGACCCGACGCCGACGCGCCGCCCGGCTCCCCGACCACCTGGGTGCTGGCCGATGACGCCTCGACCGGTTCGGTGCTGGACGGGCTGGCCGCCGGGCGTACCGCGATCTCCGCCGCGCCGGACGCCGGCTCCGGCCGTCCGGGCGCCGCTCCGCTGCTGGTCCGTATCGGTGCCGAGGTGCTGGTGCTGGACGGCGACGGGACGCTGCTGGCCGGCCCGGACGGTCGCCACCGGGTGGTCCGCGGCGACCGGTGCCGGCTGCCGGCCGGCGACGGCCTCCACGTCCTGGAGTCACCCCGGATGGAGGTGCTCGCGCTGTGCGGTTGACCGGAGCGGGAGGCGGAAACGCGGAAGGCCAAACGGCCGAAGGCCAACGAACGGAAGGCGGACAGCGGATGCCGGAGGCCACCGAAATCATCGTCGTGCCGCACACCCACTGGGACCGGGAGTGGTACGAGCCGTTCCAGCGGTTCCGGCTGCGGTTGGTCGCGCTGCTCGACGAGGTCTTCGAACGGATGGAGGCCGATCCCCGGCAGCGGTTCACGCTCGACGGGCAACTCGCCGCCGTCGACGATTACCTGGAGGTGCGTCCGGAGCGGCGGGACCGGGTGGTCGAGCTGGTCCGGGCCGGGCGGCTGGCCATCGGGCCGTGGCAGATCCTGCTCGACGAGTTCCTCTGTTCCGGTGAGAACATCGTCCGCAACCTGGAACTGGGGATCAGCCGCAGCGCGAAGCTGGGCGGCACCATGCCGGTCGGCTACCTGCCGGACATGTTCGGCCACATCGCGCAGATGCCGCAGTTGCTGGCCGGTGCGGGGCTGGCGCACGCCTGCGTGTTCCGTGGCGTACCGGCGCGGATCCGGACCCACGCGTTCGGCTGGCGTTCGCCGGACGGCACGGTGGTCCGCACCGAGTACCTGCCCGGCGGCTACGGCAACGCGGCGGCGCTGCTGGAGGATCCGGACCTGGTCCCCCGCCGGGCCGCCGACCTGGCCGACCGGCTCGGCGCCTGGCGGCTACCGGACGAGGACGGGCCGATCCTCGCCATGTACGGTGCCGACCACGCCGCACCCACACCGGACGCACCCGAGCTGCTGGCCAGCGTCGATGGGCTGCGGCTGCGCCTCGGCACCCTCACCGAGTACTTCGCGCGGCAGCCGACCACGGTGGACGGTCTGCCGGTGGTCGACGGGGAACTGCGCTCGCACGCCCGGGCGAACATCCTGCCCGGTGTCATCTCCGTCCGGCCCCACCTCAAGCGGGCGATGGGGCGCGCCGAACGCCGGGTGGAACGGTACGCCGAGCCGCTGGCCGCGCTCTGGGGCGACCGGTCCACGCACCGTTTCCTGGACATGGCCTGGCAACGGTTGATCGACTCGAGCTGCCACGACTCGGTGACCGGGTGCGGATGCGACGAGACCGCCGAGCAGGTGGCGACCCGGCTCGCCGAGGCCGACCAGCTCGGCCGGGCCGTCTGCGACCTGGTCGGCGCCCGGCTGGCCGGTGGTGTGCCGCGCGACGGCCACCTGGTGTTCAACCCGACCCCGGCGCCCCGGACGGCGCTGGTCCACCTCGATGTCGAGGCGCCGGCCGACCAGACGGCGGCCGAGCTGACGCCCGCCGGGACCGACCCGGCACCGGCCAACGAACAACTCGCGCTGGCCGCCGACGAACTCGCCCTGGCCACCGCCGACGGCCGAACGGTCGCCGCGCAGGTGCTCGACCGGGCCACCACCCTGATCGCCGAGGACGTGGTCGAGCCGGCCCGGCTGTCCACCGTGCTGGCCCGCATCCACGGCCGGGAACTCTACGGCCAGGAGATCGTCTCCTGGTCGTTGGCGGACGCCACGCTGACCTTCCGCGTCGCCCGGCACGGTGATCCGACGTTCGACGTGGCGGACGTCCGTGCGGCCGTCGCCGCCACGGCCCGACCGACGACCTGGCGGGTACGCGTCGAAGCGGCGCCCCGGCTGACCGTCGCCGCACTGCTCGACGTGCCGGCACTCGGGTTGGCCGCGGTACGTCCGGTGGCCGGACCGGCCGAGGCGCCGACCCCGGTCGCGACCCCGGTCCGGGTGGACGGCCGCCGGAGCCTCGACAACGGGCTGATCCGGGTGGCGGTGGCCGACGACGGGACGCTGCGGCTGTCCACGCCCGACGGTGTGGTGACCGAGGGCGTGGGCCGGCTGGTCGACGGCGGCGACGTTGGCGACAGCTACAACTACGCGCCGCCGGCGACGGACGGCCTGGTCGACGCGCCGGAGACAGTGCGCGTTCGGGTGCGGCACGCCGGGCCGCTGCTGGCCGTCGTCGACGTGGACCGCGAGTACCGCTGGCCGGTGGCGGCGCGGTGGTCGGCGGCAACCGGGGCCGACACCGGCCGGGCCGACGATCGGGAGGCGATCCGCGTCGCGACCCGGGTGGAGTTGCGGGCCGGGGAGCCGTTCGTCCGGCTGTCCCTCGACCTCGACAACCGCTGTGACGACCACCGGCTCCGGCTGCACCTGCCGCTGCCGTCGGCTACCACCTCGTCGGTCGCCGAAGGCCAGTTCGCCGTGGTGGAGCGGGGTTTGACTGCGGAGGGCGGTGGCGGGGAGGTGCCGCTGCCGACATTCCCGGCAGCCGGCTTCGTGGCCGCCGGAGGTCCGGCCGGTTCGCTCGCCGTCCTGCTCACCCAGCCCACCGAGTACGAGGTGGTCGACGAGGGGCGGGAACTGGCGGTGACCGTGCTCCGCTCGATCGGGCTGCTGTCCCGGAACAGACACGCGTTGCGCGACGAGCCGGCCGGTCCGCAGTTGCCGACTCCGCTGGCGCAGTGCCGGGGGCGGCACACTGTGGATCTGGCCGTGCTGCCGTTCCGGGGCGCCTGGCACTCCGCCGGTGTGTCGGCCGCGGCCGAGGCGTACCGCCATGATCTGCTGACCTTCCCCGGCAGCGGCCCGGCCGCCGGCGACGCGCCGCTGCCGGCGGACGTCACGGGGTTGGCGGTCGAGGGTCCGGGGGTGGTGTTGACAAGTGTGCGGGACCGGGACGGCCGGTTGGAGGTTCGGGTGGTGGCCCAGACCCCGGTGGAGGCGACCGCGCTGGTGCGGGCCGGACGTCCCGTGCGGGCGGCCAACCGGGCCGACCTGCTGGGCCGCCCCGGCGAGCCGTTACCTGTCGCCGCGGACGGAACGGTCCGCCTGACGCTGCGCCCCTGGGAAATCGCCACTATCCAGTTCCTCTGACCCCTCTCCCCTCGCGATCTAGGGCAGATGGTCGTGTTTGGAGATCAGCTCACGACCATCTGCCTTAGATCAGCGGGGGTGGTGGGTCAGTTCAGGGCGCCCGCCATGGCCGGCCAGCTGTCCTGGAAGACCGTGGTGCCGACCCGGTCCGTGCCGGCGAGACGACCGGCGAAGAGCTGGTCGACGCGAGCGGCCTCGGACGAGCTCGGGTACGGGTTGGTGCACGAGGTGCCGGCGCTGCCGCCGGACATCAGGATGGCGCAGCTGCCGTTGTAGTTGTCCGGCAGGCCGAGGATGTGACCGATCTCGTGCGTCATGATGCGCAGCGGGCTGTACTGCTGGGCCTGGTAATAGTCGATCACCACGTAGCCGTTGCCCAGGCTGTACCGGACCGCGTACGAGCCGCCGCCGTAGGTGTAGTAGATCCGCAGGTTGGAGCCGCACTGGGACAGGGTCACGTTGTTCGTGGCGTTGTTCCAGATGGAGGCGGCCTGGTTGGCGTAGCTGGCGAACGGGCCAGCCTGGCTCGTGTTGTAACAGACCGTCGCGGCGAGTTGGGACGGTGCGGCGGCGGCGGGTGCCGCGGCCACGGCGGTGGCGCCGAAGCCAACCGTCACCATGGCCATCAGGGTCACCAGGCCGCGGAGGATCCTTCGTGGGGACATGCTGCACGCTCCAGGGGGTAGGCTGAGCGATGACAAAATAATCTTAATAATTTAAATACATCTATCAATGTGTCTCGGCCATCTGCCACTTGGCGCCTACCCGACGAACGACGTAAAAGATAGACACATATGGATCTTACAGCACGGTTCCACGCGGGACCGAGACTGTCACGAATCGGCCGCGCGTCGCCCCCATCCGGGCCGCTCGTCACGGATCCGGCCGCCCGTCGCGCATCCGATCATCCCCGTCCGGCCGGCCATCCCCGTCCGGCCGGCCGTCCGCATCGACCGCTCCGACTCGTCCGTCGCGGGTCCGTGTCGCGACGGACGGCACTTCCACGCCTGCGGTAGCATCCCGATCTGACCCGCTTTGAAGGCATTCGAAGATTCATATCCCTCACCTCAACATGCCTTCTGACCGGCGTATTCAGTGCCGAATACTCCCCAGCTCGGCTCCGCGTCGGCCCCTCACGACGCGAACGGCCGCGCGTCCCCTTTCGACAGAGATGCAGGCGAACCACGTGGAAACGACTCTTCCCGCGCCGCTGCGACAGGCGCTCACCGTGACCACCGCGGGCGCGACCGGGGTGGCCCGGATGGTGATCGACGGACTACTGGAACTCGCGGACGACCGGGCCGCCATGGCCGCCGCGATCGACCACCTCACAGCCCGGCTGACCGGGTACGCACCCCTGTGGCACATCGCCAAGGCGGTCCGCGCGACGGACCCCGCGGTCGCGCTGCGCCGGATCCGGACCGACCTCGACGACGCGGTGGCACGCAGCGTCGCGACAGCGACCGACTGGGTACGGGACCGGCCCGGCCCGGTCGAGGTGGCCCCGAGCAGTTCGATCGTCAGCCAGGTGCTGGCCCGCCTCGGCGACCGGTTTCCGACCGGCCGGCCCCCGGGGCCAGGCATCGGCCTGGCCGGCGCCGATGCCATCGGGCCGAAGGAACTGCTCAACATCGTCGGGACCCGCGAACTGACCGAACGGGTCCCAGTGCTGATCGTCACCACGTCGCTCAAACTCGTACCGGAGGAGACGTTCGCACGGCTCGGCGCGCCCGTCTTCGAACGGATCCCGCTGGACGCGGTGGCCGGAATCGTTCTCGACGGTGAGCTGGTCGACCCCCGGGAGGCCGGCCGGCGCGCCGCCGCGCTGCCGGCCTGATTGACGCCCCCCGAAGGTCCCCGAGACGCCGCAGCCCCCGAGACGCCGCGATCCCGCGTGCCGGCGCGGGTCGCGAGCGATGGCGGTGGGCGGATTCCACATCCGCCCACCGCCTTGTACGCTGCGGCGATGCGGCCCGGATCAGCGCGGCGCGGTGCGGCACCGCCTGGCGCCGCCGGTCACAACCGGGAGGTGCTCGACCGGCACCTGCCGACCGATCCGGGCGCCACCGGGCACCGGCTACGGTTCGGGGCCGGCGCCGAGGGCATCGAACGGATGGCGGCGTCGCTCGGTGGCGCCGGGTTCGCCCCGCACCGGCACGACACGTACGCGATCGGGATGACGCTGCACGGCGTTCAGACGTTCCGCTACCGCGGCCAGCGCCGCGCCTGCCGGCCCGGCGAGTGGCACGTGCTCCATCCCGACGAGGTGCACGACGGCGTGGCCGGCACCGACGCGGGCTTCGGCTACCGCATCCTCTACCTCGACCCGTACCTCATCCAGCAGGCCCTCGGCGGTGCGCCGCTGCCGTTCGTCCCCGATCCGGTGATCCGGCCAGACCGGATGGACCCGCGCCTGGCCGACTGGCTGCGCGACATCGACGAGCCGCTGGACGACGTCCATCGAGTCGAAATCGCGCTGGCGGTGGCGGACGCGCTGCGCCGACACGCCGCCGCGCCGCCGGTCCGCCGCCCGCCGTTGGCGATGCCGGCACTGAGCCGGGTACGCGACCTCATCGCCACCGACCCGACCGTCCGACACCCGGTCGAGGCGTTCGAGGCGGTGGCGGGCCTGGACCGGTGGACCCTCGCCCGGCAGTTCCGTGCCGCCTTCGGCACCAGCCCGACCCGGTTCCGCACCATGCGGCAGCTCGACCGGGCCCGGGTGTTGCTGCGCGCCGGACGGTCGCCGGCCACGGTGGCCGCGGTGGTGGGCTTCGCCGACCAGAGCCATCTCACCCGGATGTTCAAGCGGGCCTACGGCCTCCCGCCGGCCACCTGGGTGGCCGCCGCCGGTCCCCCCAAGCCGGGCGCTCAGCTGTGCCGGGCCAGCTCGACGGCCAGCAGCGCGGCCACCGCGAAGGCGCCCGCGGCCATCCGGTAGGACCCCAACCCGGCCGCGACAAGCTGACCCAGCAGCGGGCTCACCGCCATGGCACCGGCGATCGGCAGGTGGAACCGGCCGAATACGGAGCCGTACGACTCACGCCCCCACCGGTCGGCTACGGCCGTGGCGACCGCGAGTGTGTGCGCACCGCGCACCGCACCGGCCAGCACGGCGCTGACCACCAACAGCCCGCCCGCCGCCGGGGCGAGGGCGACGGCGGCCAACGTGGACACCGTGAGCACTGCCTGGACGACTATGCGCCGGCGTGGTGTCCCCCGGCGGCCCAGCGGCGCGAACGCCAACCGGCCGAGGATCTGTCCAGCACCGACAAGGCCGAACACCGTCGCGGCGTCCCGGTAGCCGAAACCCACCTCGGTCAGCAGCGGCATCATGTTCAGGGTGACCGCGTACAGTCCGGCGGCGCCGATCGCCAGGGCGAGCTGGGCGGTGACGAAGGGCCGGCTGCGGGTGACGGCACGGAGGAACTCCGCGCGTGCCGTGCCCCGGCGGCACGGGGGGTCCCAGCGGGGGGCGAGCAGCGTCGCCGCGACGGGTGCCGCGGCGCAGCCGTAGCCGATGGCCAGCATCGCGAAGGCCGGCCGCCAGCCGTACCCGTCGACCAGCCGGGCGGTCACCGGGGCGAACGCGGTGGACGAGATGCCGCCGGCAAGGGTGATGGCGGTCAGCGCCCAGGCACCACGTTCCGGAAACCACCGCGCCGCCGCGGCGAACGCCGCCGGGTACAGCGTCGCCGCCTGGCCCAGCCCGACCACCAGCCAGGCCGCCACGAACACCGGAGCGGACGGCGCCGCGGCGGACAGGCCGAGACCGGCCGCCCCGAGCATCGATCCGGCGGTGATGACGGGCCGCGGCCCGTACCCGTCGAGCAACCGCCCGACCAGCGGACCGGCGACCGCCGCGCAGACCAGCGACAGCGTGTACGCCCCGGGAACGACCACCGGGGCCCAGCCCCGCTGCCCGGTGATCCGGTCGGCGGCGACCGGAAGCGTGTAGTAGAGCACGCCCCAGCTCAGGAACTGCCCGAGGCACAACGCGACAAGTGCGCCTCGGTCCAGCGGCGCCGGTTGGCGGGGCGCGGGTCGACGCGACGTTATCGCCATCGTCGGTCGCCCGGCGGACGGGATCCGGTCACCGGGACCGGGCCGCTCACCGGAACCGGCTCTCGCACCGGGACCGGGCCTCGATCGCGGTGACGACGGCGGCCATGTCCAACCCGCCGTGCCCGAGCGCCAGCGTCTCGGCGAACAGCGCGTGGCAGACGTCCAGCAGCGGCGAGGCGATCCTGGCGTCCCGGGCCGCCTCGGCGATCAGCCGGTTGTTCTTCAGCACGTCCGCGATGGCCGCCTGCACGGCGAAGTCGCGGTCGACCAGCTTCGCCGCCTTGGTCCGGGACACGGCGCTGGCCATCGGCCCGGCGTCGAGCACGGCGAGCAACCGGAGCGGGTCGAGGCCGTGCCGGTCGGCGAAGTGGACCGCCTCGGCGAGGCCGGTCACCATGGTGATCAGGAACAGGTTGACCGCGAACTTCATGAGCAGCGCGCCCGGGACCGGTCCACAGTCGACGATCTGGGCGCACATCGGCCCGAGCGCCGTCCGGGCCACCGGTAGCGCGTCCTCCTCGCCGGCCAGCATCGCCACCAACGTGCCAGCCTCGGCCGGGCCCCGGGATCCCGAGACGGGCGCCTCCACGTACCGGCCGCCGGCCGCGCCCACGTCGGCCGCCAGATCCCGCGAGTGCGCCGGCGCCGTCGTGCCCATGTGCACGACGGTGTGCCCGGCGACCCGCGCCGCGAAGCGAGGCGTTCCCCGGGCCAGCACCGCGTCGAGCGCCGCCTCGTCGGCCAGCATGAGCAGCACCGTCTCCGCCCGGTCGAACACGCCCGCCGGGTCGTCCGCGACCACCGCGCCAGCGGCGGCCAGCCGGGCGGGTGCGGCCGGGGACCGGTTCCACACGTGCAGCCGTACGCCGGACCGGACCAGACTGTGCGCCATCGGCTCGCCCATCACACCGAGCCCGAGGAAACCGATCTCCATCAGGACGTTGTAGCCGGCGACGGGTCCGGTCGTCTTGAACGGTTGTGCGGAGGGGTGAGCACACTGTCTACAGCGTCCTAGGAACCTGGCCAGGGAGATCGGACCGGCCACTGGGTTTTACCGACCAGCCGGCCCGGTTTCTCTCCGCCCGCTCGGCGGGTCACGGTCGGTAGCCGACGGCCGACCGCGGTGGCCACGGCGCCGTACCCGATTCCGACGGCGAGCGAGGCGGCGACGGCGAGCACCGCGCTGTGCCCCACCAGCAGCGGATAGACCTGCCAGTGGGTGAGGTAGACGTAGAGCGAGGCCCCGGCCAGTATCCCCGCCACCCGGTTGAGGCTGGCCAGGCTCGGCAGGCTGGGCACCCAGACCAGCAACACCAGCCCGGCGACGATTACCGACTCCCGTCGGACGTCGTCGAACATGCCCGGCACGGTGCCCAGGATGGCGACGGTGACCAACAGCCGGCGCCACCGCGTGCCGGCCCGGGCCGCCGCCCAGCCGATGGCGAACAGCCAGCCGAACCGTACGGTCGCGGGCAGGTCGTGGCCGGTCCGCAGATCGAACAGGTCGAAGCGGACCGCCAGGGCGAGGCCCAGCACCGCCATCGGCACGCCAAACGGCCACCGGCGCTCGGCGCGGTCGACCGCCGGTACGGCCAGCAGCACCGCCGCGACGACGAGGATGTGGACGATCGCCTCGACGAACCAGAAGTGCCACCTCGACCCGTCGTCCGGCGCGCCGAACACTCCACCCAGCAGGACCAGGTTCGCCGGGCCGTACTCCCGCAGCACCAGCAGCGCGACCGCGATCCAGGCGACGCTCGGGACCGCGATGCGCAGGACGCTGGTCCGCACGTGCCGGAGCCGGTCGCGCCGGTCCGCCGTGGTGAGTTGGAACCGGGCGAAGTTGAAGCCGGCCACGCCGAGCAGCACATGCGCCCCGCCGGAGATGTTGAAGAGAGCGGCGTGCGTGCCGACGATCAGGACGATGGCGATGGCGCGCAACGCGACGCTGGTCTCCACGACCCGGCGCCGACCGATTCGGGTGCGGGGCGTCGTGGTCGGGTCGCCGTCCGGTGCGGGTGCGGGGCACAATTCCCGGATCGGCCGCGTGTGCCAACTGGGCGGCAGCCCGCCAAGCTCCTGTTCCAGGCGCAGCGACATCTCGACGTAGGAGAGCGAGTCACCGCCCAGGCTGACGAAGCTGCTCTCCGGTGTCACGTCGTCGGTGTCGAGCACCTCCGCGTACAACCGGCAAAGCCGGTCGAGGGCGTCGCCCGACCGCGCCGGTTCCGCCCGGCCTCCGGCGCCCGGTCCGGCGGATGTCGAGCCCGGTCCGACGGAGGCCGGGCCGGCGGGATCCGGTGCCGGCCGGACCAGGTCCCGGACGGCGCGGTGATCGGGCTTGCCGTTGGGCAGCCGGGGCAGCTCGGCGACGGTCGCGACCGCGACGGCCCGGGCGGGCAGGGCGCACTCGGTGACGATCGTCCGCCGGACGGTGGCCGGATCGGCCGGGGCGGTCACGGCGACCAGCAGTTCGCCGTCGCCGCCCACGCAACAGGCGGCCACGCCGTGCCGCCCGAGCACCGTCTCGACCTGTTGGGGATCCACCCGCAGACCAGCGATCTTGGCGAACTGGCTGCGCCGGCCGACGATCTCGTAGAGGCTGTCGGCGGACCGCCGGGCCAGGTCGCCGGTGCGCAGCTCGTGCACGGTCCGGCCGAGAGCCAGGTCGGCCGGCCGTTCGGCGTAGCCGAGCATCACGTTCGGCCCGGTGTAGACAAGCTCGCCGGTGTCGGCCGGGACCTCGGGCACCGGACGGAGCGCGAACGAGCCGCCCGGAATCGGGACGCCGATCGCCTCCGGGCGGACCGACGCGAGGTCCGGCGGCAGGTACGCCATCCGGGCGGTCGCCTCGGTCTGGCCGTACATCACGTACAGGTCCCATCCGGCGCGGCGGCCGAGGGCGGCATAACGGGCGACGCGGTCCGGGGCCAGCCGGCCGCCGGCCTGCGTGACGTACCGCAGGTGCGGCAGCCGCAGGTCGGCGAAGCCGACCCGGTCGAGCAGGTCGAACGTGTACGGCACGCCGGCGAACGTGGTGCCCCGGGCGGCCCGGAACAGGTCCCAGAAGCAGGTGTCGGCGACCGACAGGCCGGTCATGATCAGGCCGGCGCCGCGCAGCAGGTGGCTGTGGATCACGGACAGCCCGTAGCAGTAGTGCATGGGGAGCGTGGTCGCGGCCCGGTCGTCCGGCCGGATGCCCAGATAGTCGGCGATCGCCTCGGCGTTGGCGGTCAGGTTGGCGGCGGAGAGCCGGACCAGCTTGGGTGAGCCGGTCGAACCGGACGTGCTCAGCAGCAGCGCCAGGTCCGGGTGCAGGTCGTGGGCGGTGCCCGGACGCCGCTCGTCGATCAACCAGCTTCCGGTGGCTGGCCGGAGTATCACGTCCGGGTCGTACGCGGCGGCCAGCGCCGCGGCGGAGCCACCGCCGTCCGGGACGAGCAGCACGGCGTGGCCGCCGGCGAGTGCCCCGAGGTAGGCGACGAGCGCCTGCACGGTGTTGCCGCCGACGACCTGGACCAACCGGCGTTCCGGGCCGAGCCGCCGGGCGGTCGCCGCCACCCGGTCGGCCAGTTCCCGGTAGCTGACCGTGCCCTCGCCGGTGATCAGCGCCGGGCGGGTCCCGTGCGCGGCGAGGCCGCGGACGAACGGCACCACCGGCGCGGTGACAGGAGCGACGCGGGGTCGCGTGATGCCGGGTCGGGGGCCGTCGGCTCGCGCGAGATCCGGCCGGACCACCACGTCCGGACGGAGGTCGGGCGGGATGAGCACCGGCCAAGGTTAAGGCAGGCTAGCCTAAGTTGCGAACATGGGGTGAGGTTCGTCGTACCCGACCCAGCCGGATTGGACAGGCGACCCTAAATAAGGTAAGCCTTGCCTCGTGAATCTGCGGCACCTACGCCTCCCACTCGCCCTGACCCTCGCCGGCGCGCTCGGCCTCACCGCCGGCTGCGGCAGCGGCGACGACGCCGACAGCGGCAAGCCGGACGACAAGGTCATCACGGTGTACAGCGGGCGTGGGGAGAACCTCGTCAAGCCGGTGCTGGACGCGTTCCAGGAGAAGTCCGGAATCACGGTCAACGTCCGCTACGGCAGCACCGCGCAGATGGCCGCCCAGCTCACCGAGGAGGGTGGCAAGAGCCCGGCCGACGTGTTCTTCGCACAGGACGCCGGGGCGCTCGGCGCGGTCGCCAAGCGGGACCTGTTCGCCCCGCTTCCCGCCGAGGTGCTGGACGCGGTGCCGGCCCCCTACCGGTCCGCCGACGGCGTCTGGGTCGGCGTCACCGGACGGTCGCGGGTGCTGGCGTACAACGCCGACCAGGTGCCGCAGGCCGACCTGCCGGCGTCGGTGTTCGACATGACCCAGCCGCAGTGGCGCGGCAAGGTCGGGGTCGCCCCGACCAACGGCTCGTTCCAGGCGTTCGTCACCGCCCTGCGCGTCCAGCACGGTGACGACCGGGCCAAGGCGTTCCTCGACGGCCTGAAGGCCAACGACGCGCAGATCCGCGAGAACAACATCCAGATCGTCACCGAGGTCAACGAGGGCAAGCTCGCCACCGGCCTGGTCAACCACTACTACCTGTTCGAGCAGGCCAAGGAGAAGGGTGTGCCGGCCGACCAGATGAAGGTCAAGCTGCACTTCTTCCCCGGCGGCGACACCGGTGGCCTGGTGAACGTGGCCGGCGTGGGAGTCCTGAAGAAGGCGGCCACCGACCCGGACACCCGGGCGCTCGTCGACTACCTGCTCGGCACCGAGGCGCAGACCCACTTCGCCACCGAGACGTTCGAGTACCCGCTGGTCGCCGGTGTCTCGCCGGCACCGGGTCTGCCGGCGTTGGCCACCCTCGACGCGCCGAAGATCGACCTCAACGACCTGGACACCCTGGACGAGACGGTGGCCATGATCAAGGAAGCGGGGCTGGGCTGAGCGCGGTCCGTCCGGTCGCGGGGCCCACATCGTGGGTCCCGCGACGCGCCGTACCCCGGCCCACCGCTGTCGCCTCGGCGGCGGCCGTCGCGATCGCCCTGGTCCCGCTGGCCTACCTGGCGGTACGCACCGGCGAGGCGGGCTGGTCGCGCATCGCCGAGGAGTTGTTCACGGCGCGGGTCGCGCAGCTCGCCGGTCGCAGCCTCGCCCTGGCCGCGGTCGTCACCACCGGTTGCGTCGTGCTCGGCGTCGGCACCGCCTTCCTGGTCACCCGCACCGACCTGCCCGCCCGGCGACTGTTCGGCGTGCTCGCCGCGCTGCCGCTGGCAGTGCCGACCTACGTGGCCGGCTACACCTGGATCTCCACGGTCGACGGGTTCGCCGGGTTCTGGCCCGCCGCGCTGGTGCTCACCCTCTGCTCGTACCCCTATGTCTTCCTGCCCGTCGCGTCCGCGCTCACCGGCGCGGACCCGGCGCAGGAGGAGGTGTCCCGGTCCCTCGGACACGGCGCGTGGCGCACCTTCACCGCGGTGACGCTGCGCCAGGTCCGGCCCGCGATCGCCGCGGGCGGGCTGCTCGTCGCGCTGTACGTGCTCTCCGACTTCGGCGCGGTCTCCATCGTCCGGGTGGACACCTTCACCCGAGCCATCTTCACCGCGTTCAACCTCGGCTTCGACCGCACCGGCGCGCTTGTGCTGTCCACCGTACTGGTGCTGCTCACCGTGCTGCTCATCGGCGGCGAACTACTCACCCGGGCGCGGGGCGCCCGGTACGCCCGGACCGGAGGCGCCGGCCGGCCGGCCACCCGGTTCCGGCTGCGGGCGGTCCGCTGGCCGGCGGTGCTCGCGCTCGCCGGCGTGGCCGCGCTGGCACTCGGGGTGCCGGCCGCGAACCTGGTCCGCTGGCTGGCCGCCGGCGTGTCCCGGCCCGGATCGCTCGGCGAGATCGCGACGGCGGCCGGCAGTTCGTTGTCCGTCTCGCTGGCCGGTGCCGCGCTGACCATGGTGCTCGCCCTGCCGGTCGGGCTGCTCACCGCCCGGGCGCCGAGCCCGCTGGCCACCCTGCTGGACCGGCTCACCTACCTCGCGCACGCCCTGCCGGGCGTGGTCATCGGGCTGTCGCTTGTCTTCTTCGGCATCAACGTCGCCTATCCCCTCTACCAGAGCGTCTGGTTGCTGGCCCTGGCGTACGCGACGCTGTTCCTGCCACTCGCGGTCGGTGCGGTCGCCGGCGCCGCGGCGCAGTCACCGCCGTCGCTGGAGGAGGTCGGCCGGTCGCTCGGGCATGGCCCGGTCGCGGTCTTCCGCACCGTCACGCTGCCACTGACCCTCCCCGGAATCGGTGCCGGCGCGGCGCTCGTCTTCCTCACCTGCATGAAGGAACTGCCGGCCACGCTGTTGCTGAAGCCGACCGGAATGGACACCCTGGCCACCGAGTTGTGGACGCACACCTCGACCGCCTCGTACGCCGCCGCCGCGCCGTACGCCGCGCTCCTGGTCGGACTGGCCGCCATCCCCACCTGGGTGCTGGCCGTCCGCACCGGGCTGATCGATCGGGCAGGTACCTGATGTTGACCCTCAGTAACGTCCGAAAGTCATACGGCGTCGTCACCGCGCTCGACGGGGTCGACCTCGACGTGCCGGACGGCACGCTTGTCGCCGTGCTGGGGCCGTCCGGCTGCGGCAAGACCACCCTGCTGCGCTGCGTCGCCGGCTTCGAGGCCGTCCACGGCGGCACGATCAGTCTCGCGGGCAGGCCCGTCGCCGGGGACGGCGCACACGTGCCACCGCACCGCCGCCGGGTCGCCGTGGTGCCGCAGGAGGGGGCGCTCTTCCCGCACCTGTCGGTGGCCCGCAATGTCGGGTACGGCCTCGACCGGGCCGCCCGCCGGTCCGGCCGGGTCGAGGAGGTGCTCGCCCTGGTCGGGCTGCCGGGACATGGCGACCGGATGCCGCACCAGCTCTCCGGTGGGCAGCAACAGCGGGTCGCCGTGGCCCGGGCGTTGGCTCCCCGGCCGCCACTGGTGCTGCTCGACGAGCCGTTCAGCGCCCTCGACGCGGGGCTGCGCGCCGACCTGCGCCGGGACGTCCGGGAGGCGCTGCGAGCCGACGGCGCCACCGCCGTCCTGGTCACCCACGACCAGGGTGAGGCGCTGTCCATGGCCGACCGGGTCGCCGTGATGAACGCCGGCCGGATCGTCCAGTACGGGCCGCCCACCGCGATCTACCGGGAACCCGCCGACCCGTGGGTGGCCCGGTTCGTCGGCGATGCGGTGCTGCTCCCCGCCGACGTGCGGGACGGCGTGGCGGTGACCCCGCTCGGCCGCCTGCCGCTGCACGGCGCCACGCCCGCCGGCACCGTGTCCGTGCTGCTCCGCCCCGAACAGGTCCGGCTCACCACGGTTGTCGGCGCGGCCGGCATCGGCGGCGGTGCGGCCGGCGGACCGACGGCGGTCGTGGTCCGGCACGACTTCCACGGCCACGACGCGCTTGTCGCGTTGCGGCTGGTCGACGGCACCGAGGTGACGGCCCGGGTGCTGGACTCCACCCCGCCGTTGAGCGTGGGCGACCGGGTCACCGTGTCGGTCAGCGGTGCCGCCCGCGCCTACCCCACGGCCAGCAACCGGGTCTCGCTCACGGTTTGAGGCAACGGCCGCAGGCGGGTATCCCGCCGGACCGAACAGGTCAGGCGGTGGCCGCGGCCCTACCGAGCAGTGCGGTGATTCGGGGCAACGCCGTGCCGATGGGTTCTCGGATCACGTCGACCGCGAGCGTGTCGTACGGTGTCGGATCCCGATTGACGATGACAAGTCGCGCGCCGCATTCGACGGCCACCGCGCACAGCGACGCTGCCGGTTCGACCAGCAGCGAGCTGCCGACGGCCAGCATCAACTGGGACGCGCCAGCGATCTGCCGGGCCCTGCTCAGCGTGTCCCCGTCGAGCTTTTCGCCGAACATCACCACGGCGGGCTTGAGGATGCCGCCGCAGTCGACGCACGACGGGTCGATGTCGCCCGCGCGGACCCGGTCCAGGAGGCTCTCCGTGGAGATCCGCCGGCGACAACTCACACAGACCGTCTCGCGCATGCTGCCGTGCAACTCCAACACCTTGCGCGGGCTCACCCCGGCACGCTGGTGCAGCCCGTCGACGTTCTGTGTGAGGACACGCATCGCCACCCCCGAGCGTTCCAGGTCGGCGAGCGCCTCGTGGGCGACGTTCGGCCGGGCCGCCCAGGCGGCGTGGTCACGGTAGGTGCGCCACAGGCCAGCCCGGGTCGCCTGATCGGCAAGGAAGCTGTCGATGGAGAAACCCGCGGTCGCGGATGGATCGCGGGTCCAGACCCCGTTCGGACCGCGGTAATCCGGAACTCCCGAGTCGGTGGAAATGCCGGCGCCGCTGAACACGACGACGCGGGTGACGCCGACTGCCCAGTCCGGCATGGTCATGCTGTCCATGGCCGCCGATGCTAGGCCAGCACCGACCCTCGGGCGATCCGGTTTCGGCCCAGCCGGGCTTCGTCACGGGCCCGATCCGGATCGGCGGACGCTACGCCCGGCGCTCGCTTGGGCTGTGTCCGTAGCGGGCCCGGAACGTCCGGCTGAAATGCGCCGGGTCGCGGAATCCCCAGCGCCGGGCGATGTCCATCACCGTTCGGGCGTTGAGGGCGGGGTCCGAGAGGTCCCGGCGGCATCGGTCCAGCCGGCGGGACCACACGGTACGGATCACCGACCGCGGCTCGGTCTCGAACAGCCGATGCAGGTAGCGCTCGGAGATGTGCAGCCCGGCGGCGATGCTCGCCGGGCACAGCCCCGGATCGCCGAGATGCGCCTCGACGTACGCGTACGCCCGGCGCAGATGCGTGGTCCGGACGGAGTCGGCGGCCGTCCGGCCGGTGCGGCTGCCCAGCGTGGTGGCCACCAGGTCCATCGCCTGGGCGGCCAGCGTCTCGTGCAGCGCCGGATCCAGCGCCGGGGCCCGGCGAGCGAGGTTCGTCAGGAAGGACCACACCAGCCCGCCGAGCGGCTCGGTGTGTCGGATCGGCACCGCGGTCACCGACTCCAGCCCGCCGAGCCGGGGACGCAGCAGCGCGGTCGGCATCTGCACCACGAGGTGGTGGAAGGCCGACGGGCCGGTGAAGTCGACCGTGTAGGGCCGGCCCGCGTCGAACAGGGCCAGATCCCCCGGCCGCAGGTGCACCTGCCGGCCGTCCTGCGCGCCGAACGCCTCGCCGGCCAGGTGCACGGCGAGCAGGACCTCGTCCTGCCGCGCCTCGTCGATGTGCGGGAGGCGCCGGTGCACCGTCATCGGGTTGGCGTCGATTCTGGAGAACCGCACGGCGCCGACGGGGACGCTGGTGACCTGCCCGGCGAACGGACCGGTCGCGGTGTCGACGTCGAGCCGGACGAAGGTGCGGCAGATGACCTCCCGCCAGTACGCGACACGCTCCCGTGGCGGCACCTGGTCGGTCGACAGAACGGCGTCCATCACTTCCCTCGCACCCTGCGCCGGACTCTACCTGCTCGGTTTGACCGGCAGCGTACGGCGGTTGTCCGGCCGCGCACACAGTCCTCCGGACGGTTCATCGGGACCGATCGGTGGGCCTACCGTCCGAGGGCGGGCCGGTGGTCCGGCCGCGGCCGAGGAGGTTGAACATGCGTGTGTTGGCAGGCGGGATGAGCGCGTACGCCCGTCGCTTCGGGGGGCGTACGGCGTTGACAACGGGGGCCGGCTCCCAGACCTTCGCCGAGTTGGTCACCGCCGGCCACCGGTTCGGCGACGGGCTGCGGTCGATGGGGATCCGGCCCGGCGACCGGGTGGCGGTGCTGTCGCACAACCGGGCCGAGGTGGTCCAGTGCTGGCTGGGGCTGGAGGCGCACGGATTCGTCCGGGTGGTGCTGCACAGTCATTTCGACATGGGTCTGCACGCCGACCTGATCGACCGCACCGAGGCGCGTGTGGTGGTGTTCGACACCCGGTTCGGCGCGCAACTGTCGGCGTACAAGGCCCTCCTGGGGTCGGTCCGGGTGTTCGTCGCGATCGGTGACGACCCGCCCGACTGGGCAGTGCCGTTCGCCTCGGTCCAGGCGGCCGGCTCCCCGGACGACCCCGGAATCGATCTCGACGAGGACGATCCCGTATGTGTCCAGCCCACCACCGGGACCACCGGTACGCCGAAGCCGTGGACCTTCACCCACCGGTCATGGCGCGGTTGGGTGCAGCAGAACCTGTACCACCTGGACACCTTCGCACCCGACCTGCCCTCGGTCGGCCCGCAGGATGTCAACCTGCACGTGCACGCGCTGCAGTGGGCCAGCGGCGCCCAGACCCTCTACCCGTACCTGCTGCGCGGGGCCCGGACCGTCCTGCTCGACGACGAGGTGTTCGATCCCGGCGTGGTGGTGGACACCATCATCGGCGAGGGGGTGACCGGTGTCCTGCTACCGGCGCCGATGCTGACCCCGGTGCTGGACCTGGTCGAGGCACGGGGTGGCATCCCGCACCAGCTCCGCCGGTTGGTCATCTTCTTCGCCACCCCGGAGTTGCTGCGCCGCACCACCGAACTGCTCGGACCGGTGTGGTGCCACGGGTTCGGCTCCACGGAGCAGGGGGCGGTAACCACCCGGCTGCTGGCCCACGAGGCCATGAACGGGCACCCCGGACTGCTGTCCAGCGTGGGCCGACCGGCCAGCCCGTTCCTCGAGGTCGCGATCATGGACGAGCGCGGCGAGCCGGTCGCCCCCGGCGAGGTCGGTGAGATCGTTGTTCGTAGCGCGATGTCGGACAGCGGCTACTGGGGCTCCCCCGATCGCACCGCCGACGCGTTCTTCGCCGACGGCTGGTTCCGCCCGCTCGACCTGGGCTACCTGGACGACGACGGCTTCCTGTACTACGTCGACCGGGCGAAGGACCGCATCGTCACCGCCGCCGGCGTCGTCTACCCGCACCTGGTCGAGGAGGCGGTGCTGCGCCACCCGGCGGTGGCGGGGTGCGGGGTGGTGGGGTTGGACACGGCACACGGGCGGGAGGTGGTGGCGGCCGTACGGCTCAAGGCCGGTTCGGTGAACACGACGGAACTGGTCGAGGAGATCGCCACGGCGGCGCGACCGGGCCTCCGGCCGCACGAGCGGCCACACCGCATCGTGGTGATGACGGACCTGCCCACCGTGCTCGGCGGTGCCAAGGTCCGCCGGGACCTGCTGCGGGAACGGCTCGAATCGGTGTCGACGTGACCGGGACGGCTCGTCAACGGGTGGGTCGGTCGGGTGGCGCGGGCCCGGTCGTCGCCGGTGCCGGCCACCGGGCCGCTCTGCTGGCCGCCGGGGATCGGCCGGTGCTGATCGATCCGGACGGCCGGCGGCGCTCCGGCCTGGACCTCGCCGAGCGGGTGGACCGGCTGACCGGAGCGTTGTCAGTCAGCGGGTTGGCGGGCCGCCGGATCGGACTGTGGTACCGCAACAGCGTGGCCGCCGTCGAGGCGTTCCTGGCCGTCGAGTGGCTCGGCGGCACTCGCGTACCCGTCGATCCCGGCGCCCCGGCGGCGGAGGCCCGGGCCGTCTTCGAGGCCGCCGACGTGGACCTCGTCCTCGCGGACGCCGAGCACGCCACGCTGCTGCCGGGCGCCGTGACACACGACGACGAGCAGCCGCTCGGCGGCGTGGCGTACTGGCCGGCCGTGCCGGTCGACCCACGGCGCGCGCTGCTGCTCTACCCCCGGCAGGTGCTCGACGGCCAGTTGCTCGCGGTGCCGATCTCGTACGCCAACTGGGCCGAGACGATGCGTGTGAACCTGGCGCTCTACCGCGGCGGCCGATACGGACCGCCGGTTGACCAGGACGACGTGTTCCTGACGGTGCAGCAGCTCATGCA
Source organism: Plantactinospora sp. GCM10030261 (assembly GCF_042666615.1). Taxonomy (NCBI): domain Bacteria; kingdom Bacillati; phylum Actinomycetota; class Actinomycetes; order Micromonosporales; family Micromonosporaceae; genus Plantactinospora; species Plantactinospora sp. GCM10030261. The sequence continues at coordinate 190,643 of NZ_JBHTDD010000012.1, forward strand.
CGGGACCGGCATGCTCGGCACCTTTCCGTTCCTGCTGCTCGGCCTGCCCCAGGTCGTGCTGGGGCGGTTCGATCCGGCGGCGGCGCTCGACGCGATGGACCGGTTCGGCGTCACCAGCACCATGCTGGTTTCCGGAATGCTGCCGCCACTCACCAGCGCCGCCGGGAGCGGGAACGGGGCATCCGGACGCGGGACGTCGCTACGGCGGGTGCTCTACGGTGGGGCACCGCTGCCGGCAGCGACGGTGCGGGCCGCGCTTGACTCATTCGGCCCGGTGCTGGTTCAGGTGTACGGCCGGTTGGAGGGCGGCTGGCCGATCAGCGTGCTCGGCACCGACGCGCACGCTCGGATCCTGGCTGGGGACGACGCCCTGGTCACCAGCTGCGGACGCCCGGTCGACGAGGTACGGACCCGGGTCGACCCCGACACCGGAGAGTTGTCCGTGCGCACTCCGATGGCCGTCCACGAGTACACCGACCACGACGGCTGGTGCTCACTCGGCGATGTGGTCAGCCGCGACGACAATGGCTACCTGTTCCACCGCGGTCGACTGGACGGCATGATCAACAATGGATACCACGTGTACCCCGGTGAGGTTGAACAGGCGCTGCGCCAGTTGCCGGAGGTGGCCGACGCCCGGGTGGTCGGCGAGCCCGACCCGCGACGCGGGCAGCGGGTCGTCGCGTACGTGATGCCGCGCGCCGGCGGGGACGACGCTCTCGCGACGCGACTCCGTGCCCAGCTTCGGCAGCGACTCGCCGGTTACAAGGTCCCGGAACGGATCGACATCGTCACCACGTTCCCACCGCTCGGCTGAGCACACCCACTCGCGCACCAGCGCAGCGAACAGACGACGGGCCCCTCGGCAACGCGTAGCGCGTTGGCGAGAGGCCCTTGCCGTCGTGGGTCAGCTGTTCCACTGCTCGGCGACCAGGTCAGCGGCCTGGCTCTCCCACTGCGCGTACTTGTCCGGGTACGCCGACACCTGCACCGTCT
>NZ_JBHTDD010000013.1:0-189497 GCF_042666615.1 Plantactinospora sp. GCM10030261
CCCTGAACGCCTTCCAGATCGCCTTCGAAGGCCGGCTCACCCCGGCCAACAACTGACCACCTCAACAACCAAGATCAGCCGTTAACTTGACAGACCCCCGCCTTCGACGTGCGCGGCGTCAGCGACCCGCTGCTCGACCCGCGCCTGCCCCGGCTCCTCACCGCGACCCGCCAATACCGTCGCTGTCGCGGCGTCGCGGTCTACGCGGTCGACTCCGACTGGCGGCTCTCCCTGGACACAGGTGAAACGATCGCTTTCCTCCCCGGCCACGGGCAGCGGGTGCTCGAGTCGGCTGAAAGGGTGGATGACCAGCTTCTCGATTGCCTGACGGCATCCGCTGGTGTGCTAGCCGACCTGTTTCCGCCAACCTCGCCTGGATAATCGCAACATCAAGATCGTCGAACGAGCGGACCCTAGCTCCATCGATGCCGTGCTCATCGGTCCCACACGGCGCTGGTAGTCGAATATTCCCTATCAGTCCATGCCTGTGGGTCGCCGTGTACCACCGGATGCCCGTCGTCCATGGCGCGCGAGCACCCCGCGAGCAGCCGGGTACCGCGTCCCGGAGGACCATAAGTCAGCTGAGCAGAACCGGTGCTTGGCCGGCCATGCCACTCGAAGCGGTGGGCGTAGAGGCCGGCCGCGGCGACGGGTGTCGGCGATGGCGATCTCCAGGCTCTCGCTCGGCTCCGGCGTCGCATCCACCGGCCGGCGCTCGGCCACGACGTCGCGGTAGACCTCGTCGGGCGTGAAGCCCTCGGCGAGGTACTACAGCACCTCGAACTGGTCCTCGGGCAGCAGCGTGCCGAACGCGTCGAGCTGGCGCTTGTCGATGATCGTGCGTACCGCCCGCAGCACCTGGTCATCGATGCCGAGGTGACGCAGCACCGTGTCGGAGTAGCGGCCGAAAGGCAGGCTGGGCGCCTCCGCTGCGGCCTTCTCCAGCGCCGGGGTGAGCTGCTCGATGGCGACGACGTTGCGGACCTCCAGCGCCCGCGTTGCCGTGTTCAGCGTGTAGAGCCGCTACGCGGCCCAGGTGTACGCGTAGTCGCGCGGCGCGATGTTGAGTAGCAGGAAGGTATCGCGGCGCCAGCACCACCCCGCGCTCGAAATTGAGACGGTCGTCTTGGAGATGCTCGTTTGATGGACCCCGTCAGCATTCCGTCTCACCAGGTCAGGCTCGGCGGCAGCGATTCCGAAGCTCGGAGATGACTGCCTTTTCAAGCACGTTGGCGGCACCATCCACAGCGGCCACGAGGTCGGCCGCGTCGAAGACGTCATTCAATTCTCCCTGCTCGGCGTCCAGGCGTCGCCACACCTCGGCGGGGTCGAGATCAACAACCTGCTCGAGCTGTCTATCAATCACCTGATGCTGATCCCGGACCAGCCTCACCAGGTGCCGCATCAACAGCGTCTCGTCGTCCGCAATCTTGTGGTCCGCCGTAATGACGAGCCACGCGACCCACAGCATCAACTCGGGGTGCTGACTCCGCTTGCTCAGACCCTCAGCGAGTTCGATCACCCGCGCCTCGTTTCGGAAGACGGCTCGCGCGTGCCGGCCCGCGAGCAGCGTCGTATAGCGGTTCAAAAACACCGCAAGTGGAACGCCGACCACGGGGATACCGATCTTGATGACGTTGCGTTGCAGAAGGAACTTTCCAACGATGGGGAGGCTCTTCGCGGCGTTCAGGACCGCCCCAGAGTAAAAGCGCTTGATCAGTGGTCGCACTACGACCGGGACCGCCTTGACCACGCCTTCGCGGGCCATTTCCCCGCCCTTGATCGTGAAAGCCACCCGGATGAGCTTCCACATGTCATCGGGGTCGGACAGGTCTAGCGGGACTCGGTAGAGGACTGTGATGTCGTAGGCCAGGCGGAGCTGGAGCCGGGTGATGTACGCGACGTCGACCATTAAGGTCGCGATGGCGGCCGGGACAGTCGCCGACGAGGCACCACCGAGGCTCCCGAGGGTGGCGATGACGGCCGCCGAGTAGGCTCCGGCAGAGAGCCCACCTTCGAGCGCGGCGTAGCGAGCCGCCATCTTGATCTGCTGATCGACAATGGCATCCGCGGGTACGCCTCTATACCGCTCCTGGAAGTACTGCCAGTCGACTTTCTCCGTGTAGGACCGCAGGCCCTGAGCAATGAGCTTGGTGAACCAGCCGCCCGATCTGATGTCGTCCGGGCTCAGCCCCTTGATGAACTCGCGCAGCTCAGCCCGCTCCCGCTCGACAACCTCCCGGTCGGCATCGTTCCCGGCGTCGTCGTCGACGGCGTCCTTCGTAGCTTCGGTCATGGCGAATCCCTCCGGGGCGATTCCGCGCCTAGCAAGGCGGCCAGGCTTTACACAATCCCGCTGACCTTTCGGTGAGGTTCCCACCGGTAGCTCCAAGTGTCTCCGGTTCTTTTATCACCTCGCCATGAGTCTTTCCAATCTGATCTTGCAGGTCAGGGCGGGTGCGGTAGGCAGGACTCGCTCAGACGGCAGGGGTCCGGAGTGGCCCACTACCAAAGTGGTGCCTGTTGACTGTTCTGCGTCCGGGGTGCTGCTCGGCTCATCACGGAGGGCCTGCTGCCCGACGTACGCCACGAAGGACGCCGCCCGGATTCGTCGCTGAAAACGCCTACGCTTACGGACTTTCCTTGTTGCAGCGACAGTTCAATCTCCCGCGCGACGATTGTCGTGGCGGAACCACTCGTGCCGACACAACCCAATGCCACAAGTTGAGCGAATAAGGTGCTGGTCAGATAATCTCTGACAGTGCGGAAGTCCAGGTAATTGGGGGCACCTGGGCGCTGGAGATGCTTCTCGACCTGCTCGCGCGGCATGCACATCCCCGAGATCATCGAGGTACTATCGACATCCAGGGTGTCGAGCTGACAGATCTTCAAGAAGCTGGGCGTCGGGACCATGCGGTACTCATAACCTGGTTCTTCCTGCCCGCACTTGTTGTCGAGGGTCCGCATTACGTCGAGTTGTTGGCGGAAGTGGTCGTCGACACGACAACGCCAGGACGAACCGTCCGGGACCATCCGCTTGTACTGGACCAGAACAAAGCTGCGCCGTTGCTTGTGGTAGTAGATGAGGTCGGTACCGAGCCGCGTTTCGACCGGCCACCGGTTGACGTTCATGATTTCCAGCGTACGCCCATTACCGTCGGTGAATCTCCGAACAGCAAGTCTGTCGCTTTCTTGTCGGGTCCAGCCGAGAAACGTGGTCGCGTCGTGCTCTACCATCGGATCTTCTCGTGGCGTGATGCCCTGCATCGTGGGAAGGAAGGAGTCGCGGTCGGAGATGCTGCAGGCCTCGTCCTCCGTGAGAAAACCGCTTGCTGGCAGCAAATTGGGAGCGCCAGTGAACGCACACAGAGATGCGTAGGAGTCCCGCTCCTCCGCCAGCGCCGCCTTGCGCAGCGGCGGCAGATTAATGTCCCTGTTGCCGAACAGTGACCCAATTACTGGATCCAGCTCAGGGTCCTCGGCCATCAGGACATCGAGTACGGCCTTGCTGGCTTTGACAGTCAGTTTGCCCTGACGCTCCAGCGGCTGCCGCTGATCCTTCCGAAGTGCGGCCCGCAGGCGACTCATTTCCAACGGACGTTTGAGTTGAGTCAGTTCTCGTATCTGAAACGCCCAGCGGATGTCATCGGCCCTACTGTCGTCATCGACGCCCGCCATGAAATGTACGGCTTGTCGATATAAAATTAGGACTACGGCGGCACCGACCCGCGACCGGATCGGGAAGGAAACTCGGCAGTCACCCGAACCAGCGCCTCGTACTCGCCGGTCAGCGATTTCCTGTAGATACGACATGCACGCATCGTCGGCGAAGACTATCCCCAACTGGCGGCCACCCACTGTGCCTCCCTGCGATCGGCCGAGGTGCGAGTTCCGTAGCAGTTATTTCGCGGTCGCTCCAGGCGACCACTCGCTGGCGTAGGTTTCCATCTGACGGATGATCAGGTCGACGGCGGCGCGTTCGTGATCCGGAGGGTAGTCGTAGCGGGCCAGAAGGCGGCGGATATGGCTGCGGAGCTTGGCTCGTACCGGTTCACGGGAGAACCAGTCCACCGTGATGGACGACTGGATCGACTTGACCAACTGCCGGGCGATCTCCGCCAGGGTGCCGACGCCCATGAGCTCCGTAGCTGCACCGTTCTGGGCGACGGCGTCGTAGAAGGCCAGTTCGGCATGGTTGAGCGGAGGGTCGAACTGTTGGCCGCGCCGAGCGTCCGCGGACACCTGCTTGGCCAGCTCGACCAACTCGACGATCAGCTGCGCGCTGGTCAGCTGCTGACGCATGTAGCGGTTCATCAGGTCCTCGAGCTGAGCGGAGAAGCGTTCCTGACGGACCACGTTGTGCTTGGTGACCTCGCGCATCTTCCGCTCGATCAGCCGCCGCAGCGCCGCGGCGGCCAGGTGCGGGGTCTCGGAGTCCTGCAGGCGCTGCAATGCCACCCCGTTGAGCTCGGTGATGTCGAGCTTGCCGAGGCCCGCCTCCTCGTAGATGTCGGTGATGTCGGCGGCGTCGACCACCTCGGCGGCGAGCTGGGACAGGTAGCGTTCCACCTCGGCTGTGTTGGGCAGGCCCTTGGCTTCCCGGTCGGCGGCCTCCTCCTTGACGATCCACACTCGGACGTCGCGGAAGTAGCGGATGTCGCTGCGCATCCGCCGGATGTCACCCGCACGTTCAACGAAGTCGCGGCTGGTCGCGCAGAGGGTGTAGAACCGTTCCAGCCGGCCCGCCGAGTCACGGAACCGCCGGTGCAGCGGCTTCGTACCGGGCTCGACGTCGTTACCTGGGGTCCGCGGGTTGCGCAGGAAGTTGGCGGCCTTCTTCACCGCCCGGCGCCAGCGGGTCGGGTCCGTCTCGTCGTCCAGGATCTCCCGCCACTTGACCGGGGCCAGCATCGCCTCGAGGACGGAGATCTCGTTGAACACCTCGCTGATCGCCCGCTCGATCTCGCGGCCGAGGGTCTGGTCCTCCTGATCGCTGGGCGTGTACTCGGTGAGCGCCTTGCGCAGGTTCTCGGTCAGCGGGGCGTAGCCGACCAGCAGGCCGTCCTGCTTCTCCCGGAACCGGCGGTTGACCCGAGCCAGCGCCTGCATCAGGTTGGCGCCCTTCATCGGCCGGTCCATGTAGATGGTGTGGATCGGCGGCGCGTCGTAGCCGGTCAGCAGCATCGAGTGCACGATCAGCAGCTCCAGCTCGTCGTCCGGGTCTTTGGCGCGGGCCTGGATGGTCTTCTGCTGCGACGGGCGCAGGTGGTGCGGGCGTAGCGCCTCCTTATCGCTGGGCACCCCATGGAAGACGACCTTCATCTTGCCCTTGTCGACGGCAGGGTCCGCCCAGTCGGGCCGCAGCTCCTTGAGGGCGTCGAAGACGCGGACGCAGATCTCCCTGGTCGCGCAGACGAGCATGGCCTTGCCCGGGCCGCCGAGCTGCGGACGCATCAGCTCGCGTCGTTTCTCCCAGTGCTCGACGAGGTCCTTGGCGAGGGTCTCGACCCGGTCGGGGGCGCCGTAGACGGTGTTCATGGTGGCCGCGTACGCCTCGGCCCTACGCCGCTCCGCGTCGTCCAGGCTGGCAGTGAGCTGCTCCACCTGTTCGTCGATGCTCTCCGGGTCGATGTCCGGCGGCAGCGACACCGGAATGATCCGCGGCTCGTGGTAGACCCGCACGGTCGCCTCGTCGTCGACGGCACGCTTGAGGTCGTACACGTCGATGTAGTCGCCGAAGACGGCGCGGGTGTTCACCTCGGCGGTGGCGATCGGGGTGCCGGTGAAGGCAATGAACGTGGCGTGTGGCAGCGCGTCGCGGAGGTGCCGGGCGTAGCCGTCCAGGCTGTCGTAGTGGCTGCGGTGTGCCTCGTCGACGATCACCAGGATGTTGCGCCGGCCGGAAAGGAGCGGATGCGGCCTCCCGGCGTCGCGCTCTTCTTTTGTACGCCCGAACTTCTGCAACGTGGTGAAGATGATGCCGCCGGCGTTGCGGTTCGACAGCTTGTCCCGCAGTTCGGCGCGGGTGTCGGCCTGCTCCGGCTCCTGGCCCAGCAGCGTCTGGCTGTCGAGGAACGTGTCGAAGAGCTGGTCGTCGAGGTCGGTGCGGTCGGTGAGCACCACGATGGTCGGGTTCTTCAGGGCGGGGTGGCGGGCGGTCAGCGCCGCCGTGCAGACCATCTCCTCGGACTTGCCGGAACCCTGGGTGTGCCAGACGACGCCCGCCTTCCCGTCGCTCTGCGAGGCCCGAACGATGCATTCGACGGCCCGCACGACCGCGAAGTGTTGGTGCGCCTTCGCGATCCGTTTCGCCGTTGGCGTGAAGTTGACGAAGCCGCCGGTGAGCTCCAGGAAGCGCCGCTGGTTGAACAGGCCGTAGAGGGCGACGGTGAGCGCTTCCGGGCCGTCGTAGTCGGGCGAGGTGGTGTCGACGCGTTCCCCCTCGTCGTCGACGTTCCACGGCGAGAAGTGCTCGTAGGGGGTGAACGGGGTGCCGTACTTCGCGGTGACCCCGTCGGAGATCAAGCACAGGACGGCGTGCCGGAAGGCGAGCGGGAACTCCGCGAGGTACGCCTGAAGCTGGGCGTGCGCGCCCGTCAGGGTGGCATTCTCGTCAGCGGCGTTCTTTAGCTCGACGATCGCGACCGGTAGACCGTTGAGGTACAGCACGATGTCGAACCGGCGCCGGAAGTCACCGTCGACGATCGTAACCTGGTTGATCGCCCGGTAGACGTTGCGGCCGGGGTCGTCCAGGTCGGCCAGCCGTACGGTGGGGTTGTGCTCGGCACCGAACGCGTCGGTGTACGTGACCGAGCGGATGCCGTGGACCAGCCGCTCGTGCGCCGCCCGGTTCTCGGCGAACGCCTCCCAGGAGGCCACGTCGGTGGCGGCCCGCACCGCGTCGGCGACCGCCGTGGGCGGCAGGTCGGGGTTGAGCCGCTCGACCGCCGCCCGCAGGTCCTCGACGAGTACCAGATCAGCCCAGTCTCGCCGCTGCCCCGAGCCGGGCGCGAAATCCTTCCCAGCACTCGGCTCCCATCCGAGCTCGCCGAGATGCTCCAGCGCCAGCGCCTCCCAGCCCGCCTCGTTCATCCGCCCGTCCAATCCCATCCCCTCCCCGTGGACCTTCTCTACCTAAAGCGCTTCTTCAACAACCTTTTCCAGGTCCTGGACCCGCAACCGCCCTGACATCAACTCCGGCAGCAACGTGTCGCGTAGCTCGGTGAGCGTGTGGTTCTCCCGGGACTTCTGCTCCCGCATCGCGAACAGCGGTCGAGCGCGTTCGGTGAACTCAGCGATGGCCCCTTCGTTAGGCAGATGCACCGGAATGGCCAGGGCCCTTGACCTGTTTAGACCAGGGACGGCTGAGTCGGAGTTCATCTCACTCAAGCCCAGGCCCGTCAGCAGGAAGTACGCATACTCAGTGGTGAGTCGATCGTCAGTCATCCTGACGTAGTAAGTTGTATCGATTGGGAAAAAGTCGCCGTGGGACCAGTAAACCGAGCCTACGGTCCCCTTGCGGCCAACGATGACGCCGGGACCGCGTACGAGAGGCTGGTCGTGCCAGCCTGAAAGGCCGCCGCTACCATAGACTGCTGCCGGACCAGGGCGGCGCTGCGCTGCTGGAAGGGCTTTTCCATAAGCCAACTCGATCACATCACCGAGGGTGGATACTCGCTCGGTTTGTTGTGCTACGCGAGCGTGTTCGGCAGCCGCCAGCATATGAGTGGTGTAAGCGATGCGGTCGTTGACCGCGATCTTGTCATCCAGCGCACCTAGGCAGGCCGATATTCGCCGTTGCTCCCATACGGGAGGCAGGATGATGGGTATCTGCTTGATGTAGTTCCTATTGAGCATCGGCTGCGCGGCGCCCGAATTGTAACCGGAAAAGTCGATCTGGTTGAGCAGGTAGTAGACGAACCTCGGGTCATTGCCAAGAAAATCCGTGACGTACAGTGATGTGTTCAGGGGCCAGAAATCGTCAGGGCAATATGTGGCATGGCCCATCGAGGCTCCAGCCCGCCCCAACACGACTCCGGGTCCTTTAGTGCGTGCCGTGTCGTGGAATCCGCTTGGACCGGCTGCGCCAACAACCGGGATGTCGCCTGGCCGCCGTGCAGAAGTGGGCAGGTCATGTCCACGCTGGAGGCGGACAAGGTCGTCAAGCGTTGTAGCTCGCCATTCAGACATCCAAGCCCCCACGCTGGTGGCGAATGATGCTCTCGAGGCGAGACGATTCTTCGAAGTGGGCGTACAACTCCTTAGTGAGGCGTTCGATGCGGTCGGCGAGCGGTTCGGCATCCGGGTCTTCCTCGGCTTCGGCGGCGCCGACGTACTGGCCGGGCGTCAAGATGTGGTCGTGGGCGGCAACCTCGTCGAGCTTCGCGGAGTAACAGAAGCCGGGAACGTTCTCGTACGTCTGGCTCTTGGTCTTGGCGGACTTGGTTCCGCGCCAGGCGTGGTAGGTGTCGGCGATCTTGGCAATGTCGTCGTCGGTGAGGACGCGCTCGGTGCGATCGACCATCGTGCCGAGGGCGCGAGCGTCGATGAAGAGGATCTCGCCGCGCCGGTCGGCCAGCGCCTTCGCGCCCTGCGGGGTCTTGTCCTTGGTGAGGAACCACAGGCAGGCGGGGATGGCGGTGGTGCGGAACAGGTTCGGCGGGAGGGCGACCATGCAGGCCACCACGTCCGCCTCCACCATCGCCCGGCGGATCTCGCCCTCGCCGGACTGCTTGGAGGACATCGAGCCGTTGGCGAGGACGACGCCCGCACTGCCGCGGTCGCCCAGCTTGAAAAGGATGTGCTGGAGCCAGGCGTAATTGGCGTTGCTCTGCGGCGGCACGCCGTACCGCCAGCGCGGGTCGGTTTCGCGGCGCGCCCAGTCGCTCATGTTGAACGGCGGGTTCGCCATGATGAAGTGGGCCCGCCGGTCCGGGTGCTTGTCATCGGCGAACGTGTCGGCCCAGCGGTCGCCGATGCCGATTGGGTCCATCCCGTGGATGGCGAGGTTCATCTTCGCCAGCCGCCAGGTGCGCTCGTTGGCTTCCTGCCCGTAGACGGCGATGTCGTGGGTGTGGTCACGGCCGGCGCGGGCCTCGACGAACTTCTTGGACTGTACGAACATGCCGCCGGATCCGCAGCACGGATCGTAGACCCGGCCCTCATAGGGCTCCAGCACCTCGACAAGAATCCGCACCACGCTGGACGGGGTGTAGAACTCGCCGGCGCGCTTGCCCTCGGCGCGGGCAAATCGCTCCAGGAAGTACTCGTACGTCTCGCCGAGGACGTCCTGTGCCTTCCGGTCGCCGTGGCCGGTGAAGCGGGCGTCGCTGATCAGGTCGACGAGCTCCTTCAACCGCTTCTGGTCGACGTTATCCCGGTTGAAGATCTTCGGGAGGACGCCGGTCAGCGCCCGGTTCTCCCGCATGATCACGTCCATGGCGTCGTCGAGCAGTTCGCCGACACCGCTGGGCGCGTTCTCCACCAGGTAGTCCCAGCGGGCGTTCTCCGGGACCCAGAAGACGTTGGCGCTGGTGTACTCGTCGCGGTCGTCGAGGAACTCGGCGCGGCGGTTCTCCGGGATGTCGGAGAGGCTGCCGGCGATCTGATCGCGGCGCTCGGCGAACGCGTCCGAGACGTACTTGAGGAAGACCAGGCCGAGGACGAACTCCTTGTACTGCGCGGCGTCCATGGAGCCGCGCAGCTTGTCGGCGGCCTTCCAGAGGATGTCCTGGATCTGCTTGGTGCTGGACACGCCGAACAGCTCGGCCTGTCCGTTGGCGCGTTTACGTGGGGGCACTAGGTGTTCCGTTCTCTCGTTCAGGAGTTCGTACCGTACAAAGTCGTGAGGGTGCCGTCGGCGAAGCCGGTCACGATGAGTTCGCGCAACGTCGCCAGGAGGTCGGCCTGCCGCTGCAGTAGGTGCTCGCGTTCTTCCAGACGGCGCAGCACGTCGTCCAAGCGGGCCGCCTCCTCACGAGTCAGGTCGGGGATCGTGGCGTCCATCAGTCGCGGCCCCCGCACTGCACCAGGGCTGCGCGCCATGTTGCGGGCAGTGCCCAGGAGCGCCGCCAGTACTCGGGGAGTGAGCGGGTCGCTAGAGGAGATACGTAGGCCGCTGGCCGGAAACTCGATCACCGAAAAGCCTTCGTTATCGAGGAGAACCCCGAACCGGGGGACGCTAGTGACTACGAGGTCACCCGGTTCGGTGAAAGCGACCTGCGGGTACTGCGCGGCGAGGGTGAGCCTGTCCATCCAGCGCTTGGACGACTGCGCCAGTACCTCTGTCGCGCCGATGACCCGATGGTGGCCCTGCGGGCCGACATGCTCGGGGTTCAGGCGGTGTCCGGTGAGGGGGCGGACCCGGCGAGCCGTTCGTAGCGCCTCGCAAGAAAGCTCCTTCGGCCTGCTTCCCTCGCGCTGCACCGCTCCGGTGTTCAGGAAGCCGTTCTCCTTCCCGTACCGGACGGCCTCTTGCTCAGCGTCGGTTAGACGCCCCTCGATCTCGCCGACGAGTGCGGGGCGGTCGGCGGCCAGGCGGGCGCGGAGGGTAACCGAAGCTGGTCCGGGCGGCCGGAGCGCGGCGGCCCGACGTAGGTCGAGGTTCTCCAGTGGGACGATTCGGCCGGTGCGCGGGTCGTGGCCGTCGCTGCGGTGCCCCTCGGCGCGCCAGAGGAGGATGTCCTCGGCTGCGGACTCGACAGTGGGGTGGTCAAGCGCGTGACCGCTGAGGTCGGCGAGTAGCACGCGGCCCTTGGTGGTGGGGAGCGGGTCTCGGGTCAGCAGCCACAGAGCGGCGCGATGACCTGGTCTGGCCGGGTAGACGCCGCCCGGCAGTTGCACAACTGCCTCGACGATGCCGCTGCTCAGCAGCGCGGACCGGCGCAACGCCGCTGGCCCGTCTCGTAGTTGGTCGACGAGGCTGCTGGCAGGGCCGACGACGATGGCCGTGCGGCTCGGACCGAGCAGATCGGCGATCGCTTCAACCCGGTCGAGGTCGGCGAGGGCTTCTCGGCTCTCCGCCGGTTGGTAGGGGAGCCGAGTGACGATGAGGTCCGGTTCGGCGAACTCCTCGTTCAGCTCATCGGCGCGCACGTCGAACTGGAACTCGGCCAAATCGGCGAGGAGTAACTGCCGGCGCACCAGGCGGGCGAGTTCCTCGTCGGCGACGACCGCGTTGACTCGCAGATTGTCGCGGTCCTGGTCGCTTACCAGCGCTGTCAGTAGGTCGCCTGCGCCCGCGTTGCCGTCGGCGATGGTCACGGCGCGATGGGCGCGCAGCCGGGTCGGCACGTCGGCCACCCGACGGATCAGGGCCACCGTCTTCGGGGTGAGTGCGTCCGCTGTTAGCTCGGGCCAGCCGAGGCGGTTGGCGGAGCTGAGCAGGAACTGACAGCTGTGCCAGGGGTCGAAGGCCCCCTCGATCAGTTGCTCGACCAGTTGGGCGAGCCCGGTCGGTTCCGGGGCGTCAGCCAGCTCGTGCAGCAGAAACTCGTCATCGGGATCGAGGCGTCGAGCCAACGGCAGAGGATCGGCTGGCAGTGCCTGGCCGGTGAGGTGGCGGAGGCAGAGCGCGGCGCCGAGGACGACGATCGTGCGTCGGCCGCCGTGCCGCCGGGCGTACGCCGCCAGTGTGTGCATGGACCGCTCGGCGCGCAGGGTGTCCGCGTCGGCGTGGCCGAGCCCGGTCTGGAGTAGCCAAGCCACGACCGCGTCGGCGGGAAACAGCGGCTGTCCATGGTTGCCCGGCACAGGTGCAGGGAAGTCGGGGTGCCGCCGGCGCCAAGTTGTGACCGCAGGCTTTCTGACCCGCGCGAGCTGCGCGATCTCGCGCTGCGACATCAACTCCGCCTCCATGGCTCACCTCCTCGCTCTGGCGGTCACGGTACGAGTCCTGGACTCTCGGAGAAAAACGTAAATCTGTTATCCCGGGATAACACTGTGTAGGGCAGTGTAAGCGACCAATCTGCGGTTCCCTCGATGCGCCAACGACATCAGGGGGTCTGATGAACGAACCGCTCACGCTCTACCAGGAGCTCACCGACCGCCTTCAGCGGTCTCAGGTGCCCGGCCCGGTCAGCGACCTGGTTCTTGCCGCCTTCCACGGTGAGCAGGTTCTCGATGCCGTACTGCGAGGTGAGGCCCTTCCGCCGTCGCCCGAGCCGGATGAGGCGGGCGGTGCAACGCCGCAGGCATTCCTGGAAGAGGTCCGGGTTGCCGGCTTCCGCGGGATCGGCCAGCAGGTCACGGTCGGGCGGCTGCCCAAGACCGGGCTGACCGTGTTCGTGGGCCGCAACGGCTCCGGGAAGTCCAGCATCGCCGAGGCCGTCGAGTACGCGCTGACCGAGGACTCCTTGCGCTGGGCGCAGCGCCCGCCGGCCTTCCGCGAAGGCTGGCGGAACCTGCACCACGACGGCGCATCGGAGATCCGCCTCAACCTTCGGCTCGACTCCGGCCAGCAGGTGACGACTCATCGCACCTGGCCGGCTGGGGCCACGGATCTGACCTCCGCGACGGTCACCACGACCACGGGCGGCGCCGCGATGCCGCCCGGTCAGGTACCGCAGTGGGTCGGTCAGGCCGCCAGGTACCGGCCGTTCCTGTCGGCCCGCGACCTCGAACGGGTCATCACCGCGAAGCCGGCCGAACTGTACGACGCGATCGCGCCGATCCTCGGCCTGGGCTCGCTGCGCGACACCGACGCCCGGCTGCAGCAGCGGCGCAAGGTCTACGACGACCGTGCCAAGGTGCTAAAGGCGGCCTTCACCGAGCTGCGCGAACAGCTCGGTGAGATCGACGACGACCGCGCCCGCGACGCCCTGAGCGCGCTCGGTGCCCGTCCGCTCCGCGCAAACCTGACCCTGCTGGCTGACCTCGCTTGCGGCGACACCGCCACGTCGGAGGAACCTGCAGCGGCAGCCGCCCGGCGGCTCGCCGAGCAGGACTTGCCCGACCTGCATGGGGCGCTGGTTGCCCTCGCCGAGTCTGCGGAGGCGATGCGTGAGGCGACCGCGACCGACAGCGGCACCGCGGATCGGAGCGCTCGGCTGCTGCGGGCCGCACTCGACGTGCACCACGATCGTGGGAACGGCCCTTGCCCCGTGTGCCGCGTCGGGACCCTGGACCAGGACTGGCGTGCGCAGGCCGAGGAGGAACTCGCCAGGATGGCCGCGGTCGCTGCGGCGGCACGCGCGGCCCAGCAGGCTCACGCGCACGCCCGGCGTACGGTCGATGGGCTGCTCGGCGACATCCACCGGCTACTGGAACCGGCCGCTGCCACGCTGGCGCCCTACATCCCCGGCGAGAGCGCGGCGATGCGCGAAGCTCTCGCCGGCCTCGGCCCCGATCGGGTCGCCTGGGACAGTGTCGTCGCGGCGCACACCACCCTCGTGAAGGCGGCGGCCGGCTGGCTCGCCCAGCGTCACGACGCCTGGCGCGAGCCCGGCGCCGCGATCCGCCGGTGGGCCGACACCGCGGCCATGGTCCGCGCCGAGGCGCCGGCCCTGGCTCTGCTCACCAAGGCTCGTGCGGCTCTCGACACCGCCGAGAAGGCGATCCGTGCCGACCGACTGGGCAGCTTCGCCACGCAGTCGGACCGGATCTGGCAGAAGCTGCGGCAGGAGAGCAACGTCGAGCTGCGCCGGCTGCGGATGGAAGGAGTGAACAACACCCGCCGGGTCCTGTTCCCCGTAGCCGCCGACGGCGTCGAGACCAGCGCGCTCGCGGTGATGAGCCAGGGTGAGCTGCACGCCCTCGGCCTCGCGGTCTTCCTGCCCCGTGCCTGTGCCGACACCAGCCCGTACCGATTCGTGATCATCGACGACCCGGTGCAGAGCATGGATCCCACCAAGATCGACGGCTTGGCCGAGGTGTTGCGGGAGGTCGCCCTGACCCGGCAGGTCATCGTGTTCACCCACGACGACCGGCTGCCGGAAGCGATCCGCCGCCTCGACATCGAGGCCGACGTCCGGGAGGTCACTCGCCGCCAGGGCTCGATCGTCGAGATCCGCAAGGTCTGCGACCCAGCGGACCGCTACCTCGATGATGCCCGCGCCCTGGTCGCCGCGGACATCGCGGACGAGGCGAAGTACCTGATGGTCGCCGGGTTCTGCCGGTCCGCGATCGAGTCGGTGAGTATGGATCGCTACCGGGCCGCCGAGCATCGGCGCGGCACGCCCTACCAGCAGATCCAGGAAGGGCTAAGCCGGGCGCACACCGTCAAGGACCGGCTCAGCCTCGGGCTCTTCGGCCGCCTCGTACCCCGACCGGAGCTCTTCGCTCGTCTCGACCGTGACTACGGCACGCAGGCCACCCGGACGGTCAAAGCGGTGGCGGATGCGGTCCACGGCCACCGGAGCATGCCCGTCCGGGCGATGGTCGCCAACACCGCTGCGCTCGTGGGGCGGTTGCGATGACGACGTCGCTGTACCTCGCCACCGCCGACCGGATGCTCAGCAGCGTCATCCGAGGCACCCGTGGAGCCTGGCCCCGTGCGTGCGCGTGGCTGCTTCGCCACGAACTGGAAGCAGCGATGGACCGGTACTGGGCTCGCGTCTGCCCGGAGATCGGACGGACCCGGGTGCAGCGGCCGAAGCTGCTGCTGCTCGCCCACTACGCCGGCCCCGACCTTGGGCGTCGGGCCAGCTACCTGTGGTGGGCGCTGTCCCGCGCCGGTCACCACCACCACTACGAACTCGGCGTCACCGCAGCCGAGCTGACTCGGCTCCGCGCCGAACTCCTCGACCTCGTCGCGCTCCTTGACCACTCGGAGGCACGCGCATGCTGAAGAAGGATCACGCCTTGCTTATCCTCGGCGTTGAGGCGCTGGCCATGGGTCCGCCTGGACAGCGTTGCCCGAGAACGGCACACAGCCTGCGATTAAGCCGACCTTGTTACGCCGTGCCGACGCGGGACGACGGATGCGGTTGCTTCGGCGGCGGCGTGTGAGAGTTCGGGTAGGACGTCGCCGTAGAACTTGGCGGTGAAGTGTGGGCTGGAGTGGCGGAGCCGGTTGGAGATGACCTTCATCTGCACACCGGCGGCCAGCCCCATGGTCGCGGCACCGTGTCGGAGGTCGTGAAGTCGGATGGGTGGGAGGCCGGCTTGGGTGGTGAGGTGGTGGAAGTGGTCGGTGACGTCGGCCGGGTGAAGCCGACCACCGGTGGGCGTGGTGAACACGAGCCCGGTAGCGGTCCAAGCGGTACCGGCGGCGAGGCGTTCGCGGTGTTGCCTCGCGCGGTGGGCGCGTAGCACCGCCACGGTCTCGGTGTCCAGGGCGACTGCGGCCTCGCTGTCGGCGGTTTTGGGTGTGTCGATGGTGGTGGTCCAGCCGTGTTGGACGAGTTGCCAGCGGACGGTGAGGGTGGCGGCGTCGAGGTCGAGGTCGTCCCAGTGCAGGCCGCATGCTTCGCCTCGGCGCAGGCCGGTGAAGGTGATGAGGTGGTAGAGGGCGTAGAGCCGGTCGTTCGCGTCGTGTGTGTGGTCGAGGAATCTGCCGGTGTGTTCGGGGGTCCAGATCATGACGGGGCTGGGGGTCTTGCCGGTGTCGCGCCAGGTGCGGATACGTTGGTCGGTCCAGACGGTGGGCTTGGGTGGTCGGGTTGTGGGTAGTTCGATCATGAGGGCGGGGTTGGTGTCGATGTAGCGGTGGCGGCGTATCGCGTCGTTGAGGGCCTTGCGCAGGGTGGCGTGGATGACGTGCAGGGTCCGATTGCCGACGATCCGCTGGTTCTTGACCTGGTCGCGTTTCGCGGGGTCGCGGCTCGCGCGCAGGGTGGCGATAGTGGTGTTGCGTTCGGCGATGGCGTCGTACATGGCATCGATGTGTCCGGGACGGAGCCGGTCGATCCGCAGATGCCCGAGGTACGGGATCAGGTACAGCCGGACGTGCCCTTCGTAGGAACGCAGGGTGCCGGCCTTGATGTTCTTGCGCCCGGCGAGCCAGTCGGTCAGGTACATCTCCATCGTCGGCAGGTCCGTCGGAGTGATGTCCAGGTGCAGCGCCCGCCGGACCTGATCCGGGCTGGGAATCGGCGCGCCAGCCTTGACGGCGGTCTCGATCAGATCGCCGGTCTTGACGGTAGCGTGCGGGTCGGTGGCGTCGGGGACAGCGAGCGCAGCCCGGATGCGGTCCAGGACGGCGTCAGCATCGGCCTGGGTGGCGTACGGGCCGTGGCGCAGTGGGCGGCGGGTGCCGTCAGCGCGGGCGGGGATCTCGATTTGCCAGTGCCAGTGGCCGTGGGTGCGGGACCAGCCGCCGCCGGGCCGGCGTAGCTGGGGACAGGAACGTCCCAGCCGCCGGCCCGTGACGCTGTCGCGGCAGCCGCAGCGTTTGAAGATTGATCCCTTCATTCGTCATCTCCTGGGTGCTCCGTCTGGTGCCGCCAACGGTGTCGGGTGGAATCCGCTGGTGGCGGGGTCGTCGCATCCACGCTCACCTTCGCGTACGCATCAAGTCGCCCGCCGCCGGCCGCGGCGGGGTCGGGTTGGAGGAGGTGAAGCAGGGCGGCGACCGGGACGATGATCCGGCTGCCGGCCCGGATCAGCGGTAGCGGGAACCGGTCGGCAGCGGCGAGCCGGTACGCCTGGGATCGGCTGATCCCGAGCACCGAGGCGGTGGTGGCGAGGGTGGTGGTGACGCCGAGGGCACGTACGCGCTCGACGGTCCAAACCTGCCCTCCGTTGGGCGTGGACCTGGCGGCGGTGCTGTCGGTCGTGGTGTGGGTGGTCTGGTCAGCGGGGTTCGGGTGCGTGTTCATGTTCAGGTTTCTCCTGGTCATGAGAGGGATGGCTGTGCTGTACGGATTCGAGCGGGAGGATTTCGCCGGAGTCGACCGGCTGCGGGACGTCGGTGACGGCGCCCGCGCGCCTGTCCGGTGAGAGAGCTGGCGGTTTCCTGTCGGTCGGCGCGACTGGGTCGACGATCGGCTCGGGTGCCGTCGGCGTCTCGGTCTTGAGTGCCTTGAGTAGTTCGGATACTCGGGTGTTGGACACGGTGTGGCCGGCTGTGCGGAGGGCTTCGGCGAGTGCTGCCCTTGTTAGTGGCTGTCCGTCCGCAGAGAGCCGGTCCTGGACGCGTCGTGCCGCCGGCAGCAGTTCGGCCACATCGCCGGGGTGCTGGGCGGACCGTCCCCGGTTCACTCGCCCGTGTCGGTCCCGTCCGCGATGCTGGCGGCGAGCATCCGGGACGCGGACGGTCCGGGTGGCGGACCGCTCCCCCGCTGTCCCGCCGGACCGGGTCGTCTCATCCGGACCGCTATCTGTCACGGTCCGGTCCGGCGGACAATCGGCGGCCTCGGCTGCGGTGGTTGGTGTCGTGGTGGCGGCGTAGCCGAGGGCCACCTTGACCATGACGAGGAACCCGAGCGCGGGTACGGCGGCGGCGATCCAGCCGATCGGTGACGGCTCGGCCTCCACCACCTGCGCGGCCAGGGACAGGGTGACCGCGCAGGCCAGCACGGTCGCGGGGAACACCGTCGAGGTGTGGGCGCGTTTGCGTCGGCGTAGTTCCAGGCCGGAGGCGATCGACATGAGTTCCAGGACGATCGCGTCGGCCCAGGCCAGCCAGCCGGGTTGGCCGTGCGCGGCGGCGACGTTGTGGACATGGGTGAAGCTGGCCGCCCCGGCAGCCCCACCGATCGCCAGCATGATCACGATCTGGACGCCGCCCTCGATCCGGTTGCCGGGCGGACCGGCGTCCGGGTCAGGGACCGGTGTAATCGTGGCGGACCACCTCCCCGACCCGGACCAGGGCGACGCTCGGTCCGCCGGACGCAGAACGCTGGGACGGTCCGCAGACCGGTCCGACATGACACCACGCCGGGGACGGGGACCGGACACCGTTCGCGGACCGGCCGATGGGGACGGCGGACCGAACCCCCGTCCCGCCACGGTCGCAGCGGACGGCTGGTGCTCGCCCGGATCTGTCAGCACCGACCGAACGGGCGCCGACAGATCCGTGACAGACGCCGGCCGTTGCTGCCCGCCGCGCGGGCGAGGTACCGTCCGCCGCCGTCGTACCGTCGCCGGGCGTCACGCCGCCTCACCCGCCCGTGGCCGGACGTCGAGAACGTACCCGGCCAGGTCGGCAAGCCGGAGCCGCTGCCCTGCCCCACCGGCGATAGCCCACACCGCGCCGGCCGGGGACAGGCCCGCGGTCGCGGCGTGGTCGCGGGCACCGGTAGCGAACGGCAGCGGCGGCGCCGTGTCGGCCAGCACCCGGCGCAGGTTCCGCTCCCGGGCAGCCGAGTGCAGCCAGAACAGCACCGGCCATACTCGGCCGATCGTGCCGAACAACTCCCGATAGCCGGCCACCTTGCCGGCCAGCACCGACAACTGCTCGGCGCCGGTGTCGTACTCGATAAAGAACGGCACCTCGACACCGTCTTCGACCCACCGGCCGTAGCCGTCGGGGCGCACCCGCGGCCGGTACGCCCACACCAACGGATCCTGCCCGCTGGTGAACGTACCGGCGTGCTGGCACGCCGCCTCCGGCAACCACTCCACCAGGCCAGCGCCCACACCGGTGCGGGCATAGCCGGCGAGGTCGGTGAAGAAGCCGTTCACTCCGAGCCGGTGCGCCAGGCTGCGGGTCGAGGTCCAGCGTCGCCGCTCCACCCGGGCGTGATCCCGCCGCGGTGGCCGCTCGTCCCGGGCCGCGGCGACGACCTCGGCGCCGAGCTGGTCGATGACGTAGTGGTACGGGTACGAGCCGCCATCGGCCCGCTGCGGCCGGAACCGGGCGACGAGGCGCAGCCGGTACAGGGTCCGCAGCCGCCGCTGGCAGAAGTCCAGCGACGGGAACAGGGCATGCGCGATCTGGAACGACGTCAGCACGCCGTGGTCGTACAACCAGCCCAGCAACACGCGGTCACGGCGGGTCAACTGGGACTGGACACGAAGGACCGGATCATCCACCGGCTACCACCTCCTTCCTGATACGGATGCCGGCCGCCGGGGAGAGACCCGAGACCAGACAGGGTCTGTCGCAGGACAAGGGCCCGGCATGGACAGCCGGACCGGCCTGCGGTGTGAGACGAAACAGGGGGTCCGTCCGGGGGTCCGGTTGAAGACTGACCCCAACACGGACACCAACCCGGACCCCGCAACGGGGATCGACACGGAATCTGTCACCGCCACCGGCCGAAGACCGGCGCGCACAGACGAGATGTACGGAGAACACAGCAACTCCTTGATCGAAATCGGGATGGCGCCGACAGTCACGGCGCCGTGGCGAAGTCAACGGGGATGGTCCTGCCGGATCCGCCGCGCGGCAGGTGCGACGGCTCAAGCAACGTGCACTGTGGAGTTGTCAACCAACATGCGGACCGGCGTACCGGCCGAGCTGGAAGGATCCGGGCAGCAGCGATCGACACGACAGCCGGAATGGGCGGTCGCGGACAACAGGAAGAACGGTGGCGGTAGACGGAGCGGCCAGGTGCCGCACCGGCAGCGGGCCCGCCTCAACCCGTGACAGGAACTCCCACGAACCGTCGACGACGCCGACGGCCGGGTAGGGCGTCGACTCAACCCGCCGGAGCAACATCCTTCATGGCGACCCCCTGTCACCTGGAACCATCGACGGCCAACCCACCCCTGGGTCCCCGAACGACCGGCGACGCTCCCGAAGGAGCGCCACCAACTTGCTCGATCAACCTCGGCGGGTAGACCGCCACGCGGTCACGTGCCTACCAGTACGCCTCCACCGCCAGCACCCTGTCAACCAACATCACCGGCCGCCGATCAAGACGCTTGCGGACCCAGCCGGACGTGGTAGCACCCGTTGACCCGTACTGGTATCCAGTGGCACGGATTCACCGCCGAAACAGGCCGGAAAAATCTTGGCCTACCGGCGCGGTGTCTCACCTTATGAGACACCTGCTCCCAACCGGGGGTCCTATCGGACGGCGGAACGGCCAATCCTGGGCTCGCAAGGCCGAACCTCCCGACGGAACATCGGCAGCGGACCCTCAGTCGCCCCGATGGGTCCCTTCCTCGGTAACGGGCCTCCTGCCAGAGTCGAGCCCGTAGGGTCGGGCGCGTGGCCGAGACGAGGACCGAGCCTGAACTGGCCTACATCGCCAACGTGACGCGGGTCCGCGCGGCGGCCGGCGTGATCTTCCGCGACCAAGCCGGCCGGGTGTTGCTGGTCCATCCGACGTACAAGGACGTATGGGAGATCCCAGGCGGCATGGTCGAGGCGGACGAGTCCCCTGCGGACGCCTGCGTGCGCGAGGTCCGTGAGGAACTGGGCCTATCGGTGCGCCCGGGAGAACTGCTGTGCGTCGACTGGGTGCCGCCGAGCCCGCCGTGGGACGGCGGGCTCATGTTCATCTTCGACGGCGGGGTACTGACAGACGACCAGATCGCGATGATGCGACTGTGCCCCCAGGAGCTTGACCGGTTCGAGTTCGTCGAGCCAGCTCGCCTGGGCGAGGTGTTGATCCCCCGGTTGGCTCGACGGGTCGCCGCGGCGGTCGCCGCAATCGGGCGCGGCGGCGTCTACCTCGAAGACGGTGCCGCGCTCCTGCCCAGTTAGCCGACACGGCCGAACCATGGAGGGTGCCCGCCACGAACACGGCCGCCCGCTCCGTGCCGCGGCCACTGCCCCATCGATCCGGTAGCCGATAGCGTCAGCGATTGCGGCCGGCAGCCGTGTCGGCGCGGAAGCCGGCGATGAAAGTTCTCCACTGGCTGCACTTCAGCAGGATCGCGCCACCGTCGGGGTTCTTGCTGTCGCGGACCGCGACGGCGTGGCCGAGGAAGGCGACTTCGACGCAGGCGCCACCGTTGTTGTCGCTGCGGCTGGACTTGCGCCACACCGCGGTGGAGAGGTCTGGGCTGTTCATGTCGGGCCTTCTGATCAGGTAGCTCGCCGCTGGAGGTCGTCGGCGACCTGTTGGATCAGGTGCCGTGACTCGGCCGGCCCGAGTGCGGCTGCACAGAGCCGGTTGTAAAGGCGAGTGTAGGCCCGCACGGCGTCGGGGCGGTCGAGGTAGGCCGCGTCGGTGTAGTCCTCCAGGTAGATGACGTCGGTGTCGGTCGCCGGGTCGAAGCGCAGGATGATGAATCCGTACGAGGCGGTCTCGTAGGTCTGCGCGTCGAAGGGCAGGACCTGTAGCTCCACGCGGTGGCTGATCTCAGCCAGGTGGGCGAGTTGGGCTGTTATGACGGCGGGGCCGCCGATGTTGCGGCGCAGGGCGGACTCGCTGAGCACGAAGCCGAGGGTTGGCCCGTCGGCCCGGTGCAGGTTCGCTTGCCGTTCGAGGCGGAGTTTGACCTGCCGGTCGAGTTCCCCTGGTGTGGGGCGAGGGTGGGCGGTGCTGCTCATGGCGCGGATGTACGGCTCGACCTGGAGGACGCCGGGGATCACTTCGGGTTGGTACCAGCGGATCTCGTACGCGTCGGCCTCCAGGTCGACGTACTGCCGGAACCAGTCGGGGATGGCGTCGCGGTAGCCGCTCCACCGGCCGCGTTGGCGGCCGGCGCGGGCCAACTCGCGCATGGAGTCGGCTTGTTCATCGCGTACGCCGTAGAGGTCGAGCAGGAGGGCGAGGTCGGTGAGCTTGATGCCGCTCTGTCCCAGCTCCAGCCGGCTGATCTTGCTGGCGGCGGCGTCGATACGCTCGGCCGCCTCATCCTGAGTCTTGCCCGCGCGCTCACGGGCCCGGCGCAACGCGTTACCCAGCCGCCGTCGCTGGATGGTCGGGTTGAGCACCTCTCACCGCCTCTGAATTGATCACCGACGGCGGCTCCTGATGCGGGTCGTGCGAACACGACCCGCAGCGGGTTCCCAAAACAGGAGTCCATCGGTAGCCTCGGATCGAATAACCTAGGCTATCAAGATAGCTCTAGTCCTCTTCGAGTAGATGGTTGTGATCGTGAGGAGGTAGCTGACGATGTCTGTCGCCATGGCGGCCGTTGCCGCCGCTCTGTTCGGCTGGGTCGCCGGGATGTGGACGTTCAAACGTTCCCAGCGGTGGTGCCCGTCCTGCGGCAACACGCTCGCTTGTCCAGGCTGCCGGGGCGGCGGCGGCCGAGCGTCGAAGCCGGCCAGCGGCGCGAACGGGGGTGCGCTCGCGTGAGGGCACCCGAGGTGGCGGTGGGCCAGGTGGTCCACATTCCGGAGCCGGACTACCGGTACGGCACCGGCGAGCTGATCCTGCGGGTCACCGCGGTCGGGCAGGTCGAGCAGCTCGCTGACGGTCCGTGGTTGGACCTGTCCGGAATCGAGTTGGGAGAGGACGGGACGTCCCGCAGGCCATATCCACGGAAGGCACTCGTCCGGCTCAGCGCGCTACGCCGCCAGCAGCCCAGGAGTACGCGATGACCGGCATCTACCTGACGCGGGCGGCGCTGGACCAGGTCGACGGTGCCCAGGCCGAGCTTGAGCGGCACCTCGTCACCGGATTCGACGGCCGGTGCGCGACGTGCCGGCAACCCGAGCCGTGTCCCGGTCGGACGGCAGCAGCGGCCACCTTCGTTCGGTACGGGCGGCTACCTCGTCGACGGCCCGGCCTGGCCAGCATTGCGCCGCCCGAGGCGACCAACTGGGCATGGTTCGCGTCGGCGGCGGGACGGCAATGAGGAAGCGAACTGCCGGGCCAGATCTCGATGCGATGGTCGGCCGCCGTCGGATGCCGTTCGACCCCGCTGCCCCGTCGGTGGAGCCGGTCGCAAGGTGCCTCGACCCGCTCCGACGGCAGTCACCCTACCTGTGCCGGGCCCAGGCGTCAGGAGCCAAGGGCCGCCGCATCCGTACGGTCTGCCGCGAGCCATCTCCCTTCGGCGTTCGCCGCATGGCCCTGCGGGCAGTCAACGACACCGGCGGCCAGCGTCGCAGCTACCTTCCCCAGCCAGGAGCCGGGCGGATCCTGATGTCCTCGACCTGCCGCTGGTGCACCAGCGAGATCACCTTGCACTCACGCTTCGGCTGGTTCCACGTCACCGACGGCTTCCTGCTCTGCCAGCTACCCAACGTCGACGGGCTCCCGCTGCGCCAAGCGGAGCCGGCCGCACTGCCGGAAACCCTCGACAAGCTGGCGACCGGGGATTATTCGTCGGTCGTTCGGTTCGCCGCGGGCTCCTCGTGGTCCGCCACGTACACCCCGACGCCGGGAACCCCGTAGATCAGGCCCTCGGACTTGAGCACGAGCACCGCGTTGCGCACGACCATCTGGGAGACGCCGTAGTCCCGGCGGAACTCGGCCATCGACGGCAGCTTCGCCCCGGGCGCGAGGGCACCGGACGCGATCTGTTCCCGGATGCGGTCAGCCAACCACACCCATTTGGCGGTCGTGGGCATTACGTCTCCCTGGTCTGCAACCGCCATTGCATCACAGGAAAACCTGGGCGAGCAAGGTATCACTAGACGTCGTTGACTTAGGCTATCTAGATAGCCTATCTTCGTCTGCGGGTCGTCTCCCCCGGTCTGCAACCTGGAGCCGCCCGCCAAAGGGCCAGGTCCCTACGCCTGGTCCCGCACCACCCCGGCCGGCCCGAGACCCGACTCTGGCCGGCCGGGTCACCGAACTGCCTCGAGCACGAAGGAGATGCGCCGAATACGGGGAGCCGGTCAGAGCAGCGACGTCGCCGCCAGGAAGAGGACCCAGCCTGCCCACATACCCACGAAGCAGATCAGCCCGCCGAGCCGCACCGAATGACTCGCTGTAGCGCCGGGCCGCAGACGCGGTCGCCCGAAGACGGCGATCGTGGTGTACCCGGCGAAGAACGCCACCGCCGGCAACCCACACAATGACCACGCCAGCAGCCCCACCGACCCGGTACCGGCGTCCGGGCTGAATACGTACAGGCCGAGCGACACCAACCACGCCACGAAGGTGGCCGCCGCGTAGACCAGCACGTTCCTGCCGGTGGTGGACATGCCCGGCAGCAACGCCGGCTGGTTGCCCCGATCCTCGGCCCGGCGAGCCTCCACGTCCGCCTGCTCCACCGCCTGCCAGGCCCGCCGCAACGCCTCGTCCACATCGGTCAGCCCAGCCCGAGCCACCCCCTCGAACGACGGAGGAGGCTCTCCCAGTCGCGTCGCCAACCCCGCCAGATAGTCGCGCTGAGCGGTCAGCCGCTGCCGCAACTGCTCCACCGCCGCCCGGCCGTCCGCCGTTCGCTTCCCGACAGCGGCGCGGCGGGCACCCTCCTCGGCGCGGATCGCGGCCAGACCTCGAGCCGCGTCTGCGTACTCACTCCAACGCATCGGGACCCCAGCCCAGTCCATGCGGCCTCTGCTCACGGGCTGCGGCGTCGGCGCCAGCCGCGGCATGACCGAGAGGCTGGCGTTTCCGTTCGCCGTCGAGCAGTCGGCCGAGTTGCTGCGCGGCCTCGCAGTACTGAACCCACTCAGGCGGGTAGTCGTCGGCTACCTTCTCACTCGGTCCGCTCGCTCCTGGCATACGCGCCCTACCACCTGATGGTGCGCTCGTATCGCTCATGGCTCTGGCCCCGTCTCCTTCACCGACTCCGGTACGTCCATAAGTTCCACCTGATGACATCACGAGCGCGAGGCAACAGAATTCGCCGCTGCCGCAGAAGGACATTACCTGAGCCAGACAGAGGAGCGGGGAGCCTTCGGCTCACCCGCCACCAACACGCTTCACTGCGACGCACGAAGTTCAGATAGTCATGAGGCGGGGGCAGCCTCAATTGCCGCCTCAATTCGGTCCAAATAGTTGAACCACCACTCGTTCTCTCCGACCTTCGGAGAAGCCGCTAGAAGGCTTCCCGTAATGATGAATGTAGACATCACGGCAGTGGCGTCATCGAGCACCTCGTTCAGGGGTTTGCCGTCCAGCACGGCAGTTAGGAACGCGGCCACCTCTTCAGGGGTCAGAGTGGCCCACCGTTCCATGTCCGCGACTGTCTCTGCAGCTGAGCGAACATCTTCCGACGATGGTCTGCCATCGAAGGTGTCATGGAGGGCGAAGGCACAGATCGTCAGCGCGAGTTCGATCGCTTTCGCCCGACTCTCTGGGTCTGCTAGTGCCCGGAGAGACGAATCGAATTCATCCTCCTCACGTCTGACAACGTTGCCCAGGATTCGTCGAACCCGCGGCTCAATCTGATCGTCGATTATCACTCTTGGTGACCCTTCTTCTCACGCTTGGCTTTCCATGCCTTGAAGGCGGAAAACGCCGCTCCACCGGCGAGTAGCGTGCCGGCTATTGTCTTTGGAAGGATAGGTAGAAGTTCCGAAAACGTTGCGTAGCCCGCTGCAGCAGCCGACGTCCACCAACCTACTGATTCGCTGGTTAGGCGTTCTCTTGGCCGCTCTCGGGGCGCTTGGTCGTGCTGCCTTTCGCGGCCAGCAGGCGTCAGCCGCTGTTTGGGAGACGCCTGCCGCGACGACAGGGAGGCTGACGCTTGAGAGCCGGCGCTGGTCGTACCGCTACCTCCTCTTCAAGTGCCGTCGGCGACGGCTTTGGCGTTGCTGATCGCGTCGTTGGCGACGTCGACGGTCGCGGCGACCTGTTGGCTGAGTCTGTCGATGGAGTCCTTGACGGCGGACAGGCCGGCGATGGCGTGGGTGGCGCCGAGTGCGACCGCCTGGGTGACAGCTTCGTCGGCCTCGGTCCGGGCGGTGCCGACGGCGTTGTTGGCGTCGTTGAGTTCGTCGATCACCGATTGCAGTGCGGCGATGACCTCGTCGATGGCGGACATGGTGGTTCTGGCTCCTCCCCCGGTGTCGCGGCCGGCGTATTCGCTGGTCGCGGCCCTCCTTATGGATGTGAACGGTCGCTAGCCTCCGGGTCGCGTCGCCGGAGAACCTCGTCAGGGCAGCCCGGCCTCCTCAGTGTCGTCGTGCCGGCCGGGACGGACGAACGGCACGATGAGCCGGGCGCGTTGGTCGTGCCGGTCGATGAGCAGGGCCCGGTTGGTGCGGGGTTGCCAGGTCAAGGTGTGGTCGCCCAGGAGTGAGGCCAGTTCGTTTCCGGGGACGTTGAGCGCGACAAGGCAGGCGACGTCTTCGCGGCCGGATGATCCGCCGAGGGCTTCGGCGAACCTGCGGGCGATGCGCCACCACCCGAGCAGATGGATCCCCCGGCCAGGTCCGCTACGCAGGACGGCCCGCAGGTCATCCAGGCCGGTACGGCGATCGGGGCCGCGTTCGGAGAGCATGGGAGCGACCACGTCCGCGGCGAACGTCAGCAGATAGGTCGGCTTACTCGTCGGCCCGGAATCGGTGGTGGCGAGTTCGGGCAGCAGCGCCCGCAGCTGCCCGGCGTCCAGCTCGGAGACGTCGTGCCCGGCGTGGGTGAGTCTGGTGGCCAAATCGTCGACTACAGGGTCGGCCACGGCGGCGAAGCTGGCGATGACGAACCGCGCCGTGCCGGGGTCGTGTTGGCGGGCAAGACTGAGAGCGGCGGCGTGCAGGATGTCCGCGCCGACCGGCGAGGTGCCCAGGACGGCGAGATGCCGCCCGGGTACGGCATCGAGCGCGAAGCCGACGGTAGGCAGCCCGACGTCGACCGCGCGGCCGACCAGGGCCTGACGGCGGCGGACCTGCGGAGTGAACGCCGCATAGAGCAGATCGTCGTCGATATGGTGTTCGGCGTAGCCGGCGAACACGGCTGGCGGGTCGCTGATGATCGGCCGGGCTTCCCAGATGACGTGCCGCTGCGCCGCGACCGAGGCCGGATCGGCGTACGGGAACCGGACGGTCCGGTTCTCCTCGGCCACACCCGCGGCCGGGTTGACGATCGCCGTACCGACCGGCAGGGCGTCGGCGGCGGTGTTGCCGGTGTCCAGGATGCCGGACCCGCCGGGCAGAGCGATCCGCAGCGGGAACTGCCCGAAGATCGAGTCCTTCTTCGTGTACAGCGCCTCGATACCGGCGATCGTCTGCGAGGCCAGGATCAGATGGATGCCGTAGGAGCGGCCCTTGCGGGCCAGGTCCTCCAGCCCGGCAACGGCCTCGCGGGCGATCGCGTCGTTGCCGCCCAGCAGCACCTGGAACTCGTCGATCACCACCACAAACCGGGGCAGCACCGTGTCCGGCTGGCGGGCACGCAGACCGGTGAGGCTGGTCGCGCCGGCCTTCTTCAGCGCCCCGGCACGACGATTCATCTCCCGGGCCAGCGCCCGCAGCACCGCGAGGCCGTACTCGCGATCGGACTCGATACCTACAGTGCGGGCGTGCGGCACCCAGGACGGGTCCGCAGCTGTGGGAGTGAACTCGACGAACGAGACACCCTCCTTGAAGTCCAACAGGTACAAACCCAACTCGTCCGGCGAGTAACGCGACGCCAGGGCGTAGAGCAGCACCAGCAGCACGTTGGTCTTACCGGCCCCGGAACGGCCAGCCAGCAGCACATGCGGCGTGGCGTCATCCAGCGACAGGGTGAACGGTGCCCGTCCGTCGCGGCCGATCATCGCGCTGAGCCCTGCCGCGGAGGACTCCTGCCAGATCTGGGCGGGCATCAACGAGCTGAAATCCGTACGCCGGGATCCGGAAGCGGTGACGGCGAGCCGCCGGCACACCTGCGCGACGAGGCCCTCGCTGGCTCCGGAATCCAGCCGCACCGGCGCCGCCAGGCCGGTGCCGTCGGCGGACAGCCGCTGCGGCCCCGGCGGCTCGGACATCCGGTACCAGCCGTCACCCGCCGCCGTCAGGTGGGTGGTGTGGTCCAGCCGGGGCGCTGATTCCCCGTACGTGGGCGGCGGCCAACCGGCCACCAGCAAGTGCACCCGGGCGGACGGTCCGGCGTGCGCCACCGCTGCCAACCGAGCCCAGTCCGCCCGGCTCGAGCCCGACGGCATGGCGGCGATGGCTACCAGCAGCACCGGCGGGTTGTCCAGCTCACCGGCCTGCACCGCGCTAATCTGCCGCTCGGCCTCCTCCAACACCACCCGCAACCGGGCCAGGTCGGTCGCCGGTGGCGCCCACGCGTCCGCCTCCACCATCGGCCGGAACGCCGCGAACACTGAACCGAGGGTCGCGCCGTCAACCGGCAGCACCCGCAACGCGCCATCCGGCAACGTGGCCATCACCCGCAGCAGCACCCCACGCAGCCAGGCCGCCGTCGCCGGGTCACGAACGTCGGAGTCGATAGCCAGGTGTCCCGCGCCGATGAACGGCGCCACCACCCAGAACACCGTGTCCGACGTCGGCTGAGCATCGCCGACCCGCAGGAACATCGGCCGATCCGGCACCGCGTCCTGGCCCAGCGGCAGCTCCACCGCCGACCCGTCCAGCCGGGCACCCAACCAGCCCCGCAACCCCGACTGCGCCAGGCTGTGCAACCGCGCCACCCGCCGCCGCTGCTCCACATCGGCCGTCGCAGCCGTGAAATCGTCGGACTCCAACGCCCGCAGCTCCGCCTCGGCATCCAGCAGGAACCCCAACGCCTGACGATGCCAACCGACGGCACGACCGAAGAACTGCGCGACAGCGCCCACCGCAGTCCCTCCCTACGACGACCCTGCGGCTCAACCGCGCTGAACCCTATCGAACCCCCGCACGTTCAGTAAGCCCCCGATCCCACAGCGTGCGGCAATCCCCGTCACGAAGGCGACGAAAACGCAACCACCGGGGCGGACGCGATCAAGCGCACCGTCACCGGAACTGGGCGCTATCGCCGACCGGATCGCGACCAGAGCGGACACCTGATCTTGGTCAGAACGGCCTTGCCTACGCTTTGCCGTGACCGTGCCGGTCCCCCGCACGCACCAGGTGGATCGGCGTCAGTCCGGCAATGCGATGAATCGCAGCGCCGCGTCTGAGCCGTCGGGCTCGAGCGCCAAGCCGTTCGTATCTGTGAACTGACCAAGCCGGGCCAGGGCGGCATCGGGTGAGACCGCGTCGTGGAGCGAGACAAGTATGCCGGTGAACGTAAGCCAGGCATCGGCGCGCACCGGATCGATACCGAGGTGATCGATGTCGCCGGACACGGTTGCGACGGCCCGCAGCAAACGACCACGTTGTTCGACCAGGTCCAGGTCAAGCGAGTCGAAACGATGGTGCAGGTAGTAGTAGATGCTGGCTTCGGCCGGCTCCCCGAAGTGCGCGCTTGTCAGGTGGCGCCCGGTGAGGCGTCGCCAACTATCCGCTGGAACGGGAAGCCACTCCACGTTGAGGCTGAGCGGACTGTCGTCCTCGCGGGACACATCCTTGAAGGGGAAGTTGAAGCACCACGTCAGGCGTGGTGGCAGATCCAGGGATGGGTTGTCAAACAGCAACCCGTACCACTCACCGCCATCAGCGGGGACAAAGTCGTCGATACACAACTTGTCATCGTGTCCAGATTCCACGGCAGCGAGTCTTGCAGAGCACACCTCCGACGCGGCCCCGGCAGCCGAACCGGCGGCCCCGAGCCCGCACAAGCCCCACAACACCGCGGCACGCCCGTCGGCGTCCACAACGACCGCGCCGCGTCCCGGACAACGCCGGACCGGTTCATCGGCTCCCGAGCACCCACCGAAGCACCGACCCGCCCACCACGAACACGAAAAGCCCCAACCGGCACAGAAGTGACTGGTCAGGGCCTTGATCGTTGGTGCGCCGCCAGGGACTCGAACCCCGAACCCGCGGATTAAGAGTCCGCTGCTCTGCCAGTTGAGCTAGCGGCGCTCGCTGACAACGGGAGAAACCTTAACACGCCCCGACGACCGCCCTCCAATCGGATACCCGGCCTCCGCTGACCCTCCGCGACCGGCGGCGGACCAGTCCCACAGAAGCCCTAACCAAGGTCGGCGAGCGCCGCCAGCCCACCGGGCAGCACCCACCAACCGGACGGCGACCATGATCCACACCAACGGTCACCGCTGTGTACCGGTGCAACCCGAAACTCCCTCCCGAACGTCTTCAAAGGGACACCGGACTCGTTTCGGGGACAGGAAGCGTCACCCCGGTACGGCAGGATGGTGCGTCCGGGTTCGACGAACGGGGTGGGGTTTGCGCACGATCAGGGGGACCAGGGCGCTGTGGGCTGCCCTGACGACGGTGACGTTGCTGGCCGTCGGGGGTTGCGGGAGCGACGACAAGACCGACGGCACGGCCGGGGGCGGGTCCCCGAGCCCGACCACCAGCACCTCCCCCACGCCAGCGACCCCGCCGTCGCTGGCGGTCACCCCCCGATCGGGCGCCACGAAGCTGCCGGTGAGCACCGAGATCGGCATCCAGTTGGCGAACGGTTCGGTGAGTTCGGTCACGGTGAGTGACAAGAACGGACGGCCGGTGGCGGGCGCGATGCGGGACGACGGTTCAGCCTGGGTGCCGGCCAAACCGCTTGCCTACGGTACGGCGTACACGGCGACGGTGACGGCGGGCGGCGCGGGCCCCGCGGTGACGCAGACCACCTCCTTCACCACGATGAAGAAGCCGGGCCGGACGATCGGTTCCGGGCTCTACCTGTTCGACGACAAGACGTACGGCGTGGCGATGCCGGTGGTGGCGGAGTTCACCCCCGGCATCCCGGCCAAGGATCGAGCCGCCGTGCAGAAGCGGATGTTCGTCAAGACCGACCCCCCGCAGCCGGGCGCCTGG
Organism: Plantactinospora sp. GCM10030261; assembly: GCF_042666615.1. NCBI lineage: Bacteria > Bacillati > Actinomycetota > Actinomycetes > Micromonosporales > Micromonosporaceae > Plantactinospora > Plantactinospora sp. GCM10030261. The sequence continues at coordinate 30,497 of NZ_JBHTDD010000013.1, forward strand.
CACTGGGTCGCCAACGGTACCCAGGCGTACTACCGGGCGCCGGAGTACTGGCAGCCGGGCACCACGCTCACCGTGCGACTTGGTCTGGAGGGGATCCCGCTGAGCAACGGCCGGTACGGAAACACGGACCGCGCCGCCACCGCGAAGATCGGTGACCGGTTCGAGATGAAGGTGGACAACGCCACCAAACAGATGACGGTACTCGTCAACGGGCAGGTCGCCCGCACCATCCCGGTCAGCCTGGGCAAGAAGAGCACTCCGTCGTCCAGCGGCACCATGGTGGTGATGGAGAAGAAGGAGAACACCACCTTCGACACGCGGGACGCACCGGACCCCGCCAACCGGTACGTCATCGACATCGACCTGGCCCAGCGGCTGACCTGGGGTGGCGAGTACATCCACGCGGCACCGTGGTCGGTGGGTAGCCAGGGCCGGCGCAACGTGTCGCACGGCTGTGTCAACATGTCGACGAACGACGCCCGCTGGTTGTTCGGGAAAACGAAGATCGGTGATCCGATCACGGTGATCGGGACCGAACGCAAGCTCGAACCGGGTAACGGCTGGACGGCGTGGAACATGTCCTGGTCGGAGTTCGTCAAGGGCAGTGCGCTGCCGGTGCCTCCCGGCCTGGGCTGAGCCTATCGCTCCGGGTCTGAGCCGAGCTGGCGACCAGCCGTGTTCTGGCTCACCCGACGGATCCCGGTCGGCCGATTCCGCGTCATTCAGGCACGATGGGTCGTGGGACGAACTGCGAGGGGATCGATGTTGGCGAACCGGAACGAGCGCGAACCGAGCCGGGACGAACGGATCCTGCGACCGCCGATCCGGCGACCAGCCCAGGTACGGTCCGCACTGGCGGCACTGCTCGCCAGCGTGCTGCTTGCGGTGGCCGCCTGTTCGGGCGGCGGGGGCGGCGGGGGCGGCGGGTCGGCCTGGAAGGAGGGCGAGCCGGCACCCAAGGCGTCGGCCACGATCAGCGAACCGGCGGCCGACGCCAAGGACGTTCCGGCGTCGACGGCGATCGCATTCACCACCAAGGACGCCGCCGAAAGCACCGTGACGCTCAAGGACGCCGCCGGCAACGCCGTCGAGGGCGCCCTGGGTGACGACGGCAAGACCTGGCTACCGGCGGAGGGCCTGGCCTACGGCACCACGTACACGGCGACGGTGACCGCGACCGGCGACGACGGTAAGCCGGCGACGGCGACCAGCACCTTCACCACCATGGCCGAGCCGGCCAACCAGGTACGGGTCACCAGCCACCTCGGCGACGGCCAGGTGGTCGGGGTGGGCATGCCACTGATCGTGAAGTTCGGCCGCGAGATCCCGGAGGATCGCCGCGCCGACGTCCAGCGCCGGATGACCGTGACGTCGACGCCGGCGCAGGAGGGCATCTGGCGGTGGATCAGCGCGACCGAGGTGCACTACCGGCCCAAGGAGTTCTGGCAGGCCAACACCAAGATTTCGTACCGGGTGCAGGCGAAGGGCCTGCCGCTGGGTGGCAACTGGTACGGCCGATCGGACCTGACCGTCGACATGTCCATCGGCCCGGCGCTGGTCATGACGGTGGACAACAAGACGAAGCGGATGACCGTCGCCAAGGACGGCCGCGTGGTGAAGACGATCCTGGTGAGTCTGGGCAAGCCGAAGACACCGTCGTCCAGCGGCACGATGGTGGTGATGGAGAAACACCGCAAGACGGTCTTCGACACCCGGGAGGAGTTGGGGCCCGAGGACGGCTACCGGATCGACATCGACTACGCCCAGCGGATCACGTACGGCGGGGAGTTCATCCACGCCGCGCCATGGTCGGAGGGGAAGCAAGGATCGGTGAACGTCTCGCACGGCTGCGTGAACATCTCGATGGCGGACGGCGCCTGGTTGTTCAACCAGACCCGGCTCGGTGACCCGATAACCGTGAAGGGCACGGAGCGCGCCCTGCGCAACGGCAACGGCTGGACCGACTGGAACATGAGCTGGGACGAGTACGTCAAGGGCAGCGCCCTGCCGTACCAGCCGGGCGGAGCGGCGGAGAGCGGTGACCCGTCCACGTCGCCGGCCGCCTGAGCGAGGAGCGTCGCGTACGGCGATGGGCTGGCTCACCCTTGTGGAGAGCGGGTGACCCAGCCCGTCGCCGTCACCGGCGACTCGTCCAGGCCCGCGACGGCGGAAGCAGCAGGAGCACCAGCATGAGCACGCCGGCGAGCACCGACAGCCAGTCACCGTTGAAGACGCTGAGGATCGCCAGGCCACCGACGATGAGGCCGGCGATCCAGGCGATGCGGTTGCCGACCCACAGCCCGTAGGCGATGGCGAGAGATATCAGGATGCCGACGACACCTGCGGCGACCCGTGCGGTGCCGTCCGGAGAGCCGATGGTGCGGATGATGCCCTGCAGGGCGCCGAGCAGAACCAGGACGGCGGCGAGGATGACGGTGACGGGTGGCGAGGAACGCGCGTTGGGAGTAGCCATGCTACGTATCGTATGGTTACTTGTTGCGGGCGGCTGCGTACGGTCGCCCAACGCGAACTGGCTGATCCCCCAACAGTGAAGGGAATCAGCCAGTTTTCTGGGGTGACTGATGGGATTTGAACCCACGACACCCGGGACCACAACCCGGTGCTCTGCCAACTGAGCTACAGCCACCATGTCATCGCGCCCACGATCCTGCCGGGCCGACGCCGACCAATGATAGCCATAGCCCCACGGCCGCCGTCGACAGGGTTCCCTACCTCGGTCCGTCGGGCCGGTCGCGGCGCACATCGACGGGTCCCGGTGTCACGCCCCGGACCGGGATACCGCCGGACCGCCTTGCTCTCGGGTCCGGGAGAAGCGCCGCAAGCGCCTGGCCAAGCCGCAAGCGCCTGGCCAAGAAGAAGCACCGCAACCTGCGGCCCGGACCTACGTAAGCTGGGCGGCGATCGCCTTGGCGGAGTCGACGTCCGGACCGGGCAGCGGCACGAAGATCGTCCGCCGGTAGTACTCCAGCTCCCGGATGCTCTCCCGGATGTCGGCCAGCGCCCGGTGCGCCAACCCCTTGGTGGGCTGGCCGAAGTAGACCCGGGGATACCAGCGCCGGCACAGCTCCTTGATCGACGACACGTCGATCATGCGGTAGTGCAGGTGGGCATCGAGGCGAGGCATGTCCCGGGCGAGGAAGCCGCGGTCGGTGGCAATGGAGTTGCCACACAGCGGGGCGGTACGAGGCTCCTTGACATAGGTGGCGACATAGTCGAGCACCATCTGCTCGGCCTCCGGAAGAGTGACCGTTGACCGCCGCGTCTCCTCGGTCAGCCCGGATTTCTCATGCATCGTCCGGACGATCTCGGGCATGCCGGCGAGCGCGTGCTCATCGGCATGGATGACGATGTCGACGCCGTCGCCGAGGACATTGAGATCAGGATCCGTGACCAGAGCAGCCACCTCGATGAGCTTGTCCTTGCCCAGGTCGAGGCCGGTCATCTCACAGTCGATCCAGACGAGGAGATCCGCCACCGGCACAGCGTACGCGCACCCGGAATGTCCCCGCCTCGGCACCGTCACGGTCCGTTTCGCACGCCATCAAGGGTCCGCGCCTCGGCACGCTCGACAGACCGGACCGCTAGGGTTTCTGCGTGCCACCCGAATCCGCCGTACCGCTGACCGTCAACGAGGACGGGGCCGGCGGTCGGACCGCTCGCCGGATCGTCACCGTGGTCCTGCTGCTGGCCGCGGTGCCCATGGCGTACCTGCTCGGCACCCCGCACGGCTTCTACGACCTCAAGATCTACATGAAGGCGATGGACTGGTGGGCGGCCGGCCATCCGCTGTACGACTACGTGCAGTCCGACTTCCTCCAGGGCGCGCTGTACTTCACCTATCCCCCGCTGACCGCACTGCTGCTGCGCCCGTTCGCGGCCCTCCCCGTCGGCGCCACCATCGTGATCTTCACGATCCTGACCTCGATCGCGGTGCTGGTCACCACCTGGTGGCTGATCCGGCCGGTCACGCGCCGCCGGCGACTGCCCTGGTGGTTCGCACTCGGCGTCGCCGTACCGCTGGTCCTCGCGGTGGAGAGCATCCGGGAGACGTTGACCCTCGGTCAGATCAATATGTTGCTCGTGGTGCTCGTCCTCGCCGACCTGCTGATCGCCGTACCCGGGCGATCGCGGTGGGCCGGCGTGGGGATCGGGTTGGCGACGGCGCTCAAGTTGTTCCCCGGGATCTTCATCATCTACCTGCTGGCCACCCGGCGGTGGCGGGCGGCGCTGGTGGCCGGCGCGGTGGCCGCCGGGGCGACGCTGCTCGCCGCCGCCGTCACCCCCGGCGAGTCCTGGCGGTTCTGGACCCATGAGCTGTGGCTCACCAACCGGGTGGGCCGACCGGACTACACCGGCAACCAGTCGCTGTCCGGCATGCTGATCCGGTTTACCGTGCCCGGTGAACCCGAGCGGTGGCTCTGGCTGGCCCTGGTAGTCGTGGTGGCCGGGTTCGGGCTGTGGCGGGCGGCGCGCCTGGCCCGGGCCGGCGACGAGCTGGCCGGGCTGACCCTCGCCGGGCTGGTCGGCGCCCTGGTCAGCCCGATCACCTGGACACACCACGTCTACTGGTTCATCCCGGCGGTGGTGGTGCTTGTCGACGCCGGGTGGCGGCGTCCGGGGACGCCGGCACCGTCGAGGTCGGCCCGGTGGCGGCGGCGCGGGCTGCTCGCGCTGGCGTTCCTGGTGTACGCGGGAAGCGTCTACGGCGTGGTCTCGTACCACGACTGGGGCATCGGTTTCGACCGCACCGAGGATCCCGACGCGTTCCTGCGGCGCAACCTGTACGTGGTGCTGGCGCTGGTACTGCTGGCGCTGCTGCCGGCGCGTCGCCCCGCCCCGGACTCCAGCGTCGACCCGGCCGGCGGAGCTGACGGGGCCGACGGAGCTGACGACGCTCAGCGTCGCCCGGAGGTCGACCCGTACGTTCCGGATCCCGCCCTACGCCGCGGCCACCCCTGACCTCACCTTTCCCCGTCTCGACGTGGCCCCGCACCCACCTGCCGCGATCTGACCGGTAAGCAGAGCGGAAGCCGCGACTACTGCGTGTTACGTCTCCAGCGGAGAACACGGGGGAGTTCGAGCCGACTCGCCGTCGAAAACGGGCAACTGGCCAGCGGACGGCGGCGAAATCGCATAGAGCGCACTGAACTACCCTTAAGAGGGCGATTTGGCTAGGCTGATCCGGGGCGATTTGCCCGCACCGATCCCCCGGTGACAGTGGCCCTCCGCGTCGGCAGCACGGAGGGCCACTCGCCGGTCGGTCGCCGGTCAATCAGCCTTCGAGACCGGCAGGGCAGGCTCAGGCGCTGGTCGGGCCGCCGCTGCCCGTGGTCGTACCGCCGCTCGCCACGGACGGGGTGCCGCTCCGGCGGGTCCGCGCGAAGGCCAGACCACCAAGGGCGAGGCCGCCGAGGCCGGCCACCAGCCCGGCGATCCCGAGGCCCACCGCGGCGCCGCCACCGTCGTCGTCATCGCCGTCACCGTCGTCGTCCCGGGCCGCGTCGGGCGCGGGCGCACCGCTCGCGCCCGGGGACGGCGAGGCCGCGGTCAGCGTCAGCACCGGCGCCGGGTTCGCCGGCTCCTCGGCACCGGCCTGCGGCTCCTCGATCCAGCGGACCACCGAGCCGTCCGAGTACGTCTGCAGGGATTTGAACACCATCTTGTCCACCTCGGGCAGCGGGCCCATGGACACCGGGAACTCCTGGAACTCGCCAGGCTTGATGGCCGCGTCCCCGGTGGCCGTCCAGGTGATCTCGGACACCGCCTCGGTGACCTGGCTGCCGTGCACCTCGATCGGCGGGTCGAGCTTGCGTTTCGCCACGCTGACCGTCCAGCCGGGCACCGGCATGGTGGACACCGACCCGACAGGCGCGTTCTCCGGCAGCACCACCTGCACCTTGGTGGTGGACGCGGTGTCGCTCTCGGTCGGCACCCGGAAGGCCAACCGGCCGTACCCGCCCTGAGTCGCCTCCTTGGGGTTCACCGAGACGTGCGCGGCGGCCGGTGCGGCCAGACCGAACACACCGGCGGTGCCGGCACCGAGGGTGAGGGCAACCGCGACGGCCGCGGTACGCCGGGAACGGAGCATGGGGAGTTCCTTCCTAGGTGATGGGCGCGGTGACGGTCACCGTCGCCTGGTCGATGTCTGAGAGCCGGAGGGTGAATCGGAGTTGCCAGGCGCCAGGGGCGGGCAGGCTGAGATCCCCGGCGGCATGGTTGTCGGTGATCGGCAGCAGCGGCACCTCGATGGGTTCGACGCCCTTCTCCGGCAACGCCGCGGTGGCCTTCCACTCGACCACCGGCAGCGGCTTGTTGTCCTTGCTGTACGCGTACAGGTGCATGGTGCTGTTGCCGGTGCGGGCCGGATCCACCTCCACCTGGAGCGAGTAGAGGTCGCTGGTAGCCGTCGTGCTGAACAGCCGGCTGCCGGCGGCGGCCTCGTTGGCGATCGCCGTCCGGGCCGGGGTCTCCTGCACCAGCACGGCCGAGAAGCCGAGTACCACCAGCACCACGGCGATCTCCGCCACGACCAGCCGGCGCAGCCCGCGCGGCCGGCCGGCACCGACGGCACCGGCCACCGCCGGCCCGTCGGGCGTGCCCGCGGTGACGTCGGTGTCGAGGGCCGCGTCACCGTGGTCGGCCACCGGTTCGGCATCGGCGTCGGCGTCAAGTTCCACGTCGGCAGCAAGCTCGGCGTCGGCGTCAGGTTCCACGTCGGCAGCAAGCTCGGCGTCGTCATCGGCATCGGCCACCGGCTCGATGTCGGGCTCGGCGTCGGAAGGCGCCGCGACCTCCTCGGCCCAGGCCGCCGCCTGCCGCCGACGCACCACCGTGCGGGACACCGCCGCCACCGCGATCACCAGGGTGAACAGGCCGATCTTCACCATCAGCAGCCGGCCGTACGCGGTCTCCACCAGCGCGGCCGGCGTACTCACCTCGATCAGCGCCTGCACGGTGCCGGCGAGCAGCAACGTGGTCACCGCCAGGGCGGCCCAGCGCGACCAGATCGGCAGAATCGCCGTCAGTTCCCGCTCGGTGGCCCGGGGGAGCAGGAACGCCGCGAGCATGGCGAGCCCACCCAGCCAGACCGCCATGCTGGCCAGGTGCACGGTGTCGGCGAGCACGGACACCACCGGGACCGGCGAGGCCGCCGGATGACCCGCCAGTGCCCAGGTGCCGAGCCCGACCAGTCCGAGCACGGCCAGCAGCACCAGGTCGGTCCGCCCGGCCCGACCGACGAGGACCGGGCGGAGCAGGATGCCGATCGCCACCAGCAGCCCCAGCCGGACCAGGTGGGACGTGCCGAACGTGCTGCTCATCACGTCGCGCAGCGCGGCACCGCTCACCGCGAACGGGCCTCCGCCGCCGGTGTAGGGCACCTGCAACCAGAGCCCGCCCACGGTGGCCACGCCGACCAGCGCCAGCCCGGTCCAGGCGACCCGGGCCGGACCTTGCCGGGACAGCCGGCGCGGCCACAGCAGGGTGACCACCAGCACCGAACCGATCAGCAGGGCCAGCCCCGCGTACCCCAGGTACTTGAAGATCTTTACCCCGGTCGAAACCACCGGATCGATCTGGTCGCCGCCCGCGTCCCCGGTGTCGGCGGGCGGTGTGGAGGGCGCGCCGACGGAGTACGTGTAGCCGCCCGACACCGGGTGGCTGTCGGCGGAAACCACCCGGTACGTCACCAGGTAGGTGCCGTTCGATCCCGACGGATCGACCGGAATGGTCACCACGGCGCCGGCGAACGTCGGCTCACCGCGGTCGGCCCGCTTACCGTCGGGCGCGATCACCCGGATCCGGTCGGGCACCTTGCGCACACTCTCGCTGAAGGTGAGCACCACCTCCGCCGGGGCGTTGTCCAACACCGCGCCGTTGGCCGGGCTGCTGCTCGACAGGACGGCGTGGGCGGCCACCGGGGAAATCGGTCCGAGCAGCACCGTGAGGGCGGTCATCAGCAGGCTGGCGAGCAGGCCCCGGGCCACGGCGGACCACGACAACCGGACGCGGACCGGGGCGGGCGGGGCCACGGCGGGCCACGGCGGCCGGACGTGCTTCGCAGGGGTCATGACGGACATGCTCGCCGATCCGCCGGTGTCCCCGCGCGGCGAGGTCGCCGGCGGGGCGTCATCCGGGCCGAACGCCGCCGCCGAAACCTCGCCACAATGCACGTCGGGTAGTCGCGTCCCCGGGCCGGAAAGTTCCCGAACGTTAGCTACGACATGATGGGACCAAGGGCCCTGCCACCCACCGTCGGCACGCGTAGTCTCGATTGACGTGATTCCCGCCCAGTACGAGCCGGGCAGTCCCGGCAGGCGCGCGAGCGATGACCCGGCCGAGGTCGACCCGGTGACCGGGTACGCGCTGGCCGCCCGGGAGGGTGATCCGGCGGCGCAGGCGGCCTTCGTCCGCGCCACCCAGACCGACGTGTGGCGATTTGCCGCCGCCCTGGTCGATCCGGACAGCGCGGACGACCTGACCCAGGAAACCTACCTGCGGGCGTTCCGCGCTCTGCCGGGGTTCGCCGGCCGGTCCAGCGTCCGCACCTGGCTGCTCGGCATCGCCCGCCGCGCCTGCGCGGATCACCTGCGGACCGTGGTTCGCCGCCGGCGGCTCGACGCCCGGCTCACCGCACACGCCCAGGTCGACGTGTCGCACCCGGATCCCGCCGGCCAGCTGGGCGCCGCGGACCTGCTCCGCACCCTGGCCGCCGACCGCCGCGAGGCGTTCGTGCTCACCCAGGTGCTCGGCCTGTCGTACGCGGAGGCCGCCGAGATCGAGGGCGTGCCCGTGGGCACCATCCGCTCCCGGGTGGCCCGGGCCCGCGCCGACCTCGTGGCGGCGGTCAGCCAGGCGATGGCCAGTTGACCACCGAACCGTCGAAGCGGGCCCTGCGGTGGCACACCGGCCGGCCGTGGCTCGGCACGCTGGTCCGGCTCGGTCTGACCGCGGTCTGGCTGATCGCCGGCGGCACCAAGGTCGGTGACCTGGCCGCCTCGGGGCGTGCCGTGAACGCGTACCAGATCTTCCCGGGCGACGTGGCGACCGTGATCGGTGCCGCGCTGCCGTTCGTGGAGCTGGCGCTGGGTCTGCTGCTGCTCGTCGGCCTGGCCACCCGGTTCGCCGCCGGGGTGTCGGCGGTGTTGCTGGTGCTCTTCATCGCCGGGATCGCCGCGGCCTGGTCCCGGGGGTTGTCCATCGACTGCGGTTGCTTCGGTGACGGCGGCCAGCTCGGCCCCGGCGAGAGCCCCAACTACGGGTCCGAGATCGTTCGTGACCTGGGTTTCCTGGTGCTCGCCGGGTTCCTGCTGACCTGGCCCCGCACCGCCTGGTCGGTCGACGGCGCGCTGGGTCGCGCCGACGAGGATGTTCCGACCGTTGATGAGGACGACGCCGTGGAGGAGACGCGATGAGCAGTCGCAAGGATCAGAAGCGTTCGGCGCGGGTCGTCCGCGAGCAACTCGCCCGGGAACGGCGCCGCCGGCGGACGGTCTGGACCTCCGTCGCGGCGGTCGCGGTGCTGGTGATCGCCGGGCTCGTCGGCTGGGGGGTGTGGGCCAGCCAGCGTTCGTCGCAGGTCACCCCGCCGCCCGGCGCGGTCGACGGCGGTACCGCGTTGGCGTTCGGCTCCGGTCCGGTGACCATCGACATCTACGAGGACTTCCAGTGCCCCGCCTGCCAACGCTTCGAGGAGGCGTCCGGGGCGACAATCGACCGGTTGCTGGCGGAGAACAAGGTGACGGTGCGCTACCACCCGATCGCCATCCTCGACCGGGCCTCCACCACCAAGTACTCCACCCGCTCGGCGGCCGCCGCCGGCTGCGCCGCCGAGTACGACAAGTACCGCGAGTACGCCAAGGAGCTGTTCGCCCAGCAGCCACCCGAGGGCACCGCGGGGTTGACGAACGAGCGGCTCGTGGAGATCGGCCGGCAGGCCGGGATCACGGCGAACGGGTTCGAGGGCTGCGTCCAGGACCAGAAATACCAGCCGTGGACCCGGCAGGCCACCGAGACGGCCAGCGAGAACGGCGTCAGCGGCACCCCGACGGTCCTGGTCAACGGCAAGGCCCTGGAGAATCCCACGCCGGACAACCTCGCCGCGGCCGTTGCGGACGCCATCAGGTGACCGGTCGCGTGGTCCGGCTGCTCGTCGGGTTGGTCATCGGTCTGGCCGGCACGGCGGTGACCGCCGCCCCGGCGCTGGCGGTCGACTCAGCCGGTGCCGCCGCCCCGGCACTGGCCCACGGCGCCGACGCGCCGGCCGGGACCGACTTCCGCAGCTCCGTCGTCGGGTTTCGGCCCGCGGTGCCGGGCCTGCGGGCACGCGCCATCGAGGCCGGCGCCCGGCTGGAACTGACGAACCACACCGGGCGCACCATCGAGGTGCTCGGCTACGCGGGCGAGCCATACCTGGAAATCCGCCCCGACGGGGTGTACGAGAACGCCGGCTCCCCCGCGGCGTACACCAATCGCACCCTGGCCGGCGACACACCCGTCCCGGCCGAGGCCGATCCGGCCAGCCCGCCACGGTGGCGCAAGGTCGCCGAGGAACCGGTGGCCCGCTGGCACGACCAGCGGGCCCGCTGGGTGGGTGCTGGGCTTCCGGATCCGGTACGGGCCGACCCCGGTCGGCCGCACCGGGTCGCCGACTGGGTGGTGCCGCTACGCGACGGCACCCGGAACGTCGACCTGCGCGGCACCCTGGACTGGTTGCCGCCGCCCAGCCCGGGCCGGTGGTGGCTGGCCGGCCTGATCGGAGCGGGGCTGATCGGCCTGCTGGGCGCCGTCGGCACGCCGGGGCTCCGCGGCACGCCGGCCCCGCCCGGAACGCCGTCCCGACACCCGCTCGACCTGGCCGGCGAGCATGGCACGACCGGCGGGCAGGGCACCACCGGCGGCGGGCGGGACACCACCGACGGGCAGGGCCGGGCCAGTGGGCGGGGTCCGGCCCGGGTCGCGCTCGCCGCGCTCTGCGCGGTCGCCGGGCTGGGCGCCATCGCGCTCGCCGTCGGCCGGGTGGCCGACGGCACCGCGGACGGGCTTCCCGCCGTCCTCGCCGGGCTGTTCACCGGCCCCCGATGGGCCACCCTCAGCGGCCTCGGTGCGCTCGTCGTCGCCGGGTACGCGATGACCCGCCGCTCCGCGGCCGGCTTCGGGTTCGCCCTCACCGGCGTGTGCGTCGGCACCTTCGCCGGCGTGGCAAACGGCGCGGCGTTCGCCAACTCGGTGGTCCCCTCGGTCTGGCCCGCCCCGGCGTACCGGTGGCTGGTCCTCGCCATGGTGGTGCTCGGCTACGGGGTGGCGCTGGCCGGGGTGTTGCGGCTACGCGCGGCCCGACTGTCCGCCGCCACGGCACCGGCTTCCGACCAGCGCGGCGACGACCAGCGTGGGAACGGCGACGACCAGCGTGGGAACGGCGACGACCAGCGCGGCGACGCCGGCGATCAGCGCGGGCCGGCGCCGGCCACCCGTGGATCGAAGCCGTAGGGCAGTTCCAGCCGGTGCCGAGCCAGCAACTCGGCGTCCAGCAGCAGGTCGGCGGTTGGCGCGTCGGCGACGATCCGGCCACCGTCCAGCACCACGGACCGGTCGCACAGCTCCAGCGCGTACGGCAGGTCGTGGGTCACCATCAGCATGGTCACCGGGAGCCCGCGCAGGATGGCGGCCAGCTCCCGCCGGGACGCCGGATCGAGGTTGGACGACGGCTCGTCGAGCACCAGGATCTCCGGTCGCATCGCCAGCACGGTGGCCACCGCGACCCGGCGGCGCTGACCGAACGACAGGTGCTGTGGCATCCGGTCCCGGTGCTCTGACATGCCCACCGCGGCCAGCGCCTCGTCCACCCGGGCCGCCAGTTCGGCGCCGCGCAGCCCCAGGTTGGCCGGGCCGAACGCCACGTCCTCGGCGACCGTCGGCAGGAACAGCTGGTCGTCCGGGTCCTGGAAGACGATCCCCACCCGGCGGCGGATCTCGGCGAGGGTGGCCCGGTCGCGACGCACGGCCAGCCCGCCGACGCTCACCGTTCCCTCGATGGGCGTGAGGATGCCGTTGAGGTGCAGCACCAGGGTCGTCTTGCCGGCGCCGTTCGGTCCCAGCAGGGCCACCCGCTCGCCCGGCGCCACGGTGAGGTCGACGCCGTGCAGCGCGACATGGCCGTCCGGGTACGCGTACCGGACACCACGGACGTCCAGCGAGGCCACGGTCTCCACAGGGGCGATCATTGCAGCAGCAGCGCGCCCACCGCGATGCCGGCCGCGATGACCGGCACCGTGGCGCCGACGGCCCACTGCTCGACGGTCGCCGCGCCGGCCGACCGCCACACCGCCGGCATCCGCCCGGTGTAGCCGCGGGACACCATCGCGAGGTAGACCCGCTCGCCGCGTTCGAACGCGCGCAGGAACAGCGCGCCGACACCGGCGGCGAAGCCGCGCAGCTGCCAGAGGAAGCGCGGGTCGTCACCGCGCGAGATCCGGGCCACCCGCATCCGGCGGGCCTCGCCGATCAGCACGTCGAGGTACCGCAGCATGAAGGTGGCGATCTGGGTGATTATCTGCGGGCAGCGCAGCCGGTCCAGGCCGACGATCAGATCCCGCATCGAGGTGGTGGCGGCCAGCAGCAACGAGGCCAGCACGCCGAGCGTGCCCTTGGCCACGATGTTCCAGCCGCCGTACAAGCCATCCACGGACAGCGACATCCCTGGTACGTCGACCCGCTCGCCGGTTCCGATGATCGGCAGCGCCACGGCGAACAGAACGAACGGCACCTCGATCAACGACCGGGTGAGCAGCCAACGGGCGCCGATCCCGGCGAGCCTGGCGACGACGGCGACCAGCACGGCGTACGCGACAAAGGCCCAGAACGCGTGCCGGGGGGTGGCCACCACCGCGAGGGTGAAGGCCACCATCGCCACGATCTTGACCTCGGGCGCCAGCCGGTGCACCGGTGAGTCGTGATCGAGGTGCAGGACGTGTGCGTGGCCGGCGCCCACCGACGCCTAGCCTCGCGTTCCCGCGCTCGACGACCGGCCGTCCGGGCCGCCGCCCGCCGTGCCGGACCCGGCCCCGGGGTTGGCCCCCGACCCGAGGTCGGCGTCGGGCCCGGAACTGACCTCGGCGTCGGTTGCCCGGCCGGTCCCGTCGGCGTCGGCCGCCAGGACGGATCGGCGGCGCATCAGCCAGAACGCGCCACCACCCACCGCGAACGTGAGCAGCACGCCGGCCACCCCCGACAGGCCGGTGGACAGGTATGCGTTCTCGATGCCCCGGATGCCGTAGTCGGCAAGCGGGCTGTCCGCCAGCTCGTGGTCCTGGGCCGCCCTGGCCGGGCAGTCACCGCCGGTGATGTTGTCCTCGGCGTCGAAGGTGCAACCCTCGCGCAGTGAGGAGTCCAACCCGTCCGGGTGCGGCGAGGCGAGGTTGCTGACCACACCGGCGAGCAGCAGCGCGACCAGCAGTCCGCCGGCGATGAAGGTCCAGGATCGGCGGTTCACCGGGCACCTCCGGGGACGGTGGCGGGCGCCGGCGCACTGACCGGCGGGCGGCGCAGTGCGCGCAACGCGTACACGAGATCGGGCCGCACCTTAGCGACGGCGAGCACGGTGGTGGCGGTGATCAGCCCTTCGCCGACCCCGATGACCAGGTGGAAGCCGGCCATCGTGCCGGCCAGCGCGCCGATGCCGCCGCCCAGATCGGTGGTGCCGCCCAGTTCGTACTGGACGACGAAGGCCATCGCGGCGGTCAGCACGCTGACCACCGAGGCGACGAAGGCGGTGATCGCCAGGCCGGCGGGGGTGCGCGGCAGCACCCGCAGCAGCAGAGCGATAAGCAGGTACGCGACCGCGGTGCCGATGAGCGCCATGTTCGTGACGTTCAGGCCGAGCATCGCCACGCCGCCGTCGCCGAAGACCAGCGACTGCACGACGAGCACGACCGCCACGCACAGCGCGCCCACCCACGGGCCGACAAGCATGGCCGCCAGGGCACCGCCGAGCAGGTGGCCGCTGACCGCGCCCGTGAAGATCGGGAAGTTGAGCATCTGCACGGCGAAGACGAAGGCCGCGACCAGGCCGGCCATGGGGGCCAGCCGGTCGTCCAGGTCCCGCCGGCCGCGGGCGACGCAGAGCGTCAGCACGGCGAGCGCGAACGCCGCGAAGATCGCGGCAACGGAGCCGTTGATGATCCCGTTCGAGATGTGCATCGCGACTGTGTCCACGCGACCTCCCCTGGTCCCCGGCGGTTGGACGGCATCACCACTCTTACGCTGTTGCCAATATATGGCAACAGCGCGGCGCTGGTTCACGGGCAGCGTGCTGCGGCTCCGTCACCGCGACCCCCCCAACGCCGCCGACATCGAGTCGATCTCGGGCGAGCACGGCACGGTATGGTCACCGGCATGACCGAGCCCACCCCCCGCCTGTCGCCCGGCGATCCCGCGCCGGACTTCACCCTGCCCACCGACACCGGCGCCCCGTTGCACCTGGCCGACCTGCGGGGCCGGAAGGTCATCCTGTACGCGTACCCGGCGGCGATGACCCCCGGCTGCACGAAGCAGGCGTGCGACTTCCGCGACTCGCTGGCGTCGCTCCAGGCGGCCGGGTACGAGGTGATCGGGATCTCCCCCGACAAGCCGGCCAAGCTGGCGAAGTTCCGGGACCGGGACGCCATCACGTTCCCCCTGGTCGGCGACGAGGACAAGCAGGTGCTGACCGCGTACGGCGCGTACGGCGAGAAGCAGATGTACGGCCGGACGGTGACCGGAGTCATCCGCTCCACATTCGTCATCGACGCCGACGGACGGATCGAGCAGGCGCTGTACAACGTCAAGGCGACCGGCCACGTGGCCAAGCTGCGCCGGGACCTCGGCCTGGACTGACTGTTCGCCGGGGTTCAGGCGATTCCCCGACCGCCGCCAACGCCGTGGCGGCCGACGGGCAACCCCGGCTCGCGCACGGTCGGGCCGGCTGGCCCGGCCCCGGCTCGGGCGGCAGCCCCGAGGGAGGCACTAGAATCACCGGGTCGGCGGGAGTGGCGGAACGGCAGACGCGCAGGCCTTAGGAGCCTGTGTCCGAAAGGACGTGGGGGTTCGAAACCCCCCTCCCGCACCACATGATCAAGACGCCGCGCGACTCGACATCGGCGATGTCGGGGCAGGGTGACCGGACACCCGATCACCGGCACCGGCACCGGCACCGGCACCGGCACCGGGAGGGTCAGCCGCAGGCCGACGCGCCGGTGGGGGTGGCCGGCCCGATCCCGGTCAGCAGGCCCGCGGTCGTGCTCGGGGCCGGAGCGGTCGGGGACGACGCCGGGACGGTGACCGACGGGGATGGCGACGGCCGGCGGGTGGGTGACGCCGTCGGCCGGGCCGCGCCCCGACCGGCCCCGCTCCCGTAGAGGTACGTACCGGTCAGCTGCACCTGTTCGGGCAGCATCTTGACGCCGGTGGCGGTGGCGCGGTGCCCGTACACGTCGGTCACCCGGATCGCGTACGGACCCGGGCCCATGCCCGCGTCGACGATCCAGTAGTTGAAGTCGTGCCGGACGGCGGATCGGAAGGCACCGCCGCCGGCCGGCTGGACCTCAACCGACCGCAACGGGTTGCCGTGGTTGCCGACCTGCACGGCAAACCAGTACCGCGACGCCCCGTCCTTCATCCGGAAGGTCAGCGGGCCGACCGACGTGGGGTCCACCACGCCCCGGTACGTCACCGGCACGATGCCCCGCACAGGATCGGCGATCCGGGCGAACGCCTCCTTGGACAGGTCGATGTGTCCCGTCGGGCACTCCGGGCACTGGTCCATGATCAGCACTCGGACCTTGCCCTTGGGGCCGGAGACATCGAGGTAGCCGCCGCAGGCGGCGCCTCCGA
The DNA here is from genome assembly GCF_042666615.1 of Plantactinospora sp. GCM10030261. Lineage (NCBI taxonomy): Bacteria > Bacillati > Actinomycetota > Actinomycetes > Micromonosporales > Micromonosporaceae > Plantactinospora > Plantactinospora sp. GCM10030261. The sequence continues at coordinate 46,385 of NZ_JBHTDD010000013.1, forward strand.
CGTACTCGCCCGGGCCCAGCGCCACGTACATCCGGTTGGCCGGCGCCGCCGGCAGGGAGCAGTTGCCACCCCCGCCGTTCGAGTCGTAGAACGTGGCCTTGCCCTGGTGGGCGGTGCCGCCGGTGGGTGGGGCGCTCAGGGCCGCCGCGCAGGCGGGGGCGCCCCCAGCCTGCACCGCCACGGCCACCCCTACCACCGCCGCGAGCACCGCCGTCCCACCACCGACGAGCCAGCGCCTCGACCAGCGGTGCGGGGCGCGGCGGGTGCCACGGGCCGGTTGCTGGCTTGCGGTCTGCGGCTCGTCGGTCACACCGGGCCATGCTGCCCGAGCGCGTCCGGCCAGGGCAATTCCGCTAACCCAAAGTTAAGGGGCACACCGGCGGTAACGCCGCCCCGGGGTTCTCGCCAGCGCCACCGACCCGGTCAACCGGTTTCGACAAGCACCGGGTCGCCCACGGAGAGCGTGCCGACCAGATCGCCGGCTACCGGCCGGGGCACGAGATGCACGCCGAACAGCAGATCCCGGCCGAACCTGCGGTGCTTGGCCAGCACCCGCAGCGGCTGCTTGCCGCGTACCCCGGTCTCCTGGTCTGTCGTGGTCACCACGCACCGGTCGCATCCCCCGGCCACCAGGAACTCCACGGCTCCGACGCGGATCAGTTTTCCGACCCACCCGTCCTCCGCCCACGGCTCGGCGCCCTCGACCACCAGGTTGGGCCGGAACCGCGCCATCGGCAACGGTTCGTCGCCGTCGTCCGCCAGCCAGCCGTTCAGCGCCGCCAGTGACGCCTGGTTCGCCAGCAGAATCGGGTACGCGTCGGCGAAGCTGACCCGATCCCCGGGATCCACCGGACGGCTGCCGTCGGGCAGGTGCCGGGTCGGCTCGCCCAGCCACACCAGCCGGACCGGGCGACCCAGCAGGTCGCCGAGCCACTCGTCGGCCGCCGGGCCGGCGGGCCGGGCGGGCACCGCCATCCGGTTGTTGAATACCCGCACCGGCACGTGACCTGATCCCACCGGCTCGGGCACCACCAGGTCCGACCGGTCGGCGGCGCGCAGCACCAGGCCGCCGGGACGGGGCTCCGCGCGCAGGCGGACCAGGCCCGTCGCCTCGCGCTGGGTGACCCCGACGCCGGCGTCGTTCACCACCATCCAGCGCCGGTCACCCGCCAGCCCCCACGGCTGGGTCACGGCGGTGTCGTGGTCGAGCCGGTGGCAGCCCTTGACCGGGTACGTGTGCAGGGACGCGAGTCGTATTCTCACCAACTCGCGCCGATGCCGTCGCCCGGGAACCAGTGGCCGGCCGGTGTCTCGCGATAGGCCAGGAACCGGCGTCCGGTTTTCTCCGCGTACGCGGGCAGCACGTTCGTGGTGGTGACGTTGTCGGTCAGCAGGAGCGCGCCCTCGGCGAGCCTGGGTTCGACTGCCTCGAACTCGCGCCGCTCGTGCGCGACGCTGTGGTCGCTGTCGTGCAGGAACAGGTCCACCGGCCGGTCCAGCGCGCCGATCGAGGCGATCGAGTCGCCGATGACCAGGTCGGTCACCGTCGACCAGGGCTCGGCCTTGGCCAGGTAACCGGCCTCCGGGTTGATGTCCAGCGAGGTGAGTCGACCCGGGTGTCCCTCGGCCGCGTTGCGCAGCAGCGCCGAGGCCAGTACCACGCTGCCGAGCCCCTTGTCGACGCCCGTCTCGACCACGTGTCGGGGCTGCCTGGCGCGCACGATCGCGTACCAACCGATGCGCCGCGCGTAGCGGACCTCGCGGTCGGCGAGCCCGCGCCGCGCGGAGGCCGTGGTGGTCCGCAGGATGTGCCGGCGCAACTCCTCGTCGCCCTCGATCTCGGCGAGGTATCCGCGCACCCGGTCCACCGGGACCGCACAGACGAGGCTGACGAACCAGGCCAGGTGCTCGCGGCTCAGCGGGGTCAGGTCGTACGTGTAGTTGTGGTGCTCACGGGACCGCACCAGCCAGCGGGCCGAGGTGCCCAGCAGCTTCGCGTCGTGGCGGGCGACCGCCCGCAGTCGCTTGGGAAAGGCCGCGACCGGCGCGAGCGGGGTACGGGCGATGGCGCGCCGGATTCTGATTCGGTCCACGGGAGTGGTTCTACCAGGATGGGCCCGCCCGGTGGTGTGAAAGTTTTCATTCACGGGACGGTTCGTTCGGCCCGAACGGGGGTGCACCGCCAAAAGCGAAACTCAATAGCATCACGACATGCCCGATCGCCCGATCTACGCGGAGCCCGTGAGCTCGGTTCTCGACCGTCGATCAGACGCCGGAGCCGACCGGGATGCCCTCTCGTCACCGCCAGCGGTCGCAGCGGGCCACCCGGCTCATAGCCGTGATCGTAGTAATTCTCGCGAGCGGCCCATACCCCCGGATCCTGCACCAGCAGCAGTAAATAGAGGCAATCCTGGACAAGCCGATCTTCGGCGGTACCTTGACCAGCTCGGCCAAGCTGAACCCGCTCGTCCGCGCCACGGCGACGCCGTCACGGTGGATAAGTCAACATCCACCGTGGAACGTGACCTCGGAGATACGACGCCTGCGCAGCGGGAACCTGCGATTCTGACCTGCCCCACCCGGGGCACGGGCCACATCGGGTCGCAAGGCGTGGTGTTGGTCGACGAACACAAGCCCGGCCAGGTCTTTGACCCGGTCCGCCGCGACGTACCAGCCGTTCCGGTCGTCCCAAAGTAGGAACCGAAACCAACCTGGTAGATATAGTGGCGCATCCGGCCCGACCGTATTCTCTGGACGTCTGGGTCCTCACACGTTGACCGGGCGCTCACGGGGAGGTCCACCAGTGCCCAGCCATCCGGCGACGGCTCGCACCACCACGCAGACATCGCAGGGAGGCGTGGCATCACACGAGGTCATTGCCGGCCTCGGAGACGGCGGACACCCGCCGGTTCCGGCGAGTGGACCGCCGGTCCCGGTCCCGACCGGTCTGGAAACCACCGCCGTCCTGCCGTATGCCAGATCCCGCGCGTCGTCCCGGATCAGCTGGTCCAGGGCCTGGATGCTGACGTTACCGATCGACGTCGTCGCGTTGCTCGCCCCGCTGCTGTTGTCCCAGAACTACTGGCGCGGCACCCTCGCCAACGCCGCCCTGACGGTGACCCTGTTCGCCATCGGTGGTCTTTACCGCGCCCGCCGGCACCTGAGCATCCTGGATGAATTGCCCGTCCTGGCCGGCCGGCTGCTGGCGTCCGCCGCGGTCGTGGCCATCATCGCGGCCGAACGGCATTCGTCGGTCGACTACGTAGCCGGATTCATGCGGGGAGTCGCGCTGTCCGCGGGCCTGGTGCTCCTGGGCCGCGCGGTCAGCCGATACCTCACGGTGCTGCTGCGTAAGCGCCGGTGGGTGGAACACAACGCCATCGTCATCGGCAGCGGCCCCATCGGCGTCGACCTCGCCCGGCTACTGCGCCGCTATCCCCGGTACGGCCTCCGGTTCGTCGGGTTCGTCGACGCCCCGTCGCGCCAGGTCGTCGGTTCCCAGCCGCTGATCGGCACACTCGGTGACCTGGATCGGCTCGTCGAACTGACCGAGTGCGAGGTCCTGGTCATCGCGGATCCGGACTGTATGGAGGCCGAACTCATGGACACCCTGCTCCGGCCTTTCAGTGCCCGGTGTGACCTCTGGGTGGTACCGCGACTGTGGGGTTCCCGATCGCAGGGTGGATATCCGGACCACATCGGGGCCATCCCGATCGCCAAAATCCATGACATCTCCCTCTCCGGGCCCCGGTGGGCGATCAAGCGCGCCTCCGACGTGCTGTTCGCCAGCGTCGCGTTACTCGCGCTGAGCCCCGTGTTGTTGCTCTGCGCCATCGTGACCTTCGTCGACGGCGGCCCCGGCATCTTCTTCCGCCAGGAGCGGATCGGCCGGTACGGCAAGCCGTTCAAGGTGATCAAATTCCGGACGATGCGCCCCGCGGACGACCGGGAGTCCCAGACCAACTGGTCGATCGCACACGACAAGCGGGTCAGTCTCACCGGCCGGTTCATGCGCCGCACGTCTCTCGACGAACTGCCGCAGTTGTGGAACATCCTGCGCGGCGACATGAGCGTGGTCGGGCCGCGGCCGGAACGGCCGTACTTCGTGGAGAAGTTCTCCGAGGAGTACCCGAACTACGCGTCGCGGCACCGGGTTCCGGTCGGGCTCACCGGGCTCGCGCAGGTCAGCGGCCTGCGTGGTGACACACCGATCTCCGACCGGGCGAGGTTCGACAACTACTACATCGAGAACTGGTCGCTCTGGCTGGATGCCAAGGTGGTCGTCCGTACCGTCGCGGAGGTTGTCCGCGGCGGTGGCCGCTGACATCCGGCGCGGCGAGCAGCGGGGCGCCCGCGGCCGACGCCGCACCCGACCTGGCCCGTCCGGCCGCGTGCAATCTCCTGGATTGGTGGTCCCGGCCGGGCCGGATGGGGGTACTCGGCGCGGAACGTGAATCGCTAGCATCACGCCATGCCCTTTCGCCGCCAGCACGCGGAGCCCGAGACCCAGTCGCACGACATCCAGGACGCACCGAAGCCTGCTGACAAGCGACGGCGTCCACGGTGGCAACGGGTCGCTCTGATCACCTTCCTCGTGCTGGCGTTGGTCGGCGGGGGTGGTCTGATCGCGGGCGCGTTGTACCTGCGATCCGTCGAGTCCGACATCGACCGTGTCGACGCCTTCCAGGACGTGCCGGAGGAGAGCCGTCCTCAGACGGTCGCCAAGGGCGCGATGAACATTCTGATACTCGGCAGCGACTCCCGCGATCCAGAAAGGACATCGGGTTCCCGTACCGACACCATCATCCTGGCACACCTCCCGGAGGATCGGTCGGCGGCGCAGCTCATCTCGATCCCGCGGGATACCTGGGTGTCGGTGCCGCGTTCGAAGGACGGCAGCCGGGGAGGCCGAGATGCCAAGATCAACGCTGCGTACGCCTGGGGCGGGGTGCCCCTAATGGTGCAGACGGTGGAAAAGTTCACCTCGGCGCGGATCGACCACGTCATGATCATCGACTTCGCCGGGTTCAAGGAGATCATCGACGCGCTAGGTGGGATCGAGGTGGACGTGGAGAAATCCTTCACCTCGATCCACCCGCCGTACCGCACCTTCAACCAGGGCATTCAGCGGATGGACGGCGAGGCGGCACTGGACTATTCGCGGCAGCGCAAGCAGTTCGCCGACGGGGACTTCGCCCGCATCCGGCATCAGCAGCAGGTAATCCGGGCGATCCTGGACAAGGCGGTGTCCGGTGGGATCGTCACGAACCCGGGACGGCTCAACTCGTTCGTCCGGGCGTCATCCAACTCGGTGTCGGTGGACGAGAAGATGTCCATGCTGGACATGGCGACCGACATGCGAAACCTGCGCAGCGGCAACCTGACGTTCCTGACCAGCCCGACGAAGGGCACTGGACGGGTCGGCGGCGAGAGCGTCGTCTTCGCGAACACCGACAAGGCGAAGGCGTTCTACGACGCGGTCCGCCGGGACGCCGTGCCCGAAATCCTGAGCCTCGGAAAGTAGGCCCGGTGTGGAGGACCGGGGACGAAGCGCTGGAGGTCAGGTGCCGGTGAGGAGCGGCAGCAGCTTCGGGGAGTACCCGCCGCCGAGATAACGTGCCGGGTCCGCGTCCAGGACCGACGCCAGCAGCGTACCGATGATGTCGCGGAAGTCCGTCGTCGCCTTGAGATCGCCGTCGTCCAGGTCGGTCAGGCTCGGCTGCTCGCCGTAGAACCCACCCGCGACCTGTGGCCCAAGGACGAGGACCGGGCCGGCGGTGCCATGGTCGGTGCCGTCCGACGCGTTAGCCCGGACCCGACGGCCGAACTCGCTGTAGACAACCACCGTCACCCGCTGACCGGCCTCGGTCCGGGCCAGCCGGTCCGCGAAGCTGGTCAACGCCCGGTCAAGCTGGCCCAGCAGCAACTCGTGACCGGAGCGCTCTGCCGCGTGCGTGTCGAACCCACCCAGGCTCACGGAGTACAGCCGGGTGGGCACGCCGGCCTCGACGCACTGAGCGACGCGGGAGAGCTGTGCGGAGAGTACGCCCGCCCCGCCCGTCGCAGTGGCCGGAGTGTCCAGCTCGGCGGTGGCGTCCGGAGCCTCCGCCGCCTCGGCGTCCCTGATGAGCTGGTCGATCTTGACTAGGTTGGCGTAGGAGTCAGCCGCCCGCGCCCGCATCTCCGACTCGTTCGGCTCCGGCCGCCCGAGCACGCCGATCATGCCCGTGGTGACTCCGGCTGGCAACTTGAGCCCACCGATGCTCACACAGGCCCCAGTGCGGCTCTCCCCCACCAGGAGCGGCGGAAGGAAAGGCTCGAAGCTGACCGCGGCCTCCGGGGTGGCCCGGGTGCCGTCCAGCCACCGGCCGACCCAGCCGGAGGTGGCCGGATCTTTGGGCGAGGCGGTCTGCCAGATGTCCATGGACCGGAAATGGCTGCGGTCCGGATTGGGGTATCCGGCCCCGAGCACGACTGCGAGGCGCCGGTCACTCCACAGCCGACTCAGGCCTTTCAGCACGGGATGTAAGCCGAGCGAGTCGTCCAGCCTAAGGACCCGGTCGGGCTCGTGGGCGAGCTCAGGTCGCGCATCGTAGTACGCCCGATCCGCATACGGGATTACCGTGTTCAGGCCGTCGTTGCCCCCGTACAACGTGACAATGACCAGCTTGCGGGTCTTCCTGTGGTCTTCGGCCGCGGACACGTCGCTCGCGGTCCGCAGGAGATCCGCCAGGCCCAACCACCCCGCACCCGCCGCGACGGCGACGCCGCCGGTGACGCCGGAAGCCAGCAGGAACCTACGCCGAGTCAGTGCGTCCATGTCACGTCACCAGATATTCGGGGCTCGCCAGGCCCAGGGTCAACAAACGCTGCGGGTCGGTCGTGCCCTTCATGGCCGTATACGTCCGGTTGGTCCATGTATCGACAGCAAGGAGGTGCGCCACGCCCTCCGGAGTCAGCCGCCCAACCGGCACCAACTGCGCGATCCGGCCCGCGAGGTTGAGGCGGACCTGGGCGCCGCCGACCGTCAACCAGTCGGCACCCGCGGGCCACCCCTCGACGCTCGGGGGCGCGAACACCAACTGCCCCAGCCGATCCAAACCGTTGAGACAGTACGTCTGCATGTCGTCGGACAGCTTCGCCGGGCGCAGACCCAGCTGCCGCAGAGCGCCGACGAACCACTCTGTCGGCTGCTTCACCAGACCACCGGCGGTGGCCTGGAACGCGTCGTCCTCGAAGAGTTTCCGCAACATCGACATCGAGTCTGGGAATGCCCGCACCATGGCGTCCCGGGTGGATCGCGGGATCGGCTCGGTCGACGAGGCGTACCGGAACCACAGCCGCTCCGCTACGAAGACCGAGCAGTCTTCCTGCCTGAGCAGGAAGTCGACGAGCGAGTGCGCGTCGAACTCCTGCGTCACGCCAAGGATGGTCTTCCGTCCGCCGTCGTGCGAGGCAGGACTGAGATGGGCCCGTCCCCCGTCGTAGTCGATCTTCCAGCCGGTAAGCGCGCGACCCGCCTCCTTGACGTCCCGCTCGGTGTATCTGCCGATGCCGAGCATGAAGAGTTCCAGAAGCTCCCGACCGAGGTTCTCGTTGGGGGCGGTCCGGGTGTTGAGCTGCCCGTCGAGCCAGTAGATGAGTGCCGGATCGCTGATCATCCGGTGTGCCATCACCCCGAAGTCGAACGAGCTGCGCAGGCTCTTGTGCTGCGTCAGCATCAGTTGCGGACGGATGACCTTCCGCACTGAGGTCGCCCAATGCCCGTGCCAGAAGAACCACAGCTTCTCGCGGGTCTGGTGCGTCGCGACCGTGAGGCGGTCCAGCCACCACAGGGTGATCCGCTTCGTCTGCTGCCGCCGCTCCTCGTCCGCCTTCGCCCGCTGGGCGAGGGTCGGAGCACGTAATCGAGCGAAGGGATCCGGGCCGAGCTCGGGGAGGGGAGCCTGCGGGGCTCCCAGGTCTGGCGCCGTCGGAGCGGTCAGGGCGGCGACGGTCGCCGCATACCCGACCGTCCGTGCCGCAGCCAGCTCCGCGGACGTGGGACCGAAGCCGGCGCGGTGAAGCAGTAGCGAGACGTCCGCGGCCATGTCAGCCAATGTATGCGACGCCGGTGCGCCGACGAATCCTGGGCCGGCACCGACCTGAGCCGATGCCGGCCTCGCGCTGTGGGGCCGACGGTCCCGGAGACGCCAGCTCACCTGGACGACGCCGCCGGCCCGGCTCAGCGATCGGAGCCGGCATCCAGCTGCGCCTCCGGCGACAGTGACGCGTATGCCGCGCGCATCTGCCGGCGGACCGCCGCCGAACTGTGGTGTTCCACGACCCACCCGCGTCCGTTGACGGCGAGCCGCTCAGCGGTCTCCGGCGAGGACAGCAGCTCGCTGACCGCCGTGATCCAGCCGGCACGGTCGTCGGCGACGCGGACGTGCACACCGTCCACCACTCCCGCGCGGTCCGCCACGGTGCTTGTGGTAACGCTCGGAACCCCGGCCGACATCGCCTGGATGAGCTTCAGCTGGACGCCGGTGCCCCGGAAGATCGGCGCGATGGCGACGGCGGCGTCCGAATAGTGTGGTTCCACGGCCGGCACATTTGGATAGAGCTCGATGCCGTTGCCGACCGATGCCTGAACGGCCTTCGGCGGGTCCGAGCCGACGATCCTGAGCCGCGCATCCGGGACGAGTTTCCGGATACCGTCCCAGCACTCGCGCACGAACCACATGAGACCGCTGACATTCGCCTCGTAGCTGAGCCGGCCGACGAACAGGACCGTCCTGCCGATCGGCCCCGCCTGCCGCTGCACTGAGAAGTCGCACGGGCTCCGGACGAGGAAGGTGTTGGGCCGCTCCTGCCCGGGCGGGGTTGGCGCGGACAGCATCAGGGGGACACCCATGCTGAGCAGCTTGTCCTCCCGGGCTCGCATCCTCGGTGCCTCCACCCGACCCAGCGCCCGCCAGGCGAAGTTGGACCCGTGGGAGGCCAACTGCTCGTAGTACTCGCTGCGGAACTCGTCCAGGTCGACCACGACCGGCGTCCGGCCGCACGCCTCGACCAAGTGCACGGTGCGGAAGACGTTGAGGTGCACGACGTCCGGCTGGAACTCGTCAAGTTCCCGCCGCAGCGCGTCGGTGAGCGCCTTGGGGCTCGCGTACCCAGTCTGCAGCGAGACCCCGGTGCAGGCTGCCCGTGCGGAGCGGAGCAGGGAACCGACGCGCGTGTTGGGAACCAGGACCCGGTGCTGGACCGGAAGTTGCTCCGCCAGCCGCGCCTCCCTCTCGTCGTGCACCAGCCCGAGGAAGCGGATGTCGTGCTCGGCGGCGAGCATGTCGAGGAGCACCAGGCTACGTGGCCGGAACGACGCCGGAATCCATGGCGCTACGAACAGAACCTTCAAATCGGCAGCCTCCTCAGGGCCGAGGCGAGGAATCGCTCGCCTCGCGTGCCGTGCTTGGTGAAATAGACGTACATCCCGGACCGGTACAGGCCGGTCTTTCCGGCCGCGGCGGTGCTCGCGCTCTCCTTGTGTTCGGCGACGCTCGTCCCGACCGACGCGACGCCCCAACCGTTCGCGCGCAGCCGCGTGCACAGGTCGACGTCCTCGAAGTAGAGGAAGAAGCCGGGGTCGAATCCGTCGACGGCCCGGAAGGCCTCCCCCCGGACCAGCATGCAGAAGCCGGACACCCATGCTGCGTCGCGTACCCGGCGCACCGGCTCGACGTCGAGATACTCCAGCATCTGGAACTTCTTGCGCAGCGGTGTCGCGCGCGCCAGGTACCGCTTCAGCCCGCGCGGCACGAGATGGTCGACCTTCAACGCGGCCAGCCATTCCTTCGCCATGCTGGGCGCCGGACCCGAGGAGATCCCGAACCGCCCGTCGGGGTATCGCATCAGCGGCGCCACCACTCCCAACCGGGGACCGGCCTCCAGGGCCTCCGTCAGGTGGCCGAACGACTCGGGCGCGATGTGGCAGTCGGGGTTCAGGAGGAAGTAGGCGTCGGCGTCCGGGAGGGTCTCCGCCGCGGCGTTTATCGCCTTGCCGAAGCCGACGTTCGGCAACGAGACGACCGGATACCCGAAGGACTCCGCCACCTCGACGCTGTCGTCGGCAGAGGAGTTGTCCACGACGACGACGTCATCAACCGGCAGTGCCTTCAGGCAACTCAGGCTCAGGGGAAGCTCGCCGGCCGAGTTATAGGAGACGACGATGGCCGCGACCCTCACTGTTCACCCGCTATCCGGTAGGCGTCCAGGTATGAACGCACCGTGTCGTCCCAACGGAAGGTCCGCTCGATGTGGGCGCGGGCACGCCGGCCGCGTTTCGCGGCGTCGGCCGGCGCCTCCACCGCCGCCCGGACGGCGGCCGCGATCTCGCCGGCGGTGGACGCAACGTACAGCATCGAGGCGTCACCGCGAACCGAGTCGGCAGGCCCGCTCGACGTGATGACGGGACAGCCGAGGGCCATGGCGTGCGCGACCTTCATCAGCACACCGCCGCCCACGATCGAGGGCACGACGACGGTGTGGGCGGCGAGCATCTCCGCCCGGAGGTCCGGCACCGCACCGGTTACCACCACCCGGCTGTCGCTCCCGCCGAGACCGACCACGTCGGCTGCGGGTTCCGCTCCGACGATGCGGAGTTCGGCTTCCGGCATGTCCCGCCACACCAGGGGCATCACGTCGCGAACGAGGAACTGGGCCACGAGGACGTTCGCCCGCCGCCACATCGCCCCGGCGAACACCAGGCGCGGCCGGCTGGTGGCCGCCGGGGGCGACCAGGACCGGTCGTCGACGTGGATCCCCGGCCGGGCAAGCAGGGTGTGGGGGTTGTACCTAGCGGCCACCACGAGGTCGGCGTCGGACAGCGTGATGACGGCGGCCGCCCGCCGGATCGCCGCTCGCTCGAACCGCCGGGTGCGTACCACCTCGGCGAGCCGGTACGGCCGTTCCAGGCCGGACGACGCCCGGTACGACTCCACCATGACCTTCTCGGTGATGTCGTGCAACCCCAGAACCGATGCCGGGTCGACGCTGACCACTTCGGCGGACTGCAGATACTCCGCGTGGACGACATCGGGCCGAATCCGGCGGATCAATTCGGCTGCCTCCCGCGTCGCCTCCCGCGGCCACGCTTGGCGGAGCCAGGCCGGTTCCGGCCGGAACCGGTCCAGGTAGCTCGGACGGGTGGTGACGGTGGCGGGCAGGACCGTGTACTTCAGGTCGTCCCGCTGGGCGCCGCCGCTGTGCTGCGGCGAGTACACGAAGAGCTCAACCTGTTCGGCCAGGCGCGGCGTGAGCTGCACGATCGTGTCGGCCGCGGCATGGTGGTGATGGGCGTCGGGCGCGAACGGGGTGAGCAGCAGGACGCGCATCAGCCGAGCCGCTTCACGAGCGCCGTAACGAAGGCTTGTGCGACCCGGCCCTGGGCGGCGACCCGGCCCGCCGCCTGCTGAAACTGCTCGGTCGACGCGACCGCCCTGGTCGCCGCCTGGTGGAGCGTCTCGGCGTCGACGTCGGGGCTCATCACGTAGTCGGCGAGCCCCAAGTCGACGAAGGCGTCGTGAACCTTGCGCTCGTACGCGATCGCCACCGTGGGTACCCCGAGCGCCACGGCCATCAGGGCGGCGTGCAGGCGGGTGCCGAGGACGAGTTGGTTCGTCGCGAGCGACCGCAACCAATCACCGAGCGCTCCGGCGAGCGGCCGGCTGCCGTCCAACGGAGTGGAATCCAGGTCCAGGAGGCCGCGAAAGGCCCGCTCGTAGATGACCCGATCGTCCTCGCCGTTCGCTCCCCGACCGAAGGCCATCGGGAGGAAGGTGCCGGACCAACCTTCCCGCCGGAGCCGATCCGCGCAGCCGGAGGTGGCCGCCACCAGCGAGGCCTCCAGGCCGGGCGCGAGGGGGCGCATCGACAGCGCGAAACGGCGACCAGAATCGGCCCCTGCTACATCGGGTAGCGGCAGGGCGTATGCCATGTCGCCGATGACCTCCGCGCCGGAGCCGAAGTGCGAAGCGGTCCGTTCGTCGCGCGCCCCGACCGCGAGACACCAGGCGCCGACGAGCCGGAGCAGCTGCCGGCCGACCAGGGTTCCTCCCTCGCGCACTCCGACACCGACCGCCGCGACCGGGGTTCCCGCCAGCTTCGCCATCGCGATGATTCGGGCGAACATCGGCAGGGTGCCCGGCCAGGACAGGTGGGGGGAGCGCTCCTGGAAAACGGTCCCGGGGCCGAGAAGCAGCAGTTGACACGACTTGATCGCGCGCTGCACCGCGACCTGACGCCCGGACGCGCCACGGGCCCGCAGTACGGGCATGTTTTCCGTGTCGACGCCGTGGAGTTCGGCGACGCGGTCCGGCTTCGGGGAGAACACCACGAACGAAGCGTTCTCCTTGACCGCGCGGACGCTTGTGATGAGCGAGTGGAGGAGGATCTCGTCCCCGAGATTGTCCGACCCGAACCACCCGACTATTCCGACCCTCAAGTGTCCTCCGTCCTTGCCGCGTCCAGTTGGCCTACGGCACGTCGTTGAGCCAGGAATCGGACGGCTGCCAGCACGAGCATCGCCCCGCCGAGGATGAAGGACGCCGACGCGGAATCCAGCACGGCGAGCAGACCGACGAGCGCCACGGCCGCGGCGGCGACGATGCCGAACGAGACCGCGACGGGTCGCAGGAGTTCACGGAGCCGCAGGAACCACATCAGCGATCCCGCCACGACCAGTTCGTTGAGGACCATCGCCCAGGCGGCGCCGAACGCACCGTACCGGCCGTCGAGCGCGAGGTTCAGCCCGACGCTGCCGCAGATGCTCAGCACCAGGACGACGAGCCGGCTGGTGGCGCGACCCCGAGCCAGCAGCAGGGCGGACAGGCCGAAGTTGGCGAACCGCATGGCGAGGAACAGGGTGAGCACCATCGCCAGGGTCGGGATGCCGCCGGCCTGGTCGCCAAAGAGCAGCGCAGTCGCGATCGGGATGCCGAGGAGCATGACGCCGGCGGCGCCCTGACCGGCGACCCCGAAGAACCGGAAGACCGTGAGCGGATCGTTCGACTGATCGGCCCCGGCCCCGGCCGCGCGGCGCGGCGCGGCATAGGCGAGCGCGCCGATTCCCATGGATGCCGCGACCTGGACCGCCGGCCCGATGATCGCCGTCGCCGACACGTACTCGCCGAGCTCGGCGGCGGTGACGAAGAACGCGAGCACGAACACGTCGCCGCGGAAGTAGAACAGGCCGAGCAGGTCGCTGGCGAAGTACGGCAGCGCGCGCCGGGCATGGTGGGCGGAGCGGACCCCCCGGGAGGCGCGGAGCGATGGCAGGATCCGCACGACGAGGAGCGCGGCGACCGACCGGAGAACGGCCGCCGTCAGGAAGTAGACGGCCGCGTCATCGAGGCTGAGCCCGTCCAGTAGCCAAGTGTCGACCGCGCACGCGCCGACGAGCAGGAGACCGGCGGACGAGTTCGTCAGCGGTTCGGCCCATGCCTTGGGTCTGCCTCGGATGAGGACCCACGCCGTCTCGTTCCACTGTTCGAGGAGGCTGGCGACGAAGATCAGAAAAATGGCGAGCTGCGCTTCCCCGGGAAGGAGTACGCCGATCACGCCGTACGCGACGAGGGCCGCCGACAGCAACGCGGCGAACCGACCGCAGTGGATCCGGGCGACCACCGGCGGTGCGACCGTCCCGGCGGCGGCCTCCCTCGTCAGGTATGTCGGCAGGCCGAGGGATAGCGCGGCGGCGGTGAAGGACGCGGTGAGCGTGGCGAGCCCGTATAGGCCGACCGCCTCGACGCCGGCGCCGCGGGTCAGGAACGCCATGACCACAAGAGTGGTCAACCGCGTGGCCAGGGCGGAGAGACCCAGCAGCCCCGAGACGACCGTCAGGGAGGGGCGTCGCGCCGCCGTCTCAGTCGCGACCATCGCCGCTCGCGACTCCACCGGATCGGGTACGGGCCAGGAAGTAACCTGTCACCAGGGCCAGCGTAAGAAAGTAGGGGCCCTGCATGAGACCCCAACCCGTCATACCGATGAGGACGAGGCCCGGCAGTGCGCTGACCAAGACGCGAGGGGCCAGTTCGGGAGTTCGCGTCCGGAAGACGGCGCGGACGGCCACCGTCGCGGTCCGTGCGAACGGCAGCCACAGCAGCACCGCGCCGAGGATACCCAGCTCGGCGGCACTTAGTAGGAACGCGTTGTGGACGGGGACGCCGCTGGCGGTCAGCGGATCGATAGTGCCGACGACCGCAACGTAGCTGTTGGGTCCCACCCCGGTCCACGGGTTGTCCCGGATCACCGTCCACGCGACCCCGAGGAGGTGTTGCCGGGAACCGCCGCCCGGATCCGCTGTGAACCGTTCGATCAGCCACGGCAGCGAGACCAAGGCGAGGAGTGCGGTGAGGCCGAGGACAATGAAGTACCTCTTCTGCCAACGCCCGGTGACGAACTCGAGCAGCACCAGGATGACGACCATGGAGACCACGGCCGCGAGGACCGTGCGGCTCTGGGTGAGGGAGACGCCGACCAGCACGGCGCCTAGCGTCGTCCAGGCCACCCACCGGTCTCGTACCGCGCGCTGCGGCAGGGTCAGCGCGCACAGGCCGCAAAAGAACAGGAGCTTCGCCAGCTCGCCGGGGTGGCTCGTAAGACCCGTGGCGCGGCCCAACACGTCAAGCGCCTGCTGCCCGGAGATACGCCGCAGCGGGAAACCGGCGATTGCCGCGATGCTCGCGAGAAGCTGGATCCACGCCACTGCGGCGAATGCCCAGAGCAGGATCGAGTGTCGACGGTCCGCACGCTCGGCCGCGGCGCCGATGGCGAACACGACCGCCGCCAGGGAGAGGTGCAGCAGACCGCTCACGGTACGCGGCGAGGCGTCCCAGGAGAGCACAGCGAACACGGCCATCCAGATGAGGAACGGCACCCACAGAAAAAGGGAGCGGCCGAGTCGACGAGGGGTGCGCATCGCCACCACCACCAACACCACCGCGATGGCCACCGTGTATGTGTAGAGCGTCGGCGTTCCGGTGGCCACGCCGGCGTAGATTGCGGAGTCGGCGGGCACGAGCGCGACGGGCATCAGGCCGAGCGTCGCCACCAGGAGCGCCAACGCGGCCACGACGCGCTGGTCAGGATCCGACCGGAGGCCCGCAGCGAGTGTCCGGCCGCCCCGGCTCAAGCGCGAGGCCGATCTTAGGGCTTGGAGCCGACCCACCCGCCCCGGTCCGGTTGCGCCAGCCTCCCGTGCCGACGCCACGGGTGTCCTCGTCGGCTCCTGACCGCCGCTGATCCGCGTCGCCGAGGTATGGCGTCGGTCACCCTGGGGATGGTCGTGGGCCGCGCCGGTGAACATCACATCTCCGTATCAGCCTTGATCGGCCAGCGGCCCAGAGAGTGGCGCTGGTCGTGCCGTCGTGCGGGTTCGCTCACGCCTTGACGGCGGAACGGAAGCCAGAACCGATGACGGACCGGTCGGGCCGAAGCCGGGCTTCGCGCGCTCATCATAGATCCGGTGTCAGCGACGAACCATAGGCCCAAACCCAGGCGTGACGAGACAGCCACGCAAGGCCGTCGTCCCGATGCCGGCCGACGGGCAGCCGGTGGACGGTGGCTCAGAAACGGGCGTTGGCACGGATCGAGCCGACCACGCGCCGGATGACGTCCACCCACTCCACCGGCGAGGTCATCCGCAGCACCAGCTGGCGGTCGATCGCCCCGTCCGGATTCGAACGCCAGAACGCAACCACGACGACCCCGTACGCGTTGGCGCCGTCCAGCTTCGTGGTTTCTGCCAGCACGACATAGGGCCCGCCGCTGCGCCACTGCTGCCCCCACGCCTCCTCCGCCTGGCGAAGGGCGACGCGACGCGCCTCGTCGCAGTCAGGACACTCCCGGACGATCAGCTCGCCGCCGATCTCCTGGTTGTCCCCGATGGACCCACCGCAGTTGTACTTGACCTCCCCCTCCGCGCTTCCGGCCGGGTTGCACGTCCAGTTGGCGGGAGCGGTGAACCCGAAGCCCAGGCCCTCCGGATTGAGCATGGTCACCGCATCGCCCGTGCCGAAGACGGGCCACCTGGGCCAGTCCCCCGGCCTGGGCGGCTCGATGCCGGGCTGCTGTGGAGGGCCGGTCGGTGACCAATTCGGGCCCGTCGGGACCGTCGCGGACGCAACCGGGGTCCCTGGCCCGGGTTCGTCGGACTCCGGCCAGAAGACGACAGCGGCCGTGCCGACGAGCACGACTAGGACGAGCGCGCCGATTCCGATCAACAGGCCCTTCCGGGGACGTCGAGGTTGCTGGGGTGTAGGCGAGATGCGGCGGACAGACGGGTCGGGGGCCAACGGGTCGTAGGTGGATGGTGCTGGCGACGCGGGACCTCCGCTGGCCTGGTATGGCGTCGACAGGGGCGGTACGGTCGCCGACCCCGACACAGGCTGCGGCCCCATGGACACCGGTTGGCCGGACGTCGGACTCACCTGGGCCGCCCAGGGAACGTGTGACGATCCGTGCCCGGAACCGCTGGCCGGTGACCCTAAGAATGGCGGACCGGAACTCGACTCCGGCGGCGCGGAGAACGGCTGCGGACCACCGCCTGAGCCGGACTCCGGCGGCGCGGAGAACGGCTGCGGACCACCGGACGCCGGTGCTGAGGAGACCGGCGAGGCGGAGCCCGCTGACTCGGCGTGCGGAGCCGGGGTGTACTCCACTCCTAGGGCACGGAGAAGGTTCTCCGCACCGCGGCCCGCCTCCGCCGGGTATGCGACCCATGGCTCGGCCGCCGAGAAGTCGGCGTATGCGAACGGCATGCCGCCGGGATCCTGCGCGAGTGAGTTCGCGATGTTGGCGAACGCCTCCCGCCACCCGGGCGCGGCGGCCACAGCGGCGTCAAGCACCGCCACGGTCGCGAATCGTCCCTGTTCGTCGGCACCGGCCCACGCCTTCCCCACTGACGTTTCACCCATCAGGTGCGTCAGTCTGTACGGGCCCCCCGGCTGCATCCCAACTCCTTGCTCGACGACTGTGCGGATAGTACCGACTGCCGCACAACTGTTCCCCCACCGCCTACCTGCAAGGAAGGGCTTCTTATTGCCGCATTGCACTGATAAGGGGCTCTTCCCCACGGCTTGCTCGGCGAAAGTTTTCATGCATAGAGTCGGACCATGAATGGCGAGGTTGTCGCGGCACCCGGGGACCGGCTGCTCGACCTGCTGCACGGCGTCCGGCTGACGCCCACCCAGCGGCGGATCGCGCACAGCCTGGCCCGGCACGCCACGGCGGCCGGCTACCTGTCCGCCGCCGAGGTGGCCGAGTTGTCCGGCGTCAGCCAACCCTCGGTCACCCGGTTCGCGATGGCGCTGGGCTACGACGGCTATCCCGCGTTGCGTCGGCGACTCCGGGAGCTGACCGTCGGCGCCCAGCCGGTCACCGCCGTCGTCGCCGGCGACAACCCCCTACAGCGGGCGATCCGCATCGAGGTGGACAACCTGCACCAGCTCGCCGACCGGCTCGGCGACCCGGAACGCGTGACCCGGGCCGGCGCGCTACTCGCCGCCAGCCGTCCGCTGCCGGTCCTCGGGCTGCGGGCCGCCGCGCCGCTGGCCGCGTACTTCGCCTACTTCGCCGCCAAGGTGCACCCGGACGTACGGGTGCTGGACACCGGCGGCAGCCTGCTCGCCGACCGGCTCGACCAGGTGGTCGCCGCCGGCGCGTCCGCGCTCTTGGCGATCGTGCTCCCCCGCTACCCGCGGGAGGCGGTCGAGGCGTTGCGCGAAGCCCGCGATGCCGGGCTCGGCGTCCTGGTCATCACCGACTCCCCGGTCAGCCCGGCGGCCGAACACGCCGACCTCGTGCTGCCCGCTCCAGTCGGCGCGCAACTCGTGTTCGATCTGCACGCCGCTCCGATGGCGATGGCGATGGCGTTGCTGCAGGCGATCTGCGACGCCACCCCCGGCGAGGCGCAACGACGACTGGAGGAGTTCGACCGCGCCGCCACCCGCCGCCAGCTCTTCGTCGACTGACGACCGACGCCAACCCGGACCCGACCGACGCCAGCCCAGAAAGGAGCGCCGATGCCCGAGCCGATTCGCGCCGCGCGGGGCACCACCCGTACCGCGGCCGGGTGGACCCAGGAAGCCGCGCTGCGGATGCTGATGAACAACCTCGACCCGGAGGTGGCCGAACGGCCCGAGGACCTGGTGGTGTACGGCGGCACCGGTCGGGCGGCGCGCGACTGGCCGTCGTACCACGCCTTGGTGCGCACGCTGACGACGCTGCGCGACGACGAGACGATGCTCGTGCAGTCCGGACGACCGGTCGGCGTGCTGCGCACCCACGAGTGGGCGCCGCGGGTGCTGCTGGCCAACTCGAACCTGGTCGGTGACTGGGCCACCTGGCCGGAGTTCCGCCGGCTGGAGCAGCTCGGGTTGACCATGTACGGCCAGATGACCGCCGGATCGTGGATCTACATCGGCACCCAGGGCATCCTCCAGGGCACCTACGAGACGTTCGCCGCGGTGGCCGCCAAGAAGTTCAGTGGCGGTCTGGCCGGCACGCTGACGCTCACCGCCGGCTGCGGCGGCATGGGCGGCGCGCAGCCCCTCGCGGTCACCATGAACGGCGGCGCCTGCCTGGTGGTGGACGTGGACCCGGCGCGGTTGCACCGCCGGGTCGCCACCCGCTACCTCGACGAGGTGGCCGGCTCGCTGGACGAGGCCGTCGACCGGACGCTCGCCGCGAAGCGGGACCGGCGCGCGTTGTCGGTGGGGGTGGTGGGCAACGCGGCCACCGTCTTCCCCGAGTTGCTGCGTCGGGGCGTCGAGATCGACATTGTCACCGACCAGACCAGCGCGCACGACCCGCTGTCGTACGTGCCCGAGGGGGTGGAGCTGGCCGACGCGGCCGACTATGCCGCCGCGAAGCCGACGGAGTTCACCGAGCGGGCCCGCGCGTCGATGGCGAAACACGTCGCGTCCATGGTCGGCTTCCTCGACGCCGGCGCCGAGGTGTTCGACTACGGCAACTCGATCCGGGGCGAGGCGCAGCTCGGCGGGTACGACCGGGCGTTCGCCTTCCCCGGCTTCGTGCCGGCGTACATCCGGCCGTTGTTCTGCGAGGGCAAGGGCCCGTTCCGGTGGGCGGCGCTGTCCGGCGACCCGGCCGACATCGCCGCCACCGACCGGGCGATCCTCGACCTCTTCCCGGAGAACGAGTCCCTCGCCCGGTGGATCCGGCTGGCCGGCGAGCGGGTCGCCTTCCAGGGCCTGCCCGCCCGGATCTGCTGGCTGGGGTACGGCGAGCGGGACCGGGCCGGGGTGCGGTTCAACGAGATGGTCGCCTCCGGCGAGCTGTCGGCGCCCGTGGTGATCGGCCGCGATCACCTGGACTGCGGCAGCGTCGCCAGCCCCTACCGGGAGACCGAGGCGATGGCCGACGGTTCGGACGCCATCGCCGACTGGCCGCTGCTGAACGCGCTTGTCAACACGGCCAGCGGGGCATCG
The DNA here is from genome assembly GCF_042666615.1 of Plantactinospora sp. GCM10030261. Lineage (NCBI taxonomy): Bacteria > Bacillati > Actinomycetota > Actinomycetes > Micromonosporales > Micromonosporaceae > Plantactinospora > Plantactinospora sp. GCM10030261. The sequence continues at coordinate 65,872 of NZ_JBHTDD010000013.1, forward strand.
TGGGTGTCCATCCACCACGGTGGCGGCGTCGGCATCGGCCGGTCCATCCACGCCGGTCAGGTCTGCGTGGCCGACGGCACCGCGCTCGCCGGGCAGAAGATCGAGCGGGTGCTCACAAACGACCCGGCGATGGGCGTGATCCGGCACGTCGACGCCGGCTACGACGCGGCCCGCGAGGTGGCCGCCGCCACCGGCGTCCGCACCCCCATGGCCGAGCGGTGAGGACGGGCCCCTTGTCGTCGCACTCCGGGGTGGAAGAGCCCCTGGTCGAACGGTTCCGGGAGCTGTGGGACCAGCTCGCGCCGATCGGCCGGGACGCGGCCAGCGGCGGCTACCTGCGGTACGCGTGGAGTCCGGCGGAACTGCGGCTACGCGACTGGTTCGCCGAGCAGGCGGCTCGCCGCGGCATGCCGGTGGACGCCGACGGCAACGGCAACCTGTTCGCCTGGTGGGGTGAACTGGACACCGTCAGGGCCGGGGACGGCACCGGCGCCGTGCTCACCGGCAGCCATTTCGACTCGGTGCCGCATGGCGGGGCGTACGACGGCCCGCTCGGCATCGTCAGCGGCTTCCTGGCCGTCGACGAGCTGCGGCAGCGCGGCGTCACCCCGGCGCGGCCGATCGGGGTGGCCGCGTTCGCCGAGGAGGAGGGCGCCCGGTTCGGCGTACCCTGCCTCGGCTCGCGACTGTTCACCGGCGCGATCGACCCGGACCGGGCGGCGGCGCTCACCGACGCCGACGGCGTCACGTTCGCGGAGTCCCTGGGCGGGCCGCCGACCGGTGCTCGCCCCGACCTGCTCGACCGCCTCGGCGCCTACGTCGAACTGCACGTCGAGCAGGGCCGTGGGTTGGTCGACCTCGGTGCGCCCGTCGGCGTGGCGAGTGGTATCTGGCCGCACGGGCGGTGGCGGCTGGAGTTCACCGGGGAGGCCAACCACGCCGGCACGACCCGGATGGCCGACCGCCGGGACCCGATGCTGACGCTGGCGTTCACCGTGCTGGCCACCAACAAGGAGGCCCGGTTGCGCGGCGCGCACGCCACCGTCGGTCGGGTGCTTGTCGAACCGAACGCCACGAACGCCGTACCCGGTCGGGCGCGTGCCTGGTTGGACGCCCGCGCCGCCGACGCCGCGACGCTCGCCGCCCTGGTGGAGGCGGTACGGGCGAAGGCCACCGACCGTGCGCGGCGGGACGGCACCACGGTGACGGTCGTCGAGGAGTCCGCGACGCCGCTTGTGGGGTTCGACGAGGACCTGGGGGGCCGGCTGGCCGGGTTGCTGGATTCGCCGGTGCTGCCGACGGCGGCCGGCCACGACGCCGGGGTCCTCGCCGGGCACCTGCCCACCGCGATGCTGTTCGTGCGCAACCCGAGCGGGGTGTCCCACTCGCCGGCCGAGACGGCTTCCGACGCCGACTGTGCCGTGGGTGTGCTCGCCCTCGCCGACGCGCTCGCGGACCTGGCGACCCGATGAGCGGGCGGACCAGTCCGCCGGCGATCGTCCGGTACGGCACGGCCGGGACGAGCCGCTTCCACGCCGAGTACGCCTGGCTGCCGGACGCGACCGAGCCGGCCCGGGACGTGCTCATCGAGATCACCGCCGGCCGGTTCGGCGCTGTCGACCCGAACGTCGCCGAACCGCCCGCCGGAACGACGCGGTTGCCCGGACTGACGTTGCCCGGTCTGGCCAACGCCCACTCGCACGCGTTCCACCGGGCGCTGCGCGGACGCACCCACGGCGGTCGCGGCACGTTCTGGAGCTGGCGGGACACCATGTACGCGGTGGCCGGACGGCTCGACCCGGACAGCTACCTGGCGCTGGCCCGCGCCGCGTACGCCGAGCTGGCCCTCGCCGGGTTCACCTGCGTGGGCGAGTTCCACTACCTGCACCACGGCCCGGACGGGCGGCGTTACCACGATCCGAACGCGATGGGCGCGGCGCTGGCCGAGGCCGCCGCGCAGGCCGGGATCCGGCTCACGCTGCTGGACACGGCGTACCTGACCGCCTCGGTCGACGGTCAGCCACTGGCCGGGGTGCAGCGCAGGTTCGGCGACGGTGACGCCGGTCGGTGGGCTGAGCGGGCCGCGGCTTTCGCGCCCTGGCCGGACCAGGTCCGGGTCGGCGCGGCCATCCACTCGGTACGCGCGGTGCCGGCCGACCAGCTCGGCACGGTGGTCGGCTGGGCGGACGAGCGGGGCGAGCCGCTGCACGTCCACCTGTCCGAGCAGCGGGCCGAGAACGAGGCGTGCCTCGCCGCGTACGACCGCACCCCGACCGCGCTGCTGGCCGACCACGGGGTGCTCGGCCCGTCGACCACGGCGGTGCACGCCACCCACCTCACCGCCGCCGACCAGCGGCTGCTCGGTGCGAGCGGGACCGGGGTGTGCCTGTGCCCGACCACCGAACGCGACCTGGCCGACGGGATCGGGCCGGCCCGCGAGTTGGCCGACGCCGGCAGCCCGCTCAGCCTGGGCAGTGACAGCCACGCGATCGTCGACCCGTTCGAGGAGGCCCGCGCGATGGAACTGGACGACCGGCTGCGCACCGAGACGCGCGGCCACTTCGCCCCGGCCGAGCTGCTCACCGCGGCCAGCGCCGCCGGGCACGCCGCGCTGGGCTGGACCGACGCCGGCCGGATCACCACCGGCGCCCGTGCCGACCTGGTCACCGTACGACTGGACAGCCCGCGCACGGCCGGCGTACCGCCGGTGGGGGTGTTCTTCGCGGCGACCGCGGCCGACGTGACGAGAGTGATCGTGGACGGCCGGCTCGTGGTGGACGACGGCCGGCACGCCACGATCGACGTACCGACCGAGCTGACCCGAGCCATCCGGGAGTTGGTCATCCCGTGAGTGCGAGGAGTGAGCCGGGGTTGCGAGCCCCGCAGTCGCGAACGAAGGGCGTCATCCCATGAGCGGAAGCCTGTTGGTGGACAACATCGGTGAGCTGGTCACCAACGTGGCTGGCGCCGGCGAGGGCGGACCCCTCGGGATCCGGCGCCGGGCCGCCGTGCTGGTCGAGGAGGGTCGGGTGGCCTGGGTCGGGCCGGCGGCCATCGCACCGGCGGCCGACCGACGCGTCGATGCCGACGGCGCGGCCGTGCTACCCGGGTTCGTGGACAGCCATGCCCATCTGGTCTTCGCCGGGGACCGGGCGGCCGAGTTCGCCGCCCGGATGTCGGGGCAGCCCTACACCGGCGGTGGCATCCGGACGACGGTGGCGGCCACCCGCGCGGCCTCCGACGACACGCTGCGGGAGACCGTGCGCCGGCTCCGCGCGGAGGCGTTGCGGCAGGGCACCACCACAATGGAGATCAAGAGTGGGTACGGCCTGACGGTCGCCGACGAGGTCCGGTCGCTGCGCATCGCCGCCGAGGCCAGCGACGAGACCACGTTCCTCGGCGCGCACCTGGTGCCGCCCGAGTACGCGGACCGACCGGACGACTACGTGGGGCTGGTGTGCGGTCCGATGCTGCGGGCGGCGGCCCCGCACGCCCGGTGGATCGACGTGTTCTGCGAGCGGGGGGCGTTCGACGCCGACCACGCGCGGGCGATCCTGACCTGTGGGCAGGCCGCCGGGCTGGGCGTACGGGTGCACGCCAACCAACTCGGGCCGGGTCCCGGCGTGCGGCTCGCCGTGGAGTTGGGCGCGGCGAGCGCGGACCACTGCACCCACCTGTCCGACGGTGATATCGACGCGCTCGCCGCCACCCGGGTCGACGGCTCGGACGGCGACGGCGGGCACACCACGACGGTCGCCACCCTGCTGCCCGGTGCCGAGTTCTCCACCCGGTCGCCGTACCCGGACGCCCGCCGGCTGCTCGACGCGGGCGTCACGGTCGCGCTCGCCACCGACTGCAACCCCGGCTCGTCGTACACCTCCTCGATGCCGTTCTGTGTGGCGCTCGCGGTCCGCGAGATGGGCATGACCCCGGCGGAGGCGGTGTGGGCGGCGACCGCCGGCGGCGCGCGGGCGCTGCGGCGCGACGACGTCGGCGTGCTGCGCCCCGGCGTACGGGCCGACCTGACCATCCTCGACGCCCCGACCCACCTGCACCTGGCCTATCGGCCGGGGGTCCCGCTGATCCGCCAGGTCCTGCACAACGGAGTACCGACATGAGCCACGTGACGATCCTGCCCTCCGGGGTGTCCCCCGCCGACGTCGCCGCGGTGGCCCGCGCCGACGCGAAGGTGGTGCTCGATTCCGCGACCGTCGCCGCGATGGCGACCAGCAGATCCATCGTGGACACCATCGAACGGGACGGCCGGCCCGTGTACGGGGTCTCCACCGGCTTCGGCGCGCTGGCCAACACCTTCATCGCACCCGAACGCCGGGCCGAGTTGCAGCATGCGCTGATCCGTTCGCACGCCGCCGGCGTGGGCGCCCCCATGCCGCGCGAGGTGGTGCGCGCGATGATGGTGCTGCGCGTACGGTCGCTGGCTCGTGGCCATTCCGGCGTGCGGCCCATGGTCGTCCAGGCGCTTGTCGATCTGCTCAACGCCGGCATCACGCCGTGGGTGCCCGAGCATGGCTCGCTGGGCGCCTCCGGCGATCTGGCGCCGCTGGCGCACTGTGCCCTGGTGCTGATGGGCGAAGGCTGGGTGCTTGACGACTCGGGCGAGCGGGCGGACGCCGCGCCGGTGCTCGCCGCGGCCGGGCTGCGACCGGTCGAACTGGCCGCCAAGGAAGGGCTGGCCCTGATCAACGGCACCGACGGGATGCTCGGCATGCTGCTGCTGGCGATCGCCGACGCCGGTCATCTACTCACCATGGCGGACGTGACGGCGGCGCTGGCGATCGAGGCGATGCTCGGCTCGGAGCGGCCGTTCCTGCCGGAACTGCACGCCATCCGCCCCCATCCCGGCCAGGCGGTGTCGGCCTCGAACATCCACCGGCTGCTACAGGGCTCGGCCATCATGGACTCGCACCGCGACGACCTGGCGCACGCGGTGCAGGACGCGTACTCGATGCGGTGCGCCCCGCAGGTGGCCGGGGCGGCCCGGGACACGCTGGCCTTCGCGGACGCCGTCGCCGGCCGGGAACTGCTGTCGGTGGTGGACAACCCGGTGGTGCTGCCCGATGGCCGGGTCGAGTCCACCGGCAACTTTCACGGCGCGCCGCTCGGGTTCGTCGCCGACTATCTCGCGATCGCCCTGTCCGAGGTGGGTGCGATCTCGGAGCGCCGGGTGGACCGGCTGCTGGACGTGACCCGGTCGCGGGAGCTGCCCGCCTTCCTCACCCCGGATCCGGGCGTGAACTCCGGCCTCATGATCGCCCAGTACACGGCGGCCGGCATCGTGGCGGAGAACCGCCGGCTCGCCGCGCCGGCCTCGGTGGACTCGTTGCCGACCAGCGGCATGCAGGAGGACCACGTGTCGATGGGCTGGGCCGCGACGAAGAAACTGCGCACCGTCCTGGACAACGTGACCAGCCTGCTCGCTGTCGAGCTGCTGGCCGCCGTACGCGGGTTGCAGTTGCGGCATCCGCTGCGGCCGTCTCCGGCGGGACGGGCCGCCTGTGCCGCGGTGGCCGGCTTCGTCGGCGAGCCCGGCCCGGACGTCTTCCTGGCTCCTGCCATGGAGGCCGCGCGCGCCGTGGTCGCCGGCCCTGACCTACGCGCCGCCATCGAACGCGACACCGGCCCGTTGACCTGACCCGTCCTCCCCCTCTCGCGATCTTGAAGTTTGGGCTGCGACAAAGGGCTTATAAGCCGCGAAATACCAACCCCAACTGCAAGATCGCTGGAGAGGGACGGCGGGTCCCGGGGGGTCTGGGGGGTCAGGAGGGGAGGGTTGGGAGTTCCTTAGCGAGCACCTTGGCCAGGGCGCGCAGCGCGATGCCGCGGTGGCTGACCCGATCCTTCTCCTCCGGCGACAGCTCGGCGTTGGTGCTGGAGGTGCCGTCACCCACGAAGATCGGGTCGTAGCCGAACCCACCGGCGCCACGCGGTGAGCGGATCAACCGTCCGGGCTGCCGCCCGTCGACCAGATGCTCCCGACCGCTGGGCAGCACCAGCGCCGCCGCACACACGAACGAGGCGCCGAGCTGCTCGTCCGGCACGTCCGCCAGCTGGGCGAGCACCAGCTGCAAATTGGCCCGGTCGTCACCGTGCCGACCCGACCACCGGGCGCTGAGCACGCCGGGCATGCCGTTCAGCGCGTCGACCGCCAACCCGGAGTCGTCGGCGATGGTGGGCAGCCCGGTGCGCCGGGCCCCCTCCCGCGCCTTGAGCAGCGCATTCTCGCCGAAGCTGAGGCCGGTCTCCGGGACGTCCGGATAATCCGGTACGTCGGTCAGGCTCGTCAGCTCGACCCGGCCCGCGCCCAGCGCGGCGTCCAGGATGCGCTGCAGTTCCACAAGTTTCTTGGCGTTCGTCGTGGCCAGCAGCACCTTGCTCATGAGGCCAGCGCCTCCCGCTGCGCCGCGGCGAGGGTGGCGCAGCCGGCCACCGCGAGATCGAGCAGCTCGTCCAATCGGGCCCGGTCGAACACGCCGGACTCGCCGGTGCCCTGCACCTCCACGAAGTCGCCGGTCCCGGTGCACACCACGTTCATGTCCACCTCGGCGGTCACGTCCTCGGAGTAGCACAGGTCCAGCCGGGGTTCGTCGGCGACGACGCCGACGCTCACGGCGGCCACCGAGCGGTGCATCACCCGCTCCGGCTTGCCGGCCAGCGCCTTGCGGCCAGCCAGCCAGGTCACCGCGTCGTACAACGCCACGTAGGCTCCGGTGATGGCCGCCGTCCGGGTGCCGCCGTCGGCCTGCAGCACGTCACAGTCGAGCACCACCGAGTTCTCGCCGAGCGCCTTCAGGTCGACGCAGGCGCGCAGGCTCCGGCCGATCAGCCGGGAGATCTCGTGGGTCCGCCCACCGACCCGGCCCTTGATACTCTCCCGATCCGACCTGGTCGTGGTGGCGCGGGGCAGCATCGCGTACTCGGCGGTGACCCAGCCCAGCCCGGACCCCTTGCGCCAGCGGGGAACGCCCTCGGTGACGCTGGCCGTACAGAGCACCCGGGTATCGCCGAACTCGACGAGCACCGAGCCCTCCGGGTGCATGCTCCACGAGCGGGTCAGTCGCACCGGTCGGAGCTGGTCGGGCCCTCGCCCGTCTGGTCGCGCCATGGGGGCCAGCCTAGGTGTCGGCGCGGAGCGCCCACTCCCCACCCCTCGTTCAGATCTGGTAGCTGGCGCCCGGTCGGACGATCTCGATCGGCCCCGCGAAGGCGGTGGCCGCGGCGTCGAAGGTGATCGCCTCGCTGCCCCAGGCCGCCACCAGGTGGGTGAGCAGCAGTTGGCCCACCTCGGCCTTGGTGGCGATCTCGCCGGCCTCCCGGCCGGTGAGATGCAGATCCGGCGGGTTGTCGGCACCGTCGAGGTAGCTGGCCTCGCAGAGGAACAGGTCGACGCCCTCCGCCAGCCGCAGCAGCGCCTCGCACGGCGCGGTGTCCGCGGAGTAGCACAGGGCACGTCCATCGTGTTCCAGGCGCACGCCGTACGTCTCGACCGGGTGGTTCATCCGGTCGACGGTGACGGTGAACGGGCCGATCGGGAAGCTGCCGGGTTGCAGGCCATAGAACGTGTAGACGTCCTCCACGCCCCCCTCGTCCTGGCTGTAGGCAGCGGCGATCCGGTCCGGCGCGCCGGCCGGGGCATAGACCGGCAGGGCCGGCAACGAGCCGTCGGGGGCGTAGCGGCGGACGACGACGTAGTCGACGGCGTCGGAGATGTGGTCGAAGTGCAGGTGGGTGAGCAGGATGGCGTCCACGGCCGACAGCCCGGCATAGCGCTGCAGGGCCGACAGCGAGCCGGAACCGAAGTCGACCAGGAGCCGGAAGCCGTCGGCCTCCACCAGGTACGCCGAGCAGGCGGAGTCGGGTCCGGGAAAGCTTCCCGCGCACCCCAGGACGGTCAGTCTCATCCGGCTATCCTGCGATTACTGTCGGTTATCTCCTCGCCGTGACCAGTCAGCACGGTGAAGGTCGGCGACGAGTCGGTCACGAGGCGCAGCCTACGCCGGAAGGGACCGGCGCAAGAACGATCCGACAACAGATGTCATCAACGTGACACCCTTCCGATCCAGGTTCCGCCGTTACGCCCCGTTACCGCCACCCGTTGCACAGGGTGTGATCGCCGAGCCACGACCCGCACCGGTCGCTCCTCCCGAGGACCGACCCCGGACGGAGCGACCGGACGACCGGGTGCCCGCCGTCCGGGGATTGACGATCCCACCGCCGCCGCTGCCTGGATCACAGTGCCCGTTCCCGGTACGACGAACCGACCCGCTCGGCGCCAGCGACCGGATGCTGTGGCTGTGCGTCTGGGCGACAATCCTCGGGCTGATCGGCAGTGGTTCGGCGCTGCGGGGCGTGCTGGTGATCCTGGCGGGAGCGGCTCCCGGGTGGTATCAACCGACCCTGGCCGCCGTCGGCCTCCTCGGCGTCGGGCTGACCGTGGCGGCGTTCGCGGTGGTTCGCCGGGATCGCCTGCCGTGGCTGCTGCTCGGCCTCGCCACGGTGCCATTGCTGGTAAACGTCGGACTGACGGTCACCGCGCTGTGACCTTGCGCACCCGGGGTTAGGGTCGAGAGATGACGTGGACCGCGTACGGCACCTTCCTCGCCTTCGCCGTCCTGCTGATCCTGATACCCGGCCCTGACTTCGCGGTCGTCACCAAGAACACCCTCGCCGCCGGACGGGGCCGAGGGCTCTGGTGCTCGGTCGGCGTCGCCACCTCGAACGCGGTGCAGGGCGGCGCGGCAGCCGCCGGCCTCGGCGCGGTGATCATGCGCTCGCAGCCGCTGTTCGAGGCGATCCGCTGGGCCGGCGTCGCCTACCTGACCTTCCTCGGTGTGCAGGCCATCCGGTCGGCCCGAGCCGGCCGGTACCCATCGCCACCGGAGCCCGGTGAGCAAGACGTACCCGGCCAGGCGATGGCGGGATGGCGGCAGGGCTTCCTGTCCAACATCACCAACCCGAAGGTGCTGGCCTTCTACCTGGCCGTGCTGCCGCAGTTCGTCGGGCACTCCGCGCCGATCCCGGTGCTGCTGGCCTTCGCGCTCAGCCATGCCGTGCTGTCCCTGGTGTACCTGTTCGTGCTGGTCGGTGCGATGCACCGGGCCCGTCGGGCGCTGGCCCGGCGCCGGGTCCGCCGCGCCCTGGACGCCGCCACCGGGACGGCGCTACTCGGCTTCGGCGCGAAGCTCGCCACCGACCGCTGAACGCGAGGAAGGACCCCCTTGTGCGGGGGTCCTTCCTCGCATCAGGCCCAGAGCTGACCCTCCAGGGCGTCCTCGGCATCGGCGAGACTGCCGCCGTAAGCGCCGGTCGACAGGTACTTCCAGCCACCGTCGCAGACGACGAAAGCCACGTCGGCCCGCCGCCGGTCGCGAACCGCCTGATGGGCCACCGCGAGCGCCGCGTGCAGGATCGCTCCGGTCGAGAATCCGGCGAAGATGCCCTCCACCTCGACGAGCTGGCGGGTACGCAGCACGGCGTCCCGGGTGCCGACGGAGAACCGCCGGGTCAACACGTCCGGGTCGTACAATTCCGGGACGTATCCCTCGTCGATGTTACGCAGGCCGTACACCAGTTCGCCGTATCGCGGTTCGGCGGCGATGATCTCGATCCCCTCGACCTTCTCGCGCAGGTACCGCCCGGTACCCATCAACGTTCCGGTGGTGCCCAGTCCGGCGACGAAGTGCGTGATGGTCGGCAGGTCCTGCACCAGCTCCGGCCCGGTGGTCTCGTAGTGCGCCCGGGCGTTCGCCTCGTTGCCGTACTGGAAGAGCATTACCCAGTCAGGGTGCTCGGCGGCGATCTGCTTCGCGGTGGCGACCGCCTGGTTGGAGCCGCCGGCCGCCGGCGAGAATATGATCTCCGCGCCGTACATGCGGAGCAGTTGAACCCGCTCGGTGGAGACGTTCTCCGGCATCACACACACCAGCCGGTAGCCGCGCAGCTTGGCCACCATGGCAAGCGAGATGCCGGTGTTTCCGCTTGTCGGTTCCAGGATGGTGGCGCCCGGACGGAGTCGCCCGGCCCGCTCGGCCTCGCGGACCATGAACAGGGCCGGCCGGTCCTTCACGCTGCCGGTGGGGTTGCGGTCCTCGAGTTTGGCCCACAGCCGCACCGGCGGAGCGCCGGGCTCCACCGGTGGCGACAGCCGCGGCAGCCCGACGAGCGGGGTGCCGCCGCACGCGTCCAGGAGACTGTCGTACCTGGCCATGGCGGTGGCTCAGCCGAGGGCGTCGTGACGATCGGCGGCGCGGTGCCCGACGATCGCCGCTGCCGCGGCGCGGTGCTGGACGATCGCCGCTGCCGCGGCGCGGTGCTGGACGATCGCCGCTGCCGCGGCGAAGCCGAACGCGCCACCCGCGACGGCCGGCAGGATCGTGACGGTGTCGCCGTCCTTCACCGGGGCGTCGAGGGCGCCGAGGAAACGGACATCCTCGTCGTTGACGTACACGTTGACGAACCGGTGCAGCGTTCCCGACTCGGTGACCAGCCGGCCGCGCAAGCCGGAGTGGTTGTTGTCGAGGTCGGTAAGCAGTTCGCCAAGGGTGTTGCCGGCACCCTCGACGATCTTGGCGCCGCCCGTGTGGCTGCGCAGGATGGTGGGAATGCGAACTTCGATGGCCATGCTGGGAGGCTCCTGTCGATACGACGGTGTGGGTTGACTGATGATGCTGGGCGCGGAACGAAAGTCAGCGGCCCGAACACTCGTAGTCGACCGTCGCGGGGCTCTGCCCGAACATGTAGGACTGGACCGCGTGCGGGTCCACCGCGGCATCCCGGATCTGGACCGGCTCCTCGGTCACCTGCCCGTCGACGATCCGGTAGGACCGGATCTCCTCCGTCTGCGGCTCGCGGGTGGAGACGAGCAGGTAGTGCGCGTTGGGCTCGCCGGCGAACGAGATGTCCGTACGCGACGGGTACGCCTCGGTGGCGGTGTGCGAGTGGTAGATGACCACAGGCTCCTCGTCGTTGTCGTCCATTTCGCGCCAGACGCGCAGCTGCTCCATCGAGTCGAACTCATAGAAGGTCATGGAGCGGGCCGCGTTGTCCATCGGGATGTGCCGGCTCGGCATGTCGCTGCCAACAGGCCCCGCGACGACACCGCACGCCTCGTCCGGGTGGTCCCGGCGGGCGTGCGCCACGATCGCGTCGACGATCGAGCGGTCGATGCTCAGCACGGGACGAGCCTACCGCGTACCGCCGCCGGCCGCTTCCACCGCGTGGCGCCCGTCACGCCTGACGGTGACGGGAGGCACACGGCATCGCGACCGCACGACGCCGGCCACGGTGCGGACGGCTTCGCCCGGCCCACCGCCGGGTACGCGGCGAGCTGACCAGCCGGCCAGTGCCGATGGTGGTCAATCGATCAGGGCGTTGAGCAGTGATTCCTGCAGGTAGCCCAGGTACGCGTAGACGGAGAGCTGGAAGACCCGGGAGGACTTCGGGTCGGTGAGAATCGCCCGGTCGAGTTCCTCCCCGATGTCGGTGCCGTCGGCGATCTCGAGCCGCACCCCCATCGCCAGTCGGGCGTCGTTCAGCGCCCGCAGCCAGGCCTCGGCCGCCTCGGCATCCAGCCGGACCTCGCCATCGAAGTCGTCCGGCAGGGCGGCGAGGATCGCGCCCGCCTGGTCGATCTTGCTGGTCTTGAGGTCACCCTCCGTGTACCGCCGGAACTCGGCGGTGTCGTCCGGGTTGTCGGGATAGGCGTCCGGAAACAGCCGGCCGACAACGGGATCGGTGTGATCGAAGCCGTCGGTCAGCAGACCGACCACCTCGCCAGCCACTCGGCGCAGAACCTTGACCTCGTCCGGGGCGAACGTGGCCACGCAGTGCGCCCCCTGGCGCTGGAACATGCTCACGGCTTTACCTTTGCGCGCCACGGCGGGGCTGGCAAACCTGGCCCGCCGACGACCGGTCCTGACGGCGGCGACGCGACACCGCCACGGACACCCACGACACTGGGCGTCCGGCTGACCGCCGGCGACACCGGCACCCGGGAGCCGGCGCCGACACCGGCCACATCGGCGCGGTCAGCCGCGGTCGACGGTCGCCCAGAGACCGTAGGCGTGCAGTTGGGACGCGTCGGATTCCATCCGCTCCCGGGCCCCGCTGGACACCACAGCCCGACCCTTGTGGTGAACGTCCAGCATCAGCTTCTCGGCCTTCTCCTGGCTGTAGCCGAACAGCTTCTGGAAGACCCACGTCACGTAGGACATCAGGTTGACCGGATCGTCCCAGACGATCGTCACCCACGGCCGGTCGGAGACCGGCACCTCGTCGGTGTCCGGCGTCTCGACCGGAACGACCTGTGGAGCCGCCATGCCTCCCATGGTGCCATCGGATCCGAGCGACTGACGCACCGGTTCGCCACGCGGCGGGCCGGCGCCGGCATGCCGCCGTGAAACCGGCACGATCAGGACAGCAGGATGCCGTGATCCACGGCATCGGCGAGCACGGCGGTCAGCGAGAGCCGCACCGCCTCGAATCGGCGGGTGACCTCACGCGTCAGCTCGTTCTCGATCTCCCGCAGGGCGCGTTGCAGCCAGGATCGGGCCTGACCCGGCTCGTCGTGGCCGGGGTTGCGCCACAACTGGTAACACCCACCGGACAGGGCGACTCCGATCGGCGGGAGGATCGTCCGACCCGGCGTGATCGGATAGGCGGCCAACGCCGCCACCGCCTCCGGTCCGGTCACCGTGGCCACCCCGCCGGTGCTGGTGACCAGGAGGACCCGGTCCAGGTCCCGGGCCAACCGGTGATCGGCGAAGCCCCGCCGCACGGCTGCGGCGACCCGCCTCCGCACGCCCTCGTCCGGAGCTTCACCGAAGACTCTGGTGACTGCCTCGTCGACGATCGCGGCCACCGCTGCGTCGCCCTCGTTCACCGCCAGCAGGGACAGCGATTCGACCTCTCGGTCCAACGCCTCGGGCAACGCGGTCGGGCCCGCCCCGAAGACGATCTGCTGAACACAGCGCAGGTGGATGTTCGCCAGCTCGATGGCGAGGTGCTGGCGAAGCCGGTGGGCCCGGTTGCGGAGCTGACGTTCCAGCCGGTCCGCCCAGTCCGACTCGTGCGCGTCGCGGGCCACCCGGACGGTGCGGCCCAGATGGTGCGGCGGCGGACGATCCACGCTGGCCCGGGCCAGACCCTCCCGGTCAGCCCACTCGATAAGCGCCCGGCGCAGGTACGCCACGTCCCCGGTGGCCGGGTCCACGGCGTACCAGGGCAGGCCGACCGCCGCCGGCACCGCCGCCTCGACCGACTCCCGGTGTCGGCGGATGGCCAGGGTCGCCGGGTGCTCCGTCGGGTGGACCACGTCACGGCCGTGGTGCACCCAGCCGCCGACCTCGGGCAGCACCGCGAAGAACAGGTCACATCCCGCCCGCGCCGCGCCGGCCAACAGGTCCAGGTCGGCCGGCGCGGGCCGGCGGGTCGCGGAGGTGACGTAGAGGATCGCGCCACCGCGGGTCGCCGCGTCGAGCACGACCCGCGTGCCGGCGATCCCGAGACTTCCGGTTTCGGGCGTGTCGACAAGCGAGAAGTGCCGCAGCAGCGGGTCGGACAGGGTGACCTCCACCCGCCGTGGCGGTCGGGCCGGCACCGGCCCGTCGACGGCCTCCGCCGTACACGGGCGGGGTTGCCGATGACCCGGGATGTGGGCGAGGCCGGCGGTTTCCGCGCCGTGCCGCACCAGCAACAGGCCGCCGTTCCCCGGCCGCGCTACCGGGACCTCGCCGATCAGCACGGTGCGCAGCGCCGCCCGCGCCTCGTCGGACGGTCCCACGAGGACGACGGCGGTGGGCTCGTCGGGCACGACGTCCACCGCCTTCGGAGGCAGGCGCAGCGGACCGCGTTGTGGTCGGCGTTGCCGGGCGATCGGGACAACACCCCCGTCCGCGACGGTGCGGACCGGTCCGGGGTTCACATCTGCCTCCCTGAGGCATGGGGTGCACGGGATCGAGGCGCGACGCACACCGTGTCCGGTGTGGTCGGCGTATGCGAAACGCTACGTGTCCCCGCGCGGGCCGAACGAGCAACGCCGGTACTTACCGGAAACTGTCGCGCTACTCAACTTACCGTGTGCGAACCACCGCAAGGTGCAACTTTCATCGATATGCTGGCCCGATGGGTCCATGGAGGTTCGTCGGCCGGACTGATGAGCTCAACCGGCTGGTCGCCGCGGCAAGCGGCACCAGCGGGCGGGGACTCATCTTCAGCGGGACGGCCGGCATCGGCAAGAGCCGGCTGCTGCGGGAGGGCGTGGAGTCGCTGCCGACCGACAAATACGCGGTCTGGTTCGCCTCCGCGAACATCGCCACCGCCGGGCTGCCGTTCGGTGGTCTCGTGCAGGTGCTGCCGGCCGACCAGCCGGCCGGCCTGTCCCCCGCCGGCATCCTCCGCTGGGCCGTGGACGCCCTGCACCAACAGGCCGCCGGTCGGCCGATCGTGCTCGCCATCGACGACGTGCACCTGCTCGACCCGTCGTCGGCCGCGCTGGTCTACCTGATCGCCCGCACCGACGACGCCACCGTGCTCGGCACCGTCCGCAACGGCGAGCAGGTGCCACTTCCGGTACGCGCGCTGTGGACCGACGACCTGGTCGAGTACGCGGAGTTGCAACCGCTCAGCCGGCCGGACACCGAGGCACTGCTCGGGGAGATCCTCGGCGGCTCGGTGGACAAGTCGTCCGCCGACCGGCTGTGGCGGCTCTCCGCCGGCAACGCGCTGTTGTTGCGTGAGCTCGTGATGGCCGCGCAGATCGGCAGCGAGCTTACTCAGACGTACGGCGTGTGGCGGTGGACCGGGCGGCTCGAACTGGCACCCAGCCTCAACGACCTGATCGACGCCCGGATCGGCCAGCTCGATCACGGTGTGCAGGCGGTCGTCGAGTTGGTCGCCCTCGGCGAGCCGATCGGGTTGGACCTGATCACCCGCGCCACCCGGCAGCAGGACGTGGAGTTGGCCGAGGAACGTGGGCTGATCGCCATCGTGCCGCACGACCGGCGTAACAATGTCCGCCTGGCCCACCCGCTGTACGGCGAGGTGGTCCGGAGCCGGTGCCCGGTCTCCCGGACCCGGCGGTTGAAGGCCGAACTCGCCGAACTCATCGAGTCGGTGGGCGCCCGCCGCCGCGACGACCTGCTGCGGGTGGCGGTCTGGCGGCTCGACTCCGGCACCGCGCAGCAGCCGTCGTTGCTGCTCGCCGCCGCCGCCCAGGCGTTCGGCCGATACGACGTACCGCTTGCCGCCAGGTTGGCCCGGGCCGCGATGGACACCGGCGGCGGATTCGACGCGGCCGAGTTGCTGGCCACCATCCTGATGTTCAGCGACCAGCCGGACGAGGCGATCCGGGTGCTGGACGCGGTCGCCAACCAGTGCACCACCGGTGCCCGGCGGGCGCGCTGGCTGACCGCGCGCGGCATGGTCACGTACTGGGGACTGCGCCAGGAGTCCACGGTGGAGGAGATCAGCAAGGCGGCCGAGGAACTGCCCGACCCGGCGGACCGGGCCCGGGTCCGCGCCTTCGAGGCGATCATGCGGTTGCAGCGGTTGGAGACCACGGAGGCGGTCCGGCTCGGCCGGGCCGTCCTGGACCGACCGGCCGCCACGGTGGCCGCCTGCGGACTGGCCCGCTGCACCATCGCGCACCTGCACGCGGCGCAGGGACACTTCGAGCTGAGCGCCCGGGCGGTGGCCGGTGTCGCGGCCGAGGCCGCCCAGTGGCGCGGCGACATGCCATACCTCCAACTCGCCCTGGAGCTGGCCCGCGGCACCGGGCTGGCCCTGGCCGGGAATCTGGCCGGCATCGACGCGATCATCGCGGACGAGTTCGCCGACCTCGCCGACGCCGGGGACTTCCGGCTCGGCAGCGGATACCTGTCCATCCTGCGCGCCCAGGCGGCCCGGCTGCGCGGTCAGACCGGGGACGCCCTGCGGACCAGCCTGAGTGCCTGTGCCGTGCTGGCCAACAGCGCCGTCTACACCAGCCTGGCGCAGGCCGAGCGGGCGCACGCGGCGGCCTTGCGGGGTGACGTGGCGCAGGCGGAGGCCGCGATGGCGGAGTCGGACGCGGCGCGGATGCCCGGCATGAAGGTGCTCGACCCGTGGTTGGAACAGGCCCGGGCCGCCACCCAGGCGGCGGCGGGCGACGTGCCGGCGGCTGCTGAGACGCTGCGCATCCTGGTCGGCCGGCTCTGGGCGGACGGATTCGCCGGGCACGAGGTGCTCGCCCTGTACGACCTCGTGCGGCTCGACCTGGCGGAGATCGAGGTCGGTCCGGCCGGCCCGGACGGCCCGCGGCTGAGCGTGGCCCGCCGGCTGGCCATGCTGACCGAGGTGGTCGACGGTCAATTGCCGTCGTTGCTGGCCCGGCACGCCCGGGCCGCCGCCCGGGGGTCCGGGGCCGAACTGCTCGCCGTGGCCGACGAGTTCGCCGCCGCGGACCTCCACCTGTATGCCGCCGAGGCGGCCGCGATGGCGGTGGCCCGGATGCGCGACGAACGCGCGTCGGCCACCGGGCCGGCCAATCTCCGTCTCGGTGAACTCCTCCAGCATTGCGACCTGGTTCGGACCCCGGCGTTGAGCAGCCGGCAGCCGGTGCTCACCGACCGGGAACGGGAGATCGCCGTGCTGGCGGCGGGCGGCACCTCCAGCCGCAGCATCGCCGAGCGGTTCTACCTCTCGCCCCGCACCGTGGAGAACCACCTGCAACGGGTCTACAGCAAGCTGGGTGTCTCCGGCCGGGGTGAGTTGTGGGCCGCGCTGCGCGCGCTGCCGGACCAGGATGGCCGGTCGGGGCGGCGGGACAACGCCTAGGCTGGTGCGGTGAGTTCCTACCATCCCGCCCTGCTGACCGATCACTACGAGCTGACCATGGTGGGCGCCGCATTGCGGGACGGCTCCGCGGATCGGCGTTGCGTCTTCGAGGTGTTCGCCCGCCGGTTGCCGGCCGGTCGCCGGTACGGCGTGGTCGCCGGCGTCGGTCGGCTTATCGAGTTGCTGCGGGACTTCCGGTTCGACCCGGCCGAGGTGGCCTTCCTGCGGGACAGCGGGGTGGTGGACGAGCGGACCGCGCGGTGGCTCGCCGACTACCGATTCACCGGCGACATCGACGGGTACGCCGAGGGTGAGCTGTTCTTCCCCGGCTCACCGATCCTCACCGTGTCCGGGACGTTCGCCGAGGCCGTGGTGTTGGAGACGCTGGCCCTGTCGGTGCTCAACCACGACTGCGCGGTCGCCGCCGCGGCGGCCCGGATGGTCACCGCGGCGCGCGGGCGGACCGTCATCGAGATGGGTTCCCGGCGGGCGCACGAGGAGGCCGCGGTCGCCGCCGCCCGGGCCGCCTACCTCGCCGGTTTCGGGTTCACCTCCAACCTGGCCGCCGGGCAGCGGTACGGCATCCCGACCGCCGGCACCGCGGCGCACGCGTTCACCCTGCTGCACGACGACGAGAGGACCGCGTTCGCCACCCAGGTGGCGGCGCAGGGCAAGGCGACGACGCTGCTCGTGGACACGTACGACATCGGCCAGGGGATCCGGAACGCGATCGCGGTGGCCGGACCCGACCTGCGCGCCGTCCGGATCGACTCGGGCGACCTCGCGGTCATCGCCCAGCAGTCCCGGGAACTGCTCGACTCCCTGGGCGCCGGCGAAACGCAGATCATCGTCTCGGGCGACCTGGACGAGTACGCGATCGCCGCCCTCGCGGCCGAGCCGGTCGACATGTACGGCGCCGGCACATCGGTGGTGACCGGTTCCGGGGCGCCCACCGCGAACCTGGTCTACAAGCTGGTCGAGGTGGACGGGCGGCCGGTGGTCAAGCGTTCGGAGAACAAGGCCACGGTGGGCGGGCGGAAGGTCGCGGTACGGCGGCACAAGCCGACCGGCACCGCCACCGAGGAGATCATCGTCTCGCAGGGCGTGCCGGAGCGGCGACCGGGCGATCGGGCCCTGCAACGGTCGTACGTCGCTGGTGGCGAGATCGCGCCGCTGCCCACCCTCCACGAGTCGCGGGAACACCTGCGGCAGTGCCTGATCTCGATCCCCTGGGAGGGGCTGAAGCTGTCGGCCGGTGATCCGGCCGTCCCGGTCACCGTGGTACCCACCAGCGGCAAGGAGTGATCATGAATCGTGCGTTGATCGTCGTGGACGTGCAGAACGACTTCTGCGAGGGCGGGTCGCTGGCGGTGACCGGCGGCGCCGCCGTGGCCGCCGCGATCTCCCGGTTGCTGGCCGCGCCGCTGGAGCGGTGGCGACACGTGGTGGCCACCAAGGACTACCACATCGATCCGGGGGCGCACTTCGGCGATCCGCCGGACTTCGTGACCTCGTGGCCCCGGCACTGTGTGGTGGGCACCGCCGGTTCGGAGTTCCACCCGGAACTGCGTACCGACCGGATCGAGGAGGTCTTCCACAAGGGCGAGCACGCGGCGGCGTACTCGGGTTTCGAGGGCTTCGCCGCCGACGGCGCGTCGCTGGCCGACTGGCTGCGCCAGCGGGACGTCGACGCCGTGGACATCGTCGGCATCGCCACCGATCACTGCGTACGCGCCACCGCCCTGGACGCCACCCGGGCCGGTTTCGCCACCACGGTGCTGCTGGACCTGACCGCGGGGGTCGCCGCGGCGACCACCGAGACGGCGCTGGCCGAGATGGCTGAGGCGGGCGTCACACTCGACGGAAAACCGCTGGTCGCAGCCTCCTGACGCGCGGCGGGGGTCCGTAATTCGCGGATAGCGTCAACCTGGGACCCCGCCTTGTGTCGGCCCGGCGGTACGGGCGTCGTACCCGGGGGCCATGATGGGCTCGGAGGTAAGCCCGACCATGAACTTCGCCCCGTACCGTTCCGCGCTCGCGTTGCCCGGTGTCCGCTCGCTCCTGGTGGTGGGCCTGCTGGCCCGGGTCCCCTTCACCGCGGCCGGCGTCACGCTCACCCTGCACGTGGTCCTCGACCTGGATCGAGGCTACGCCGCGGCCGGCCTGGTGGCCGCCGCGATGACGGTCGGCGTGGCGGTCGGCGCACCGCTCGTCGGTCGGCTCATCGACCGGCACGGGCTCCGGCCGATCGTGCTGGGCACCACCCTGGCGGAAGCGGTCTTCTGGTCCACGGCGCAGGCCATGCCGTACCCGATGCTGTTGGTCGCGGCGTTCTTCGGCGGGCTGCTGGCACTGCCCGTGTTCTCGGTGATCCGGCAGTCACTGGCCGCGCTGGTGCCGACGGAACGGCGCCGGCAGGCGTACGCGCTGGACTCGATGTCCGTCGAGGTCTCGTTCATGGTCGGCCCGGCGCTGGCGGTGCTGCTGGCCACCGCCGTGTCGGCCCGGGTGGCGATGCTCGCGGTCGGCGCCGGCATCGTCGGGTCGGGCATCGCGTTGTTCCTGCTCAACCCGCCGGTCCGGCAGGCCGGTGAGGCGTCCGGCAGCGGTGTGCGGGTCCCGCGCCGGCAGTGGCTCACCGGCCGGCTGGTCGGTGTGCTGGTCGTCAGCGCCGCCGGCACCCTGGTGCTGGGCGGCACCGACGTCGCCGTGGTGGCCGTGCTGCGGGAGGCCGACCAGGTCGGCTGGACGGGCGTGGTGCTCGCCGCATGGGCCGCGTACTCGCTGGTCGGCGGCTTCGCCTACGGCGCGACGCACCGGACGCTGTCGCCGTACCTGCTGACCGCGCTGCTCTGTGCGTTCACCGTCCCGATCGGCCTGGGCGGTGGCCAGTGGTGGCTGCTCTGCCTCGCGCTGATCCCGGCCGGCGCGTTGTGCGCACCGAGCATGGCGGCGACCGCGGAGGCGGTGAGCCGGCTCGCCCCGGCGGCCGTGCGCGGCGAGGCGATGGGGCTGCACAATTCCGCCATCACGGTGGGAATCGCGCTCGGCGCCCCGCTGGCCGGCGCCGTGATCGACGCTTCCGCGCCGGCCTGGGGATTCGCCGCCACCGGCGTGATCGGCCTGCTGGCGGTGCTTGTCGCGCTGCCCGCCGAGCTACGCCGGCGCCGGCGTCAGTCGATCGTGCCGGTGCCGGCCGAGACGCAGGTGCCAGAGGATCCGACCGCGCTCACCGCGTCGGGGACCACGTCCCACTGACGGCTGACCTCGCGAGGACCGGACTTAGGACGAGCCCGGGTCTCGCGCTCGCTGGGCCGACGCCGGATCCCGTCCGCGGCCAGCGGGACGTAGATCGTGGATTCCTGGTGCCCCTCCAGGGGCACCAGGAATCCACGATCCGCCGAATGCCGGGCGGACTGGCTCGGGCTCTACGGCGCCAGGTTCGGAGCGAACGGCGACGGGCGCCGCACCCCGAGGTGGGTACGGCGCCCGTGAGAAACGTGCGGTCATGCTACTGGCGGGAGTCGCTCTCCTCGTACCTGGCGCCACCGTCGGACTCGTGGGTGAGCGGCTTGGCACCACCCTCGGGTGGTCCGGCCACGGACTGACCGCCGGCGGCCAGTTCGGGGAACTTCATGTCGAAGGCCGGCCGCTCCGAGCGGATGCGCGGCATCCGGTCGAAGTTACGCAGCGGTGGCGGGGAGGTCGTGGCCCACTCCAGCGAGTTGCCGTGGCCCCACGGGTCGGCCATGTCGGCCACCGGACCGGCCTTGTACGACTTCCACACGTTCCAGATGAACGGCAGGGTCGAGATACCGGTGACGAACGATCCGACCGTGGAGATCATGTTCAGCGTGGTGAAGCCGTCGCCGGGCAGGTAGTCGGCGTACCGCCGGGGCATGCCCTCGTTGCCGAGCCAGTGCTGCACCAGGAACGTGGTGTGGAACCCGATGAAGGTCAGCCAGAAGTGCACCTTGCCGAGCCGCTCGTCGAGCATCCGGCCGGTCATCTTCGGGAACCAGAAGTAGATGCCGGCGAACACCGCGAACACGATGGTGCCGAACAGCACGTAGTGGAAGTGTGCCACCACGAAGTAGGTGTCGGAGACGTGGAAGTCCACCGGCGGGCTGGCCAGCAGCACCCCGGTCAGGCCGCCGAACAGGAACGTCACCAGGAAGCCGATGGACCACAGCATCGGGGTCTCGAAGCTGATCTGGCCGCGCCACATGGTGCCGATCCAGTTGAAGAACTTCATGCCGGTCGGCACGGCGATCAGGTAGCTGAGGAACGAGAAGAACGGCAGCAGCACCTGGCCCGTGGCGAACATGTGGTGCGCCCAGACGCTCATCGACAGGGCGGCGATGGCGATGGTGGCGCCCACGAGCCCCTTGTAGCCGAAGATCGGCTTGCGGGAGAAGACCGGGATGACCTCGGTGATGATGCCGAAGAACGGCAGCGCGACGATGTAGACCTCGGGGTGGCCGAAGAACCAGAACAGGTGCTGCCAGAGCATCGGACCGCCGGTGGCCGGGTCGAACACGTGGGCGCCGAGGAGGCGGTCCGCGGCGAGCGCGAACAGCGCGGCGGCCAGCAGCGGGAAGACCAGGATCACCAGGAGACTGGTGACCAGGATGTTCCACGTGAAGATCGGCATCCGGAACATCGTCATGCCGGGCGCACGCAGGGTGAGGATGGTGGTGATCATGTTGACGGCGCCGAGGATGGTCCCCAGACCGGAGATCGCCAGGCCCATCACCCACAGGTTGGCCCCGACGCCCGGGGAATGCTCGACGCTGCTCAGCGGCGTGTAGGCGAACCAGCCGAAGTCGGCGGCGCCACCGGGGGTGAAGAAGCCGGCGACGGCCATCGAGCCACCGAACAGGTACAGCCAGTAGGCGAAGCTGTTCAACCGAGGGAACGAGACGTCCGGGGCGCCGATCTGGATCGGCGTGATGTAGTTCGCGAAGGCGAACACGATCGGCGTCGCGAAGAACAACAGCATGATCGTGCCGTGCATGGTGAACAGCTGGTTGTACTGCTCCGGCGAGAGGAACTGGAGCCCCGGCCGGGCCAGCTCGGCGCGCATCAGCAGGGCCATGAACCCGCCGATCATGAAGAACGCGAAAGCGGTGGTCATGTACATGATCCCGATTTGCTTCGCGTCCGTCGTACGCAGCAGCCGCGCGATGGCCGATCCCTTGACCGGCTTGTGGACCGGCCACGGCCGGGTCACGATCGGCTTTGGTGCGACGGTGGTCACGAGTGGCCTCCGGTTCTCGTTCGTCCCACTGGCACACCGGGAGCTGCTGGCGTACCTCCGAGGCAGAATAGTCCGCGCGGCCGGACCGCACGTCGCCGGGTGGCTCCGCGACCGGCGGAACGTATTCCGGGCTCAGGCCGGTTCGACAAGCAGCCGGTAGTGCTCCTCGAAGATCCGGCCGCCCCGGCCGCGCAGCAGCGGGTCGCGCAGGGCCGGCGGCACGTCCCGGGTCCGGTCCCGGTCGTGGGTCCGGTTGCGCACCCAGGTGGTCCGGGGCCGTCGGCGGCTCTCGTACGCCGCCAGCCCCTCCTCGACCGTGCCGGCGGCGGTCAACGCCCGGGCCAGCACCACCGCGTCCTCGACGGCCATCGCCGCGCCCTGGCACAGGCTCGGCGCGCAGGCGTGGGCCGCGTCCCCCACCAGCACCACCCGGCCGGGGGACCAGCACCCCGGGTCGAGTTCCTCGATGACGGCGGCGTGCACCCGGTCGACGGCGTCCAGCACCTCGGGCACCGGTCCGCCGTACCCGGCGAACAGCTCCCGCAGCCGGGCCCGCGGATCGGCGGGGAGCCGGGTCGACGCCTCGTCGGCGTAGCAGTACAGCCGCCCGCCGCCCATCGGCATGACGAGGAAGCCGGACCGCTGGCCGAGCAGCACCGTCCAGTCGCGCAGCGGCGGACCGCCGATCACCACCCCGCGGTACGCGACCAACCCGGTCGGCCGCGGCGGCCCACCGACGCCGGCCAGCGCCCGGACCGTGGAGCGTTGGCCGTCCGCCCCGACAACAAGGTCGTACCGGCCTTCCCGGCCGTCCGCGAAGGTGACGGTGACGGACGACGCGGCGGGCCGCAGGGCGTACACCTCGGTGTCGAAACGGACGGCGCCGCCGGCCCCGGACAGCAGGACCCGGTGCAGGTCGGAACGGGGTAGGGCACGGCACTCCCCGACGCCCGCCCAGAGCCGGGTGAGATCGACCTCGCACAGCCGCCCGCCACACGCGTCGAGGAACCGCTGTCGCTCGATCACCTGCCCGTACGGCCGCAGTGGCGCCTCCAGGTCGAGTTCGCGCAGCGCCCGAGCGGCGTTGCCGGGGAGGTAGATGCCCTCCTCGGCGGCCCCCGGCCCGGGTTGCCGCTCGACGACCTCCGGTTTGAGCCCGGCGAGCCGGAGCGCCCGGGCGACCGCCAGGCCGGCGATACCCGCTCCGACGATGAGGACGCGCAGGGAGGACTCGATCATCGGGGCGACGCCTTTCGCGAATGCCGTACCCGTTGGAGGCAAGACACTACCCTCAGCTACCGCGCGGTTGGTAGCCCTGAGCGCGAGCAAGGATCCGCCGGTACCCCTCGGGCGAGCCGTTTGGGCAGGTCAGATCAGCGATCAGCGGACCTCGACAGTCCATCCGGGAGGATCCTCGGCGCCGCCCGGTGACCCGGCGGACCGAGGACCTGACCACGGAGATGAATCACCCCGCTTCACTGTGGACATTCATCCCCGCAAACATCCATTGATCGGTGACGAGAAGTGCGGTTACATAGCGAGAGCAATCAGTTACTCATCTTTTGCGGGGGTGGCGAGATGCCGACGCTCACCGATGCCGGCTCGACCGTGCCACGCCGCCAGCTCGGCCGTCGGCTCCGGCAACTGCGGGAGGAGGCGGGGATCACGGTCAAGGCCGCCGCCGACGCCCTGGAGTGGTCCACGCCGAAACTGTGGCGCATCGAGGGTGGCATGGTCTCCATGCGCTCCCTCGACGTGGAGGCCATGTGCCGGGTCTATTCCGCGCCAGCCGGGGTGACCGAGGAGCTCATGTCCCTGGCCAAGCAGACCCGGGCCCGCGGCTGGTGGCACGCCTACGCCGACGTCGTCCCCGGCTGGTTCGAGCTCTACGTCGGCCTGGAGGCCGCCGCCACCCGGCTGCGCACCTACGCCCCCGAAGTCGTCCCCGGCCTGCTGCGCACCGCCGCGTACGCCGAGGAGGTCATCCGCACCGCCCAGACCGACCTGACCGACCAGACGGTCCGCCGGATGCTCGCGGTCAGCGCCCAACGCCAGGCCGCCCTGTCCCGGCAGGACCCGCCACCGCCCCAGCTGGAGGTGGTGCTCAGCGAGCCCGTGCTGCGCCGCCCGCTGCACGACCGCGCCGCCATGGCCGAACAGATCCATCGCGTGGTCGCCCTCGCCGAACGCCCCAACGTCTCCATCCGGGTGCTGCCACTGGACGCCGGGCTGCACCCGGCCACCTCCGCCGGCGGCACCTTCACGATCCTCACCTTCACCGGCGGACCGGGCGGACCCGGCGGCGAGGCCGAACCACCCACCGTCTACCACGAGGGCCTCACCGCCGCGTCCTACCTCGACAAACCCGCTGACATCGAGGCGTACGACACCGCCTGGGACGGCCTCGGCGCCGTCGCCCTCGACGAAACCGCCTCCCGCGCGGTGTTGCGCGCCGCCGCCAAGGAGTACGGCTGAGCGCGATTACCTCTGATCCAGCGTGATGGCTGATTTCGCCCGGTCCATCGACTCCGGACTGGGTGGGCCGCCCTGGTTCTCGGTGGCCAGTGCCTGGTTGGCCGCCACGAAGGGACGCATCCGATGCTCGTATGCGGCGAAGGCCCGTCGGTGGTCCCCTCCAGTCACGGCCAATTCGGCGGCCAGCACGTACGCACCGACGAGGGCCAGGCTGGTCCCCTGCCCGGACAGCGGCGACGGACAGTAGGCAGCGTCGCCGAGCAACGTCACCCGGCCGTTGGACCAGGTGGGCATCCGCACCTGGGCCATGGCGTCGAAATAGAAGTCGGGTGCCTGCCACATGTCGGCGACCAGTCGGGGCACTTCCCAACCCAGCCCGCCCAGCCGGTCTGCCACCATGCGGCGCTGGGCGTCGACGTCCCGGTAGTCGTAGTCCAGCCGCCCGGCCGCGAAGCCCAGATTGACCCGCAGCTCGGTGTTGTCGCGGACCGGCAGGACGGCGCCACCGAGGTCCCCCTCCTGGAACCAGATCTGCCAGTTGTCCAACTCCAGGAAGTTGTCCGCGCTGAAGACGGACAGGTAGGTGCCGAGGTGGCGCACGAACTCGGTCTCCGGTCCGAATACCAGCCGGCGCACCGTCGAGTGCAACCCGTCGGCACCGACCACGAGGTCGAAGGCGCGCGGAACGGCCCGTTCGAACTCCACTCGCACCTCGTGGTCCGTCTGCTCGATCACGGTGACTGAGTCACCGAACAGATACTCGACGTCGTCCCGGGTGCCGGTGTGGAGCAGCGCGGTCAGGTCCTCACGCAGCACCTCGATATCCTCGGAATCCAGCCGGCCGCTGCTCAGGGCGTGTTCGGTGGAGCGCATCAGCTCGTTGCCCTGGCCGTCCAGCATCGACATCCCCCGCGTCCGGGTCCGCATCCGCCGCAGCCGGTCGAGCCACCCCATCCGTTCGACCACGTCCAGCGCCGCGCCCCGGACGTCGATCGTCTGCCCGCCCTGCCGTGGCGCCGGGGCCCGCTCAACCACTGTCGGGGCGAAGCCGTGCCGCCGCAGCCACCAGGCCAACGCCGGACCGGCCACGCTGCCCCCGGAAATCAACACCGTCCTCATCGGATCCTCCCGTACTTTGTACGCTCGTTGTTCAAAGTACGGCGTACACACGACTATCTCAAATAGATGGCGCGTCGTGTACTAGGACAGCAAGGTGCCGTTAGAGTTGTCTGTGCTAGGACAGAAGCCCGGAGGGAAGAGCGGATGACCGGCCCTACCGACCCGCCGTACCGACGCATCGTCGCCGAGCTTCGGCGCCAGATCCTGGCCGGCGAACTGGCCCCCGGCGACCGGGCACCCTCGGTCCGACGCGTCGCACGGGATTGGGGGGTCGCCCTGGCGACGGCCACCAGGGCGATGGCCACCCTGCGCGAGGAAGGCTACCTGCGTGCCCGGCCGCGGGTCGGCACGGTCGTCGCCGACCGCGCAGGCAAGCCCGTTCCGCGGGATACGAGCCCGGGCCCCCGCCGCGCCGGCCGAACCGAGGAGGCTGGCCACCCCGCGCGGCCCGGCCGCGCACCAGCCCGACGTCCCGGCCGTCCGCCGGATGTCGAGACCGACCTCACCCGGGACCGGGTGGTACGCGCGGCGATCGAGATTGCCGATGCCGAGGGCCTCACGGCCCTCTCCATGCGCGGCGTCGCCACCCGGCTCGACATCGCCACCATGTCGACGTACCGGCACGTCGCGAGCAAGGAAGATCTCGTTCTGCTGATGGCCGACGCGGCCTTTGGCGAGCAGGGATATCCGCCGCCACATCCGACCGGCTGGCGCGCTCGGATCGAGCGTGCCGCCCGCACCATGTGGACGCTGCACCGCAAGCACCCCTGGCTCGCTCAGATCGGTCCGCTCACCCGGCCACTACCGCTGACCAACCTCCTCATGCACGGCGAGCAGATCCTGGGTCCGTTACAGGAACTCGGGTTCGCCCCGGTCGCCCGGCTCGACCTGCAAGTGCTGATCTACAGCTACGTCCAGGGCCTGGCGGTGCACCTGGAGTGGGAGATCGACGCCCAGGCCAGGTCGGGGCTCTCCGGCGATGAGTACATCGCGAAGAACGCTCCTGACCTGGACCGGATCGCGACATCCGGCCTGTCCCCGGCGTTCACCCGGTTGATGTCCGACCTCGGCCCGGACGGCTACGACCTCGACCTCGACCGGCTCTTCGAACTGGGCCTGCGGGCCCTGTTGGACGGTGTGGCGCAGCAGGCGTCAGCCTTACCGCCCGCAACGGCATGCCCGTGATCGGCGGCAGTTCCCGACGGGCGCTTCATCCTGCCTTCTCTGTGGTTGGTGTTCGGGTGTGGTGCTCTGCGTTTCCTGGGCGGTGGGGCCGCGGTGCCAGATGTTCCGGCGGGCCGCTGCGGGTATCGGAAGCGTACCGGTCAATTCGGTGCTATCCAGCTGGCCGTCTCAGGTGTCGGGTGTCACGGCCCGGGTGATGCGGGTGCCGAGCTGGCGCATGTGGTCGATCAGTTCGACTGGCTCGTGGACGGTGAAGTCGCAGCCGAGCAGGGTCAGCCGGACGGCGAGCCAGTCGACGGTGTCCTCCGGGCTGTGCCACCGACAGGATTCGCCGTTGACGGGCTGCAGTTCGCCGACGTAGTCACCCAGTCGGGTAGCTGCCTGCGAGGTCGGCAAGGCGAGCGTCACCACTGCCCGGAAGACCGGAGCCAAGTCGTAGAGCTGGGTGGTTACGAACGCCGCTGGGTCGTCGGCTGGTGGTTGGCGTGGCGGTACCCGTGTCCCGGTGGGCTGGGTATTTTCGATGCGGTCGATGCGAAAGGTTCGCCAGTCGGCGCGCTCGTTGTCGTAGGCGAGCAGATACCAGCGACGGCCGACGACGACCAGCCGGTGTGGTTCGACGAGCCGCCGGGTGGCGACTGCGTGATGGTTGCGGTAGTCGAACCGGACCCGTTCGTTGGCTGTGGCCGCGGCGGCGAGGACGGTCAGCTGTGTGTGGGCGACCAGTGGGGCCGCCGCGGGGAGCGTCGGCAGTGTGGTCGAGGTGAGGGCGCTGACGCGGCGGCCCAGCCGTGGCGGCAGCACCTGCTGCAGCTTGACCAGAGCTCGCAGGGACGCCTCGGCGATGCCGGTGACCGGCTGCCGCGCCGCCGTGCGCAGACCGACGGCGATGGCCACAGCCCCTTCATCGTTCAGCAGCAGCGGCGGCATCGCCTTGCCCGCCACGAGCCGGTACCCGCCGTGGGCGCCCATGGTGGCTTGGACCGGATAGCCGAGGTCACGAAGCCGATCGATGTCGCGGCGTACGGTGCGTGGGCTGACCTGGAGCCGTTCGGCGAGTTCGCTGCCCGGCCATTCCCGGGGCGTCTGGAGTAGGGAGAGCAGTCGCAGCAGGCGGGCGGAGGTGTCACTCACACTTCCATGGTGCCTCGCGATGTAGGACCGATACCGACCTACATCAGCTCTAGCGTGGTCTCTGACGGTGCGCGGACGGTGCACCGAAAGGAGATGAGCGATGAAGGTTGTTCCCGATGGCTACCACACCGTGACCCCGTGGATGATCTCCCCGGGAAACACGGCACAGTTGATCGACTTCGTGGTGGGTGTCTTCGACGCCACCGAACTGGCTCGTGTGGACGTTGGCGGGGTGATCGGCCATGCCGAGGTCCGTATTGGGGACTCGGTCGTCATGATGTTCGACAAGCCGGACTGGCCGCAGACACCGGCCTTCCTGCGCCTGTACGTCGCCGACGACGGCGAGGTGCTGCGTCGAGCCGTCGAACGCGGCGCGACTGTTGTCACCAAACCGACCGAGCTGTTCTGGGGCGACCGGGTCAGCCGTTTCCGCGACCCGGTCGGGCACCTGTGGTGGATCCACCAGCGGGTGGCGGAGCCGACCGAGGACGAGATGAATCAGCGGCTCAACGATCCCGAGTTCGTCAAGGCGATGGAGTACGTCCAGGGTGCCGAGTTCTTCCCCGACCGCTGACGCCCTCGCACCACCCGGCTGGGGCATCGCTGCTCACCGGTGCACGGCCATGTCGCTGCCCTGCTGCGTCACGACGTGCCGCCGATTGTGTCCGCCTCGAGGGCGGTGAAGGGCTTGCCCTTGCCGGTGGTCCTTGACCTGGCAGCTGTAAGTGACCTTGCGGTCCCGCCGGTCGTATCGGGTGCCGACCCGGCCACCACACACGCCGCAGAAGATGATGCCCTGACCCAACGCGGTGCCCTCCCGCACCGGCCGCGCCCGCTCGCGGGTGTTGTTGGCTGCCAGCTTCGCCTCGATGTCCAGGTACTGCGCCCAGGTCAGGTACCCCCTCGTGGTGGTCCTAAATCCCGGCCCACGCCCCACCCCAGGCACGCTGCGGGAACAACCTGCCGGTGTCGGCGAAGGCCCGCATCACGCCCACCGCGGAGCCGGTGCGGTGAAACTCGGCGAACAGGTAAGCGACCGCGCCCTGCACCTGCTGCGCCACCGTCGACTGCCGCTCGTCGATACCCCTATCCACCGATGGCGTCTAGCTGACTCACCTCGTCGGGGCTCAGCGAGAAGCCGAAGACGTCGAAGTTGGATCGGATCCGCTCCGGGGTGGCCGACTTGGGGATGACGACGAACCCGTGCTCGACGTGCCAGCGCAGCACCACCTGGGCCGGGCTCACCCCGTGGGTCTCGGCGATCCCCGTCAGCACCGGGTGCCGTAGGTCACTGGCCCTGAACGGGCTGTAACCCTCCAGCACCACGCCGCGCTCCTGGTGCTCGGTGACGATCAAAGCGTCGTACAGGGTCGGGCTCCACCGGATCTGGTTGACCGCCGGCAGCTCCCCGGTCGCGTCGGTCAGCGCGTCGATCAGGTCGGCGTCGTAGTTGCTGACCCCGACGGCCCGCACCAGTCCGGCGTCCCGAGCGGCGAGGAACTGCCGCCACGTCTCCACCCCGGGACCGCCGGGCGGCCAGTGGATGAGCCACAGGTCGACATACTCGGTGCCCAGAGCGGCGAGGCTGGCGTCCAGCGTCTGCCGCTCCCGGCCCGCCCGCTCGGCGGGCAGCTTGGTGGTGACGAAGATTTCCTCGCGCGGCACTCCGCTGTCCTTGATCGCCCGTCCGACCTCCCGCTCGTTGCCGTACATGGTGGCGGTGTCGAGGTGTCGGTAGCCGGCCTCCAGGGCGGTCCGCACCGCCTGATAGCAGCTCTCGCCGCTGAGCTGCCAGGTGCCGAAGCCGACCAGCGGCAGTCGGACGTCACCCGGCAGGTCGATGGTTGGCTGTCCCAAGGAAGTGCCCCTTCTCGTCGATTCCGTAGCGGACGGGCCGCCCGCCGACCTCCGGGCCCGTCGACAACGGGGAGGCCCGGCCACCCGGACGCGGCCCGGCCACACGCGGTCGCGGCCCCGCTACCCGGACGCGGCCCCGGCCGGCATGGATGCGGCCCGGCCCGCGACCGATGACAATACGGGCATGGCCGACAGGTTGCAGGATTACCGCCGCAAGCGGGACGCCACGCGGACCCCGGAGCCGGTGCCCGCCCGACCACCCCGGCGGGGCCGCGACGACCGCTTCGTCATCCAGCAGCACCACGCCCGTCGACTGCACTGGGACCTGCGGCTGGAACGTGACGGCGTGCTGGTCTCCTGGGCGGTTCCCCGGGGGCTGCCACGCGATCAGGGTCGCAACCATCTGGCCGTGCACACCGAGGACCATCCCATGGAGTACCTCGACTTCGCCGGCGTCATCCCCGCCGGTGAGTACGGCGGCGGCCGGATGAACATCTTCGACCGGGGCCGGTACACCTGCGAGAAGTGGACCGACGACGAGGTGATGGTGACCCTGAGCGGGCGCCGGGTGTCGGGTCGCTACGTTCTCTTCGCCACCGGCGGCAAGGACTGGATGATCCGCCGGATGGATCCCCCACCGGCCGGCTGGAGCCCGATGCCGGGGCGGATCTCCCCGATGCTGCCCACGACCGCCGACGACCTGCCCACCGACGACACCGAGTGGGCGTACGAGATGTGGTGGTCCGGGCGGCGCGCGATCGGTTACGTGGACGGCGGCCGGCTCCGGCTGGTGGGTGCGGACGGGACGGACCTGACCGGGGAACACCGGCAGCTGCGGGCGCTCGCCGAGGAGTTGGCGCCGACCGAGGCGGTCCTCGACGGCGTGCTTGTCGACTTCGACGACGCCACGCAGTACCTGCTTGTGGATCTGCTCTGGCTGGAGGGCGCGCCAAGCGTCGAATTGACGTACGCCCAACGGCGGGAGTTGCTCGACGGCCTGGGCCTGGCGGGGCCGGCCTGGCAGACGCCGCCGTTCTTCCCCGGTGGCGGCCGGTACGCGTTGGACGCGAGCCGGGAGCAGGGGCTGGGCGGGTTGGTGGCCAAGCGCCGGGACAGTCGCTACGAGGCCGGCCACCGGTCCCCGAACTGGCTGCTGATCAGGAGTTAGCGGACGGGTGGGTGCCGCCCACCCGTCCGCTCGGCGGTCACGAGGCCGGGGGTTCGTCCTGGCCGGCGGCCTCCAGCCGGTCGGCCTCCTCCTTGGTGGCGTGCACCGCCTGGTCGGCGTGCTCGGGCGGCCCGTAGACGGTGTAGAGCACCAGCGGGTTGGGACCGGTGTTGACGAAGTTGTGCTTGGTGCCGGCCGGGACGACGACGAGGTCACCGGCGGCGACCGCCCGCTTCTCGCCGGCCACCCGCGCCTCGGCGGTGCCGCTGACGAAGGTGAGAATCTGGTCGGTGTCCTCGTGCACCTCTTCGCCGATCTCCCCACCCGGCGGGATGGTCATGATGACCAGCTGGGTGTGCTCCCCGGTCCACAGGACCCGCCGGAAGTCCGGACTCGTTTCGGCGACGGTGGCGATCGTGTAGTGCTCCATGCCTCGCGAGGTACCCCGGTTGAGCCCACTCGACGCGTGGCCGGGACATCTGGCACGAGCAGGTTTGAACCGGTTCGTGGCGGGGGACATCGGTGCTGGTCGGAAGGGTGGAGCCGGTTGAACCTCCGGCCGAGCCAGGTCCCCGCTGGTGTACTGCCGCAACGGCTGCGTCGGTGGGAGACGGCCAGAGCGCGGCGACGCCTGACGGCGGCGCCGCGCGCTCTGTGTCCCGGCCCGCCCGTTCCTGAGCCGCCGCTATCCAGGTCGATCAAGAGGTTCGCGTCAGGATCCGGGCAGATCCTGACGCGAACCTCTTGATCAAACGCGGACTCAGGGGACGAGTTGTCCGAGCGGACCCTCCAGGTCGGGGTAGTTACGCGTGCTCATGGCCTGTACGCCGGCCGTGTGGTCCCCGTTGAACGGCGTCTGCGCGCCCGGGCAACCGGCCGCCACCGCCTCCTCCGGCGAGTTGAACCAGAACCCGACGTGGTGCATGTGGATCGGCCCGAACGCCGGGTTGGTGGCGTCGTCATCCTCCGGATGCGGGGTGGGAGCCGGGCCGGGCGCGGGGGCGAGGGAGAAGGTCTCCACGTTGAACCGCCCGACCACGGTTATCCACGCCACGCCGTACCGGTTGGATCGCATGTCGCTCTGGTACCACGACACCCCGAACGGGAAATTGGGCAACTGCAGGATGAACAGGTCGAAGTTGGTATCGGGTGGCAGTCCCTCCGCCCGGATGGTCATCACCTCGTTGAAGCGCTTCGGATAGATCCGTACGGACGCGTGCGCGTCACGCAGGCAGTCGGCCGCCTCCGCGCCCTGTGCACGGACCATGGTGAAGGAGAAGCCGCGCCGGTTGTCGGCGGCGGCGGGAGCGCCGGTGATCCCCGAGGCGACGAGCGTGCTCACGGTCGCGGCGGCGGCGAGCGCGCCGATGACCCTGGTGCGGTTCTTCATGACGTCCTCCGTCTGGTGATGGGAGGCCGACCGGCCGCCCGAGCCGCGCGGGTCCTCGGGCGGCCGGCAGACCGGCGAACCGCACACTATGGCCATCAATCAGTACGAGGAACGCATCAGCCCTAGATCGGTCAATATGAGATGATATTCACCATGACGGATCGATACGCCGATCGAGATCGAGGTCGAGGTCGAGGTCGAGGTCGGCCACCACCGCGTAGTGATCCGACGGGTGCACCCCGTCGACGAGCCCGTCACCGGCGACGAACGCCTGGCGCACCGGCACCCGGGTACCCGGGCGCCCGGGCCGGGCCAACACGTAGTCGATCCGCCGGTCGATCAGGTGGCGCGCCTCCACCGGTGCGGACGGATGGGTCGAGCTGAGCGTGACGGCCCCGGGATCGCCGCTCCCGGCGACCCAGGTGTCGATCATGGAGGTGAAGAGCGGGCGCGCCTGGGCGACACCCGGCGGGGCGTTCAGGTCGGCGAGCAACAGCACGGGCAGCGGACCGTCCAGCGCCGGATCGGTGGCCAGCGCCGCCAGGGCCTCGGTCTGGGCGAGCTGGTCGGCCGCGTACTCCGGCTCCCACTCCACACAGGAGACAACCACGTGCAGCGGCCCGTCCGGGTGCGCGAGGGTGGCCACCATGGCCACCGGCGGCTCGCGGTGCGTGGCGGGCAGCCGATGTTCGCTTACCCGGTCGATGGGCCAGCGGCTGAGCAGGCCGAGCCCCAGCTCAACGCCGGCCTGCTCCGGGTGCTCGGGTGGGACGGGCACCGGGGGCAGCGACGGACCCGAGAACGCGGCGTGCAGGCCCAGCCGGCCACCCAGCTCGGCGGCCTGGGACGTCCGGTCGGTCGCCCACGACTCCTGGAGTCCGACCACGTCGGGACGCAGACCGGCCAAGACCGCCGCGATGCCCGGCTGCCGGTCCCGCCACCGCGGTCCGAACCGCCACCAGACGTTCCACGTCACAACGCGCATCCGGCTGACGCTACCGTCGCCGATCCAGCGGCGCCCGCCGAGCGACGGTGGCACGAATCATCGGACCGGCGCCGGCCGGCCAAGCTGCCCGGCGATCTCGTGCAGGTGATGGACGAACGCGTCGACCGCCGCCGGCCGGCCGCGCCCGGCGGGCGTGGCCGCGAAGATCCGGCGTACCGACGCGTCGTCCGGATGCAACCGCAGCAGGCTGATGTCGGTGGGAGTGGCCCGGACCGCGAGCGCCGGCAGCAGCGCGACGCCCAGCCCGGCCGCCACGCAACCGAGCTTGCCGGTCCACTCAGCCGCGACAATGTCGACCCGGGGCCGGAAACCGGGCCGCAGGCTGGCCCGCAGCAGCGTTTCCTCGGTGGTGGCCGAGCCGGCGATGAACGCGTCGTCGGCCAGTTCGGTGAGCCGCACGGTGCGCCTTCGGGCCAGCCGGTGGGTGCGCGGCACGGCGACCAGCAGCCGCTCGTCGAGCAGGTGCTCCAGGTCCACCCGGGCGGTGTCCAGGTGCTGGTCGGGGGCGGCGCTGACCACCGCCACGTCCGCGTCGCCCGCCCACAGCCGCTCCACCAGGGCGGGGGTGCGGCCCTCGACCAGAGACAGCTCCACCTTCGGGTACGCGTCGCGGAACGCGGCCAGCGCCCGGGGCACCAGCGCCGCCACCGACGTCGGGAAGGCGCCCACCCGGAGCCGGCCACCGGTCAGGCCACGGACCGCTGCCAGCTCGCGGCGTGCCGCGGTGAGCCGGTCCAGCACCGCTTCGGCGTGCGGCAACAGGCAGCGCCCCTCCTCGGTGAGCGCGACGCCGCGCGGCAGCCGGTCGAGCAGCCGCGCACCGGCCTCCGCCTCCAGGGTGGCGATCTGCCGGGACACGGCCGACTGGGTGTAGGCCAGCTCCTGCGCCGCGGCGGTGATGGATCCGTGCCGGGCGACAGTGCGGAACACCTCAAGCAGTTCCGTCTGCATGCCACGGCATGCTATCAACGCATGGATACCATGCGGCACATTCGTTGGTCGCATGACATGGCGCTGCCTACCGTGTCCGGCATGACGACAATCGCGGTCCTCGGGACCGGAAACATGGGCGCCGCGATGGCCCGCCGGCTGGCCACCACCGGCCACTCAGTCGTGGCGTGGAACCGGACCGCCTCCCGCGCCGCCGCCCTCACCGATGCCGGCGTACGAGCGGTCACCGCACCTGCCGACGCGGTCCGGGACGCCGAATTCGTCATCACCATGCTGAGCGACGCGATCGCCGTCGACGCGGCACTGTTCGGTGTCGACGGCGCGGCGACGGCCCTCTCCCCCGGAGCCTGCCTGATGCAGATGTCCACCATCGGCCCGGCGCAGGTAAGCGACGTGGCGGCCCGGCTGCCAGCCGGGATCCACCTGGTCGACGCGCCGGTCGCCGGCAGCGTCGGAGCCGCCGAGGCCGGCACGCTGCGGGTGCTCGCCGCAGGTGCCGACCCGGCTGTCGAGCGGGCCAGGCCGGCGCTGACCGCCCTCGGCACGATCGTCCCGTGCGGCCCGCTGGGTGCCGGGAGCGCGCTCAAACTGGTGCTGAACACCGCCCTGGTCACCGGGGTGGCGGCGGTGGCCGACGTGCTGGCCGTCGCCGACGCGGTGGGCCTCGACCGGGACGTCGCGCTCGGCCACCTCGACGCCGGCCCGCTGGGCGGTGCGGTCCAGCGCGTCCGGATGACCGGAGCGTCGTTCTCCCTCGCCCTCGCGGCCAAGGATCTCGACCTGGCCCTGGCCGAGGTCGGTCAGGCGGCCACGCCGGTGGCGTGGGCGGCGGCCGGGATGCTGCGCGACGCCCCGGACCCGACCGCCGACATCTCCGCTCTCGTTCCGTGAAACGACATCTCCGCGAGGCGACTCTCCGCTCCTCGTCAGTGAAACCAGCGACCCACGGCCCGTGAAACCCACGAAAGGATCTTCCGTGTCCGTCACCCTGGACAATCCCGCCGCCGTCGCCGCGCCGTTCGGCGACCGCTTCTCCCACGTCGCCCGCGTCGACCTCGGCGGAGACGCCGCGCTGCTGGTGCTCTCCGGCCAGGTCGGCTGCGACGACTCCGGCGCGATCGTGGAGCCCGGCGACATCACCGCCCAGTCCGAACGGATCTTCAAGCTGATCGAGGGGATCCTCGCCGCCCACGGCGCCACATTCGCCGACGTGGTCAACATCCGCACCTTCATGACCGACCTGGCGGGCGACCTGGCCGGCTACGCGGCGGTGCGCCGCCGGTACTTCACCGGTCCCCCACCGACCAGCACGACGGTCGAGGTGAACAAGCTGTTCCTGCCGGACGCGGTGATCGAGGTGGAGATCACCGCGGTCACCGGGCGGCCGGTCGGATGACCACCTGACCGATCTGCGGCAGCCGCACCCCGAGGTCCCGCACCTCGGCGGTCGCCGGGTCGACGGTGTGCAGTTGGCCGTCGAGCCCGGCGGCGAACAGCCACCGGCCGTCCGGCGACCAGGCCAGCGGGTTGAGGCTGGCGTCCACCGGCAGATCCACCGGGCGGTCGGCTCCGGAGCGCAGATCGAGCAGGTGGACCCGGGGCGACCCGCCAGGGCCGGCGACCAGCAGCGCCGCCCGGGCGGCGTCACCCGACACCACACCGCCGGACATGCCGACCCCGCCGGCCGGCAACCGGACCGGCCGGCGGGCGCCGCCGCGCTGCTCGATCAGGACCCCGCCGCAACGCAGCCGCTCGTCACACTCCCGGGCCAGCCAGTGGGTCGGCCCGACGGCCAGCAACTCGCCGGTGGTCATCCGGCGTACCCCGTCGGGCCGCAGGCTGTAGACGCCGCCGGTGGTGGCGATGGACGGATAGCCCGCGCCGTCCGGTTCCGCGAAGCCGCCGGTGCCGGGCGGGGCCGCGACCGCGACCCCCGTGTGCTTGCCGTCGAACCGAACCAGGAGCATCGCACCGCGGACGTCGTCGGCAGTCACCCACACCGACCCGGGGTCGGGACCAGGCAGCATCGGGCCGCTGCGGTTGAAGTCTTCGCGGGCCCGTTCCGCCGGCTTGCCGTCCGGGACCACGTAACCCGGCACCGCGTCGCGCGGCCGGATCACCACCAGATCCGGACCCACCAGGAAGTTCACCGCACCGCTGCTGGCCAGCGTCGGCACCGGGGTGACCGTCACCCGGCCCTTGGCGAACTCGATCCGGACCACCGAGTCGGGCCCCCGGCCGTACAGCTCGTAGCCGTCGGTGATCCCGAGCAGCGGGCGACCCACCTCGGTGACCACCGGCGCGGTCCCGGTCGGGGCCGTGGACGCCCCTGGGACCGCGGGGGAGCCGGTGGCGGACGGGGTGGTTACCGGTCGCTCCGGCCCGCCGTCGGTGCGTGCGTACACGGCCAACCCGATGCCGGCCAGCAGCACCAGCGGCAGCCAGAGCAACCAGGGCGGTCGCCGCCGTCGGGGCGTGCCGTCCTCCCGGATCGGTCCACCGATCTCGATGATGTCGCCTCGGTCCGGCCGGGCCTCGTCCCCCGTCACCGCGCCATCATCCGCCAGCTGCGCCGGCTACCGGGAAGGGGCGGTGGGCGAAGTCCGGCAGCGGCTCCCGGCTGTCCAGCCAGCCAGCGGGGATTCCGGCGGGTCCGGTGTACGCCCCGACGATGCCGCCGACGATGGCGGCCGTGGTGTCGACATCCCCACCCGCCTCCACGCAGGCGCTGATCGACGAGGAATAGTCGTCGAGGAACGTGGCCGCCGCCCAGAGCGCGAACGGCACGGTGTCCTGCGCCAACACCTGGGAACCGTTGCCCAACTCGTAGGCCGCCTCCGCCACGCTCGCGCCGAGCAGCCGGTGGGCGCGCTCGACCCCGGTCCGCACCCGGCTGTCGACCAGGTACGGCAGCACCAGGTCGAGGAAGACGCCCGGCTCGGGTCGGTCGCGCGTGTGGCGGGCCCAGCCGGCCTCGGCCGCGGCGACAGCCACGGCGACGGCCCCCAGCACGGCCTCGGCGTGGGCGTGGGTGACCTGCGCCGACCGCATCGCCTCCAGCGCCGCCGCACGAGAATCACCACAGTGGTACGCCCCGAGTGGGGCCACCCGCATCGCGGCGCCGTTTCCCATCGAGCCCTGCCCGCCGAAGGCGGCCCGGGAAGCCTCCGACCAGGCCACCCCTGCACGGATCTGCCGCAGGATGACGACGGCACCACCGCCGTACCCCCGGTATGGCTCGAACCGTTCGGCGAAGGCGGCGGCCAGCCGGTCCTGATCGATCGGCCCACCGTGCCGCAACTCGGCGACGACGGAACAGGCCATCTCGGTGTCGTCGGTCCACGGCCAGGGCCCGGGAGGCAGCCGTCCGGCGGCGAGGTCCGCGAACGAGTTGCCCGGTACGAAGAACTGGGCGCCCAGACTGTCGCCCACCGACAACCCGTCCAGGCTGTCGAAACAGAAGTCAAGATTGGTCATGTGGCACCCATCCTGCCACCCGGTGCCGCTGGCAGGCCAGGACCCTAGGTCCTAGGCGCGCATCCGGTGGACCGCGTCGACGGCGTACAGGCATGCCGCCCGCTGCTCCTCACCGGCCGGCGCGTCGGACTGCCCCGGAGCCTCGGCCAGCACCGGATCGGTCTCGGCACAGTCCGGTTGGGCCTGCGGGCACCGGGTACGGAACCGGCAGCCGCTCGGCGGGTCGACCGGACTGGGGATGTCGCCGGTGAGGATGATGCGCTGGCGCTGCCGCTCGACCCGCGGGTCGGCCACCGGCACCGCGGACAGCAGGGCCGCCGTGTAGGGGTGGGCGGGTCGCTGGTAGATATGGGCCGGCGAACCGGTCTCCACGATCCGACCGAGGTACATCACGGCGACGCGGTCGCTCATGTGCTCCACCGCCGCCAGGTCGTGGGCGATGAACAGGTAGGTGAGCCCGAGGTCCCGCTGGAGCCGCCGCAGCAGGTTCATGATCTGCGCCTGCACGCTGAGGTCGAGGGAGGCGATCGGCTCGTCCAGGACGATCAGGTCCGGCTCGCCGGCCAGGGCGCGCGCGATGCCGACCCGCTGCCGTTGGCCGCCGGACAGCTCGTGCGGGTGCCGGTCCGCCAGATCGGGGCGTAGTCCGACCATGTCCAGCAGTTCCTGGACCCGGCGCCGGCGGGCGGCGCCGCGCTCGGCGAGCCCGTGCACGACAAGGGGTTCGGCGATGCTGGCGGCCACCGTCCGGCGCGGGTCGAGGGAGGCGTGCGGATCCTGGAACACCATGGCGACCCGGCGCCGCAAACCGCGCAGCCGGCGCCGGGACCAGCCGGTAACGTCCTCGCCGGCCACCCTGATCCGCCCCGACGTCGGATCCACCAACCGCAGCAGCGCCAGGCCGGTCGTGGACTTGCCACTGCCGGACTCGCCGACCAGCCCGAGCGTCTCCCCCCGGTGGATCCGCAGCGACACTCCGTCCACCGCGCGCACCGCGCCACCGCGCCCGGGAAACCACACCTTCAGGTCGTCGAGTTCGGCGACGACGTCCGGAGCGGCCGACCCCGTGCCGGCCGAACCCGTCTCGCGGTCCTCGCCCGTGGTGGCCGAACCCGTTCCCCGGTCCTCGCCCGTCACGCCGTCCTCCCCGGATAGAAGGTGCGGACCCGGTGACCCGGGCCCACCTCGGTGAGCGGAGGCAGCTCGGTTTCGCAGCGGGCGTCGCCGCGGACCGGGCAGCGGGGCCAGAAGGCGCAGCCGGCGGGCAGGTCGAGCGGGCTCGGCGGGGCACCGGGAATCGCGGGCAGATCACCGCCGGCATGTGCCGGGTCGGGGCGGGCGGCGAGCAGGGCCCGGGTGTACGGGTGGGCAGGGCTGGCGAACACGTCGTCCACCTGCCCCTGCTCCACGATCCGTCCGCCGTACATGACGGCGACGGTGTCCGCGATCCCGGCCACCACGCCGAGATCGTGGGTGATCCAGACGACCGCCGTGCCGAGCCGCCGTTGCAGGTCGGCGACGAGTTCGATGATCTGCGCCTGGGTGGTGACGTCGAGCGCGGTGGTCGGTTCGTCGGCGATCAGCAGATCCGGTTCGCAGGCCAGCGCCATCGCGATCACCACCCGCTGCCGCATCCCGCCGGAGAACTGGTGCGGGTACGCGTCGATCCGCTGCCGCGCCGACGGAATGCCCACCAGGTCCAGCAGTTCGACGGCGCGTTCCCGGGCCTGCGCCCGGCTGAGCCCGAGGTGTTCCTCGCCGGCTTCGGCGACCTGCCGGCCCACCGTGAGCACGGGATTGAGCGAGGTCATCGGGTCCTGGAACACGAAGCCGATGTGCCGGCCGCGCATCCGGCGGCGACGGTCGGCCGGCATCGCGGTCAGGTCCTCGCCGAGCAGGCGCACCCGGCCCGTGATGCTGGCGGAACGGGGAGCCAACCCGGTGGCGGCCAGCACGCTCATGCTCTTGCCGCTGCCGGACTCACCCACCAGGGCGAAGGTCTCGCCCCGACCCACCGACCAGTCGACGCCAGCCACCGCGCGGGCCGGTCCCCGGCGGGTGCCGAGGGTAACGGTGAGGTCCTCGATGGACAGCACGGGTTCGGTCGTCATGTGGTGCTCCGGCGCGCTTCGCTGACGGTGAGCTGCCGCGGGTCCAGCACGTCCCGCAGCGCGTCACCGACCAGGTTGAAGGCGAGAACGGTGAGGAAGATCGCCGCGCCCGGGAACACCCCGAGCCACCAGGCGTCGGTGACGAAGCCGCGTCCGTCGAACAACATCCGTCCCCAGGACGGGTCGGGTGGCTGGATGCCCAGCCCGAGGAAGGACAGCGCCGCCTCGGACAGGATGGCGAACGCCAGGGACAGCGAGGTCTGGACGATGAGCGGCGCGGTGATGTTCGGCAGCACGTGACGGCGCATGATGCGCAGGTCGGACGTACCGATGGAAACCGCCGCCCGGACGAACACCTGCTCGCGGACGGAGAGCACGCTGGCGCGGGTGACCCGGGCGAAGATCGGCGTGTACACGACCCCGATGGCGACCATCGCGGTGGACAGGCCCGGTCCGAGGACGGCGACGATGGCCACCGCGAGCAGCAGCACCGGGAAGGCGAACAGCACGTCCATGCAGCGCATCAGGACGTTGTCGACCCAGCCGCGGTAGTAACCCGCGACCAGGCCGAGGAAGACCCCGACGACGAGGGCGATGCCGACGCTGACCACGCCGACCTGTAGCGACACGCGGGCCGCGACGAGGACCCGGCTCAGCACGTCCCGGCCCAGTTCGTCGGTGCCGAAGGGATGGGACCAGGTGGGTGGCCGCAGCATCTGGTCCACGTTCACGTCGTTGATCCCGTACGGGGCCAGCCACTGCCCGGCCACGCCCACCACCAGGAGGACGACCAGGACGACGGTGCCGACGACCGCCGGCGGATCGTGTCGCAGCGCGGACAGCACACGGCGCGCGGTGCTGTCGTGACCCGGACGCACGGCGGCGTCGTGATCCTGCCCCACGGTGCTGTCGTCACCCCCGCTCATCGCACTGAGATCCGCGGGTCGAGCCGGGCGTAGAGGATGTCGACAAGCAGGTTCACGAGCAGGAACAGGGCGGCCACCAGGAGCACCGCGCCCTGCAGGACCGGATAGTCCCGGGCCTGGACGGCGTCGTAGGTGAGCCGGCCGATGCCGGGCCAGGCGAACAGCACCTCGATGACGATGACGCCACCGAGCATGCTGGCGAGTTGCACCGCCACCACGGTGACCACCGGGATCAGGGCGTTTCGCAGCACATGCCGCAGCACCACGATCCGGGCCCGCAGCCCCTTCGCCTCGGCGGTCCGGACGTAGTCCTCGGCCAGCACCTCCAGCACCGAGGAGCGGATGAACCGGGTGAGGATCGACGCGGTGACGAGTCCGATGGTGGCCGCCGGCAGCAGGACGTGGGACGCCCAGCGCCCGGGGTCCTCGGTCAGCGCCACGTATCCGGACGGGGGCAACCAGCCCAGCACCCCGG
Organism: Plantactinospora sp. GCM10030261; assembly: GCF_042666615.1. NCBI lineage: Bacteria > Bacillati > Actinomycetota > Actinomycetes > Micromonosporales > Micromonosporaceae > Plantactinospora > Plantactinospora sp. GCM10030261. The sequence goes on from NZ_JBHTDD010000013.1 coordinate 107,236, forward strand.
CGAAGAGCAGGATGCCGAGAATGCCCATCCAGAAGTCGGGGACCGAGACCCCGAACTGGCTGAACACCCGCGCCGCGTGGTCGAACACCGAACCGCTGCGGACGGCCGAGAGCACGCCCAGCGGCAGGGCGATCAGCACGGCGAGCAGGAGGGCGGTGAAGGCGAGGGACAAGGTGGCCGGCAACCGGTCGAGCACGATGCTGCTGACCGGCTGCCCGCTGCGGAAGCTGACGCCGAGATCACCGGTGAGGGCATTGCCCACGTAGTTGACGTACTGCACGGGGATCGGGTCGTTCAACCCGGCGCGGTCGCGTAGCGCCTGGTAGGTGTCCGGGTCGAAGCGGGTGCCGAGGGCGACCCGGACCGGGTCGCCCGGCACCAGCTGCAGCAGCAGGAACACGACAAGCGTCACGCCGAGCAGGACCACGGCCGACTGGAGCAGCCGGCGCAGGATGAACCGCCCCATGTCGTACGTCAGCTCACCCGGCGAGGCCGACGTCGCGGAACCGGATCGCCCGGTCGGTACGGGCCTCGTATCCGGAAACCTTCGGCGACCAGCCCTGCACCACGTCCGGGTTGTAGAGGTAGATGTAGCTGGCGTCGTCGACGATCTGCTTGGCCGCCTGGTCGTAGAGCTGCTTGCGGGCTCCCTGGTCCGTCTGCGTGCGGGCCTGGTCGAGCAGCTTGTCCACGGCGGGGTTGGCGTACTTGTGGAAGTTGAAGGTGCCCTTGCTGTGGTGCTGGGCGTAGTAGAACTCGTCCGGGTCGACGTTGCCGAGCCAGCCGAGCATGAAGGCGTCGAAGTTGCCCTTGCCCTGCTCGTCGAGCCACTGCGCGAAGTCCAGCGTACGGATGTTGACGGTGATGCCGATCTCCTTGAGCTGAGCGGCGATCACCTGGGCGGCGGTGACGGTCTCCGGGTACTCGCTGGTGACCATGAGATCCATTGTCAGCCCGCTGACACCGGCCTGGCCGAGCAACTGCCTGGCCTGGTCGAGATTGCGGTTGTAGGGCGCGTAGTCGTAGTACCAGGTTTCGCTGCTGCGCGGGATCGCGGTCTGGTTCACCGTGGCGAGCCCGAACTTCGCGGCCTTGGTGATCGCCTCCCGGTCCAGCGCGAAGGCGATCGCCCGCCGCACGTTCACGTCGCTGTACGGCTTGCGTGCCTGGTTGAGTGCCAGGTACCAGTAGTCGCTGGAGGGCACCCGCTGGACGGTGATGTCATCGCTCTCGCTGAGGGCGGGCACCTGTTGCGGCGGCAGGTTGTCGGTCCACTGCACCTGCCCGCTCTGCAGGTTCTGCAGGGCCACCGTCGGGTCCTTCACGAAGCTGAAGGTGACGCCGGACAGTTTCGGCTTCTCGCCCCAGTAGTTGTCGTTGCGGGTCAGCTTGATGCTGTCGCCGGAGGTGTAGCTCGCCACCTGGAACGGCCCGCTGCCGACCGGCTTGGTGGTGATGTCGTTGGACTCCACGTTGGCCTGCTGCACGATCGCGACGCCCTTGAAGCCGCCGAGGTTGGCCAGCAGGTTCGGGGTCGGGGCGGAGAGCTCGACGACCACGGTGGCCGGGTCGGGCGCGGTCACGGACTTCACAGTGCCGAACTTGTACGCGTTGTTCAGCTTCTCGTTGATGATCCGGTCGTACGAGTACTTCACGTCCTTGGACGTCAGCGGCGAGCCGTCGGAGAACGTGAGCCCGTCGCGCAGGGTGAAGGTCCAGGTGAGCTGGTCGTCGCTGGTGGTCCACTTGGTGGCCAGGGACGGCTTCATCTCCAGGTTGGCGTCCGGCTCGACAAGCGTGTCGAAGACGTTCTCCAGCACCTGGAAGCTGTAGTAGGCCGAGGTCTTGTGCGGGTCGAGTTGGTCCGGCTCGCCGCCGATGGCGGCGTTGAGGGTTCCGCCGGCACCGCCGCCGTTCGCCCCCTCGCCGTCGACGTCGACGCTTTCGCCACCGCTGCATCCGGCCAGCACCCCGAGAGTCAGCGCCAGCGCGGCGCCAGCCAACCGGTGTCTCGTCGTCGTCAGCACTGTCCCCCCTCGGCCTTCAAGATAATGAAGATGAATCATGCTCGCCACCAGGGTGGATGTCAACCGATCGAGATCAGAAGGATGGCGGCGTGACCACCCCGAGGATGATCGCCGGCTCGGTCGACCGGTTGGCGTACCAGTGCGGCCGGGACGCCTCGTACGTGATCGAGTCGCCCTCGTCGAGCGTGTACCGGTCGCCGCCGACCACCACGTCGATCCGGCCCGACAGGAGGTGCACGCACTCCTCCCCGTCGTGCAGGAACGGTTTCGCCCGGTTCGTCCAGCCGGGCGGCACCTGGGTCCGCAGGACTTCGAGCTTGCCCTGCAATCCAGGGGTCAGCAACTCGTAGACCAGATCCCCCTCCGGCAGGTGCAACCGCTTGCGCTGCCCGGCCCGGACCACCATGCCGCTGCTGGGCGGCCCCTGGACGAAGTGCGCCACCGGCAGCCCGAGCGCTTCGGCCAGCTTGCGCAGCGTCAGGAACGACGGATTGCCCTGTCCGCGTTCCACCTGGCTGATCAGGCCGGCGCTGACGTTCGCGGCCCGGGCGAGCACCTCCACGGTCATGCCGCGGGCGCGACGGGCGGTCCGGACCGCCGCGCCGAGGGCGGCCAGATCGAAGTCCGAGGCGGTCGCCGTCACCGCACGCCAGCCGAGGTCCGCATGATCTCCCGCCTTACATCGTCCGCCAGCACCACGTCCGGCTTCACTATGTCGAAGTCGGCGCGAGGAAGCTAGCAGCAGAACCGGCTGGTCGGCACACGCGTTCGGCGGCGACGACCTCGAATCGACCACTAGCCGGACTATGCGAGATTCACCCTGATTCAGCCGGGTTCGCCGCCCTGACTGCCCGTTTCGCCTCTGCCCAGGCACCAGTTGCACGGCGCGCGCGACGACTGGTCGCGAGAACCCGCCGGCGACTCAACCCACAGTGAATCCGAGCGTCTGGGCGAGCACCACGGCCTGCTCGGGGTTGATCCGCGCGCCAGTGATCGTGGCGGCGCGCGCGTCGAGCGCGCTCAGGTCACTCCCCCGCAGGTCACACCCCGACAGGTTGGTCCCGCGCAGCACGGCGCCGGACAGGTCCACGTCCACGAGGGACGCTTCGGAGCAGTTGACGCCGCTGAGGTCGACCTCCCGCATCCGCACCGCCTGGATGCTGACGCCGCGCAGGTCAGCGCCGGACAACGTGACGAACGACCAGTCGCCGCCGGTGATCCGCAGCGGGCGCGCATCGCAGTCGACGAACGCGCTGCCGGTCAACTTGCACCCGGCGAACTCGGCGTCGAAGAGGTTACATCGAGTGAAGGTGCAGCGCAGGAACGCCGAGTCGGTGTGCCGGGAGGCGTTGAACGTGACGTTGCCGAAGGTGCAGTCGGTGAAGGTGCAACTGCGGAGATCGGCCTCGCTCAGGTCAACGCGCTGGAATTCGCAGTTCGCGTACGCCCGGTCCGCCAGCTCCTCGCCGTACCAGTCCAGGTCGCGGAATGTCTCACCGTCGATCACGTCGGCCACCCGCGTCACGCTACCGGCAGCCGGTGACAACATACGTCCGCCCGGTCTCCCCGGAACCGGGGAGACCGGGCGGACGAGTTTGCTCGCCTGTCCGCGCGGTCAGGCCTGGGGCTGCTCGGCGAAGCCGAACTGGACGGCACCCTGCTCGTCAACCGCCGCGTCGAGGGCCTTGTCATCGAGCAGTTGGGCAGCGTCGGGGTCAAGGAAGATCCGGGCGCCGGAGTTGTCCACCACCTGGTCGCCCTGGGCCGGTTGCTCGGCGAGGGCCAGGGTGAGTGCGCCTGCCTGCTGGTCGGTGGCGATCCGCAGGCCGGCGCCGTCCGGCACCTGCTGCTGGGTGGTCAGATCACGAATCACCAGCACGGCGTTGTCGGTCAGCGTAAGCATGAAGTCTCCTCGTGGGGGTTCTCGTTCACGGTCACCCGGCACGGGCTGCGGTAGCCCTCGGCGAGCACACGGGGAAATGCCCGGCATCAGGCGCGCACCGCGCCCGGAAAGGGGCAAGATCGTTCGTTATCGAAATGGGCAAATCAACGGCCGTTCGCAACCCACCATGCCCGCTGCCGCCGGATGCGTCAAATCGGGCCGGCAGGGCCGCGCGCCATGGCCGCCACCCGCGCCCGCACACCACCTCGCAATATCCGGTGTTTTTCCTGGTTACGGCCCCGACGTCACCTAGTGTGACGCCAGGAGGTCGTCATGGAGAGCCCCAACCGGTACGCCGCGGAGTTCCTCGGCACCCTGCTGCTGGTCTTCTTCGGCGTCGGCAGCGCCATCGCCGCCCTGGTCGAGGGCGGTGTGGTGGTCGTCGCTCTGAGCTTCGGCTTCATCATGCTCGTGCTGGCCTACACGCTCTTTCCGCTCTCCGGAAGCCATCTCAACCCGGCCGTCACCCTGGGCGTACTCCTCAGCGGCAAGATCACCATTCAGGGCGCGATCGCGTACTGGATCGCCCAGTTCCTCGGCTCACTTGTCGCGTCGTTCATCCTCTGGGGGCTGGTGAACTGGGGTGACGTGGTGGACCAGACCGGGGCGCTGGGCACCAACTCGTACGGGACGAACATCAACATGGGCGGCGCGATGGTGCTGGAGACGATCCTCACCTTCCTGTTCGTCCTCGTGGTGCTGGTGGTGACAAGTCGCACGGAGTACGCGGGCTTCGTCGGCCTCGTGGTGGGCATCGCACTCGCCGTGGTGCACCTGGTAGGAATCACCCTGGACGGCACCTCCGTCAACCCGGCCCGGTCGTTCGGTCCGGCGATCTTCGAGGGCGGCAAGGCCCTCTCCCAGCTCTGGCTGTTCATCCTCTTCCCACTGCTCGGCGGTCTGCTCGCGGCGCTGGTGGCCCCGCTGGTGCTCAAGGGCATGCCGACCCGGCACGGCCCACACCCCGACGGTCCCCACCCCACCGCGTGACCGCCGAGGCCGTCAACGCGGGCCGGGCGAAGTGATCACGGCGATCTGGAGAGCCAGCATCTGGTCGCGGCGCTTGCGGGTGAGCACCGCGAAGCACACGGCGAGTACCACCAGGTCGGGCCATTGGCCCTCCACCTCGGCCTCGACGGCACCACCGGCGAAAGCCCGGGTACGAGCGGCGATCCGACCCGTGCCGCTCGCCAGCGTGCCGCGGTACTGGCGCAGATTCCGGCCCAGGTTCCAGCGGACCGGACCGCCCACTCCGGTGATCTGCGCGTGCGGTGGCTCGAGCCGCAGGTGCGGCCGGTCGGCCGGCCCTGCGGTCACCCGGCACCGGCCACGGGCACCGGCCCGGGCCGTCCAGACACCACTCGCGGCGCGGAGTTCGGCGGTGGCCAGTCCCCGGCCGGTGTGCATCGTGCCGACGGGTCGGCCCGCCACGTCGTGGGCCGCCCACGTTCCCCGGCCGGTGCGTCGAACGATAAGCGTTGTGGTCATGTGCGAACGGTAGGCAGCCGCCGGGCGGCGAACATCGGCGTGCGGACGGAGGCACGGACCGGACTCTCAGTCTCCCGGCCGAGGTGACGCCCCGGCGGCGTACTGCGGCTCGGCGGTCGCGGACCGGCCGCCCGCCCTTGGTCGATCCCCGACCGGTGCGGATCGGCGACCGATACGGCAGCGCACCACCCCGAGCACCCCCGTGGCCGGCACCGCCCCGAACTGCCGCGAGTCGCGGCTGAGCGGGGCGTTGTCGCCGAGCACCACGAACGTGGCCGGTGCGACCACCCCGGGTCCCCGCAACCACTCCGGCAGCACGCCGGGCACCGGGTCGCCGGCCACGGCAGCCACCCGCTTCACCAGCCACGGCGCGCTCCGACGCCCCGTGGAGTCGCCGCGTCGACACGTTTCCGCCACCCGCAGCACGATCACGTCACCGCGCCGGATCCGGCCGGTCGGCACCCGGCGTACCAGCAACCGGTCGCCGGGGAGGAACGTCGGCGCCATGCTCAGCCCGGTCACCGTGACGAGGACCACCCGGCGGCGCAACGCCACCAGGCTGACGACGAGCAGCAGTAGCACCGTGCCGACCAGGGGTGCCGTCATGGCATGGCCTCCGCCGTCATGGGGCGGTAGCCCGCCGCCTGCAATTCGAACAGACCCGCGTACGCACCACCGAGGGCCATCAGCTCGGCATGGCTTCCGCGTTCGGTGACCTCGCCACCGGCAAGCACCACGATCACATCGGCCTCCCTGACCACGCCCAATCGGTGGGAGATCAGCAGTCCGGTGCGGCCCTGCCGGACCGCGCGCAGCCTGGTGTGGACGTCGTGTTCCGCCTCGGCGTCCAGTGCCGAACTCGGTTCGTCGAGGATGAGCAGGTCCGCCCGGTCGAGAAGGACGCCGCGGGCGATGGCCAGGCGTTGCTGCTGACCGCCCGAAAGCACCACGCCGGCGTCCGGGTCGTCCTCGCCCGGCTCGGCGAAGAAACTTCGGGTGAGCAGCGTCTCGTACCCTCGGGGTAGCCGGCGCAGGACGTCGTGGACGCCCGCGGTTCGCGCGGCGCCCTCGATCCTGGCCCGGTCGGTCAACGCCGTGAGATCGCCCATGGCGATGTTCTCGCGCACCGACAGGTCGTAGGCCACGGCGTCCTGGAACACGGTACGGATCCGGGCCCGCAACTCGACCGGATCGAACTCCCGCAGGTCCACCCCGTCCCAGAGCACAGCCCCCCGGTCGGGGTCGTAGAGCCGGCACAGGAGCTTGACCAGGGTCGACTTTCCGGCGCCGTTGAGGCCGACCACCGCGGTGGTCCGTCCGGCCGGGATCAGCAGGTCCACGCCGCGAAGGACCCAGGGTTGGTCGTCGGCGTACCGGAACCAGACGTCGCGCAGCTCGATTGTGGACCGCAGCCCGGGCACGGGACGGGGATGTGCCGGCACGGGCAGGTCTGGGCCCGCGTCGACGACGACCAGGTAGTGCCGGAACAGCAGGAGCGCCTGGTAACCGGAAACCGTGTCGGTGACGAGGCCGGCGAGGGCGGCCTGGACGCTGCCGACCGCGGCCACCACCAGCACGACGCTGCCGATGGACAGCTCGCCGGTCACCGCCGAGCGGACCGCGAACAGCAGGAGTCCGCCGGTGACCAACGCGCTCAGCAGCGCCAGAGCGGCCTGCACGGTCAGTTCGCGCCGGTCGACCCGGCGATGTTCCCGGTTGATGGTGCGGATCTCCGTGGTCATCCGCCGCCACAGGTACCGCCCCACTCCCAGCAGCCGGACCTCCTTGGCGGCGTCCGCGTTGGTGAGCAGGCTTGCGAAGAACAGTTCCCGGCGTTGCGCCGGCCCGATCCGCGCCATCATGTCGGCCCGCCGCCGGCTCACCGCGACCTCGGCCACCATCGCCGGTGCGGCACTGGCCAGCACCACCACCGCCACCCACGGCCCGAGCAGGAGCAACGTGCCGGCGAAGCCGAGCACGACGATCAGCGACCGCAGCAGGCCGAGGCCACTGTCGACCACTTCACCCGGGCCGTTGATCCCGGAGGACTGGGCCGTCTGCAGGTGGTCGAGGAACGCGGGGTCCTCGAACCGGTCAAGGCCGGTGAACCGGTCCACGGCGGCGTACAGCCGGCCCGTGCACTCCAGCCGTACCCGCCGTTCCAGCTCCAACCGCAGGTAGCGGTTGGCGTGTGGGGAGAGCGCGGCGGTGACGCCCACCGCGGCGAGTGCCACGGTGAGTCCCACGATGTCCCCCCACCGGACCGGAGCCACGGCGAGGCGGTCCACCACCGCCTTTGTCAGCCAGGCCGCGGCGAGCGGGGTCAACCCGCCCACCACCTGGACGGCGAGGTAGCCGGTCAGGTGGTGGGGCGCGGCGCGGCGGGCAAGCGACACGGCGCGAGCCGCGGACCGAACGACCATGGTCCGGCTCAGCCGATCGCCGGCACGGCCGTACTGTCAACCTCGGTGATCGACGACAGCTCGTAGTCCGACACCTGGACCCTGCCATCCTGCACAAGGACGAATGCCGGGAAGCCCTCGACGGCGAAGGCCCGCTGCACCGGGCCCTGATCTGCCTCCACCACCACGGTGGCTACCGGCTGGAGTTGGCCAACGAGCGGGCTGGCCTCCTCCGGCGTACCGGAGACGACGGCCAGCACACCGTTACGGCCCCCGGGCCGGCTGGCCGCGTACGCGACGAAGCGAGGCAGCCGCTCCTTGCAGGGGGTGCAGGACGGGGAGAAGAAGCCGAGCAACGGGCGACTGCCAAGCGATTCGAGGGTGATCGGGTGTCCGTCGACGGTCTCGGCGGTAAACCCGTCGACCCGCGTTCCGGCGGGCAGGGCGATGTTGTCGTCCCGGGTATTTCTGCCGCGCAGTGTGGCCAGTTCCTCGGTGTGTTCCCGCAGTCGCCTGACAACGCCGAAGGTGAAGAGCAGATTGACGGCGGCCAGCAGCCCGATCAGGGCGCTCACAACATCTGAATAGTTCATCGGGCTCCTCGGCACGTGACGGGTTGGCATCAAGTCGAGCGGGATTGGCCGCCGGACCCGCTGGATCGCGGGTTCCGGCGGCCGGTGGGCATCAGCAGCCGTCGCCGACGCGCCGGCACGACTTGCACCCGAATACCGGGCAGCAGTACTGGGTGTAGAGCGTGATGCCGCGGCAGTAGCAGAACTTCTCGTAGCACGTGTCTGCCGCCTGGGCCTCGATCCGGGGCACGACCATGCCCACGATCCGGTCGGCCAGCGTCGTCACCATCCGAGTCACCGGAACCTCCTCCGTATCTGGTCGCGCCATGCGACCGATTCACCCATCTAAATCGGATGGGTAACCCCTCACCACGACGTTGAGCAGGACGTTCATCTGGACCTTCGACCGGACGTCAGGCCGGACGTTGGACCCGACACGTCGGTTGTCGACACCGTCCGGCGCCGGCCCGGTGATATTGATCGAAGCAATCCGGCGGCCGTCCGTTACGCTGCCGATCGCACCATTCGGGGAGGTGTCCATGGATAGGTTCGCGAACTTACTCAAGCACCATCGGGTGGCCCGGCGGATGACTCAGGAAACACTCGCCGAGCAGGCCGGTGTCAGCTCCCGATCGATCGGCGAGATGGAACGAGGTCGACGATGCCCGCGGCCCCGCACCATCGAGCAGTTGGCCGTCGCGCTCCGACTGGCCGGCGACGCGCGGGCGGAGTTCGTGGAGATCGGGCTGCTCCAGCACTGGTCGGGCCGGGTGACCCGGGCCAGCGGCCCGGTCAATGACCGCCCCACGGCCGCCCCGGCACGGTCCGGCGCGACCGAACCGGACGCGGCGACTCGACCGGATGTGCCGGCTCCCCGCGGACTGCCAGGCGATCTGCCCGACTTCGTCGGCCGCGAGAGTGAGCTGCGCACCCTGCGCGCCGCGCTGAGTCCCGCCGCCGGAGAGGCTCGGTTCGTCGCCATCTCCGGCCCGGCCGGAATCGGCAAGAGCGCGCTCGCGGTGCACCTGGCGCACGCCGTCGCGTCGTGGTTTCCGGACGGTCAGGTATTCGTCGCACTCGACGGGTCGGCCACGGCGGATCCGGCCGAGGCGATAGGACGGTTACTCCACACGCTCGACCCGGGCCTGGCCCGGGTCCCGCCCGATCCCCACGCCCGAGCCGCGCTCCTGCGGTCGACGCTGGCCGGCCGTCGGCTTCTGCTGGTCCTCGACGGAGCGGTGGGTCACGCCCAGGTGATGCCATTCCTGCCGACCGCGGATTCGGCCGTCATCGTCACCAGCCGGTTGCCGCTGACCGGACTGCCCGGCGTCACCACCGTCGACCTGCCTCCGCTGACCGTCCCGGATTCGATTCGCCTGCTGAGCAACATCGCCGGGGAACGACGTGTCGTCGAAGACCTCGGTGCCGTGGGCGAACTGGTCGCGATCTGCGGGGGGCTGCCTCTCGCCGTACGGATCCTGGGCGCCAAGCTGTCCGTCCATCCACGCTGGACGGCCGGCGCGTTGCTGGCCCGGTTGGCCGACGAAAGGTACAGGCTGGACGAGTTGAGCCACGGCGACCTGGCGATCCGGCCCCGGCTGCGCGAGTCCCACCGGTCCCTGTCTCCCCTCGCCGCCACGGCGTTCGGGCTGCTCGGCGGGTTGGAGCTGAGCAGCTTCACCGAGTGGATGTCGACGCGACTGGTCGGCCTCGACCGGCCGGCCGGTGGTGCCGTGCTCCGGGAACTGCTCGACGCCCGGTTGGTCAGCGATGCCGGCCTCGACGTGCTCGGACAGCCGCGCTTTCGGCTACCGGCGGTGGTCCGGCTCTACGCCCGGGAACACCACCCGGCAGCGGTCCGGACGGTGCCGTGGCATGCCGCCCTGGAGCGCGTGGTCGACGGGTGGCTGGTGTTGGCCCGGGTCGCCGTGGCGGAAATGCTGTCCCGCGCCGCCCGGGGGACGGTCACCGAGGCGGTGCCGGTCCACTGTCCGGAGCGGGTGTCCGTGACGGTGGCCCGCGATCCGGTCGCCTGGTTCGCCGCCGAGCGGGAGGTGATGGCCGACATGGTGCGGGTGTTGCGGGACGCGGGGTTGGAAGACGCGGCAATGGCCATTGACGAACACCGCGACAGACTGCGCGCGTTACTCGGGTGAGCACCGGCCGGACCGCGGGCGCCCTGATGAGGGCCTGCTGGTCAGCACATGGTGCATAGAGCACCTTCGTGGCAGCATCACCGCATGCATCGCCATCACTTCATCCGGGGCCTCGCGCTTGCCGCGCTCGTCGGGCTCGCCGGCACCACGGCCTCCCCCACCGCCACCGCACAGGCGCCGACGCCGGCCGAGACCCGGCTGGCCGCCACGATAGACGGAATCCTCGCTGACGGCCGGTTGGCCGGCGCCCAGGCCGGTGTCGTGGTCGTCGACACCTCCACCGGCCGGGTGCTCTACAACCGCAACGGGGACCGTCGACTGCTTCCGGCGTCCAACGCCAAGCTGCTCACCTCCGCCGCCGCCCTGGAGATCCTCGGCGATGATCACCGATTCACCACGGAGGTCCGCGTCAACAGCCCCCGGCGCGGCAAGGTTCTGCGCGGTGACCTCTACCTGCGTGGAACCGGTGACCCGACCATGCTGGCCGCCGACTACGACCGGTTGGCCGCCCAGGTCTCGGCCGCTGGCATCCGGACGGTCATGGGCAACCTGGTCGCCGACGACACCTGGTTCGACGCCACCCGGCTCGGTTCCGACTGGGCCTGGGACGACGAGACCGCGTACTACGCCGCTCAGGTCTCCGCGCTCACCGTCGCGCCGGACACCGACTACGACGCCGGCAACGTGATCGTGACGGCCACCCCGGGCGTCACCGCCGGCTCGCCGCCAACGATCACCATGACCCCACCCAACGGGTACGTGAAGATCGAGAACCGCGCCTCGACCGTGGCCACCGGCAGCGACACCATCTCGTTCGAGCGTCAGCACGGCACGAACACCATCGTGGTCACCGGCCAGCTCGCGGTCGACGGGAGCGCGAGCAGTGACTGGATCTCCGTCTGGGAACCGACCGGGCTGGCCGCCGACGTCTTCCGGCGGGCGCTCACCGCCCACGGCGTCCGCGTGCTGGGCGGCACCGTCCCGGGCCGGGCCACCCCGGCGGGGGCGACGCCGGTCGCCACGCATCGATCGATGCCGCTGACCGACCTGATGGTGCCGTTCCTCAAGCTGTCCAACAACGGGCACGCCGAAGTGCTGACCAAGTCCATCGGGCGGCGGGTCGCGGACGCGGGCACCTGGCCGGCCGGGTTGACCGGCATCCGCGACTATGCCGCGAGTGTCGGCGTGGACACCGCCACCCTTCGGCTCGCCGACGGCTCCGGTCTGTCCCGGCGCAGCCTCGTGCCGCCCGCCGAGTTCACCGACCTGCTGGTCGCCGCGCGCGCGGAGCCATGGTTCCAGTCCTGGTACGCGGCGTTGCCCATCGCCGGTAACGCGGACCGCTTCGTCGGTGGCACCCTGCGCAATCGGATGCGAGGAACGCCCGCGGCGGACAACGTGCACGCCAAGACGGGAAGCTTGACCGGGGTGTCCTCGCTGTCCGGCTACGTCACCGACGCCGACGGACATGTGCTTGCCTTCTCGATCCTGATGAACAACTACCTCGCCTCCTCGGTCACGGGGTTGCAGGACTCGATCGCGATCACGCTGGCGACGTACTCGGCCTCGGCGAGCGGCACGACGAGCCTGGCGCCTCCCGCGGCGCCCACCGCTCCCGCGGCGCCCGATGGGCTGGAGTGTTCCTGGGTCAAGCCGATATCCTGCTGATCTTGCGACGAGAGGCCCCTGCCTTCGTTGGGACTGTCGGGCCCTCGACTGCGGCACGCCGTCCCTGGGCTCAGGTGCCACCGGTGGCGGACCTCGCCGGGGACACCGGATGCGAGGGTTCAGCTGGCGCGCTGCCAGGGTAGCGGCAGGCAGGCTCCGATGTGGTCGTAGCGCAGGGCGCATCGGTGCCCACGAGGCAGCGGGCGGTCGCAGAAGACCGGGTGCCGGACCATCAACCGGTCCTTCTCGGTGAGGGTCGCCCCGGTGAAGTCGATGGCGGCGGAGACCTGCCCGCCCACTGTGTCCCGCAGCTGCTCGACCAGGCGGGCCGCCGCGTCGAACGAGGTCAGTCGGGTGGGTAGGTGGATCACCCAGTGCCGGGGGGTCACCGGTACTCCCCCGGCTCGTGGTTGATCGGCCATTGCAGGTCGGGAATTCCGCAGTGTCGGTGCCAGGTCTGCCAGTGGTGCAGCGCGACCCGCAACCGTTCGATCTCGGCCTGCCCGGCCACGAGTTCGCGGTGCAGTAGGTCGATCTCGTCGGCCGCCCGTTCCAGGAAGTCGTAGACCTCGCTCGGGTCCAGGCCGCCCCGGCGCCACGGCCGGGCCCGGAACCGAGGCCGGCGTACCTCGTACACGTCGAGCCGGCCGTGCGGCCGACCCTCGCCCATGCCGTGCCGCTTCCGCTCGATCACCGCTGGTTCACCGCCCTTCTTCCGGGCGCGTCCGGGTTCACCGACCGCCACCCCCGACGCCGTGCCTTACCGATCTTCTCCAGCAGCAAGGTACGGAGGTTCGCCACTCCGACGACGGACAAACTGTCCTATCGACAGGACTTGAGGTCCCCAGTGGACGTTCGGTCGGCCGGCGGGCTACCGGCCGACCCTTCCGACGGCCCGGCCGGTCACCAGAGCGGACGCAGTGGCGGCAGCCGGTCGCCGGCGAGATCACGGATCAGTGCGGCCAGGTCGACCCGCAGCGCGGCCACGACGGCCGGTCCCAGCCTCCCCGCGATCTCCGCCTCCAACTCGTGCAGGGCCTGTCCGGCAACGGCGAGATGCGCGTGGGCCCGATCGGTGAGCACCACCAGCCGGCGCCGGCCACCCAACGGGTGCGGCTCCCGGCGGACGTACCCGCGCCGCTCGAGTTCGTCGACGAGTTGCCCGGCGGCCTGTTTGGTCACCCCGAGCCGGTCGGCCAGTTCGGAGCTTGTGGCACCGCCGCCGCGCAGCACCTGGAAGGCCAGTCCGTGCACGGGCCGCAGGTCGCGGTGTCCGGCCGCCTCGATCCGGCGGAGGAACTCGGCGAGCACGAGTTGGAAGCCCATCCCGAGCAGAAAGGTCAGCTCGGCGTCGGCCAACGGGTCGTCGTCATCGGCTGCGGTCACCCGACCATCTTGACACGAGCGAATCAATCCCCTTTACTCATGCAAGTAAAGCAGGTTGACTTAAGGAGCCGCCGTGCGCGTCGTCACCGACACCCAGACCACCACCACCCCCAACGGACAGATGACCACCCTCGCCGCCCCGAGCGTGGGCAGCCGAGAGCTGAGCCTGTGGCGGGTCCGGATGGCCGCCGGGGCGCGCGGCCCGCTGCACACCATCGACCGCGAACAGGTCTTCATGCCGCTGGCCGGATCGTTCACCATCACCGTGGCGGGCACCGCCACGACCGTCGGCACCGGCACGACGGCCATCCTGCCCGCCGGCGCGCAACGTCAGGTCGCCGTCCTCGACGGCCCCGCCGAGGCGCTAGTCTGCATGCCGAGCGCCGGCCGGGTCACCGTGCCGGATGAGCCGGCGTCCCGACCGCTCCCGTGGGCCGCGTAGCCCCCGCACACCGCCGGCACGGCGGCAGCGTCGCCGCGCGGTAGGCCAGCGCGGCGACGCCCAGCCCGAACCCCCAGATCCAGTACGCGGGCATCGCCACCCAGAAGAACGCCAGGGGCAGACCGAGACCCCGCGATTCGCCCCGCGCCGTCTCGACCGCCAGCTGCGCGATGCCCACCCCGAAATAGACGACCAGACCGGCCGACAGGACGAATGCCGGGCCCAGCGGCAGCCACCGGGGGACCCGGCGGCCGGCCAGCGGCCGCACCCAACGCGGCCAACGCCGCCCCCACGTATGCACCAGAGCCAGCGGCAACAGCACCCCCGCCAGCAGGAACCCCACCTCGAACGCGACGACCGAGGCGCCGCCCGCGAACGGGGTACGGCCGAACTCCACCGCGAGTTGGGCAGCCAACCGGACCAGGCAACCGGCGACCGCCAGGTAACCGGCGATCCAACCCCACCACGGCGTGCCAGGTCCACGCGCCGACGACCGGCAGGACCGACACCCGGCGCTCCGCCACAGAGGCCGCTGGCCGACGAGGAAAAGGCCGAGCAGTCCCGCCCCGCCGACGGCACCCAGCCGGGTCACCGCCGCGCCGGCGTGCCACGGTAGGCCCAATCCGGGTAGCGCCCGTCCGACCAGGTCCAGCAGCAGCATCGGGGCGGTGGCGACGAGGCCGACGACCACCAGCCACGCCGCGACCAGCACGGGCGTCGACGAGCGGATCCGGGACAGCACCACCCCGATCGCGGCGGCCGCCACCGCGAGCCCACCCGCCAGGGCATGCGTCGCCGTGACGTCCGAGTGAGGCGGGGGGAACGTCGGGGCGGCACCGGCCGCCCAGATCAGTCGCAGCCCGCCGTACCCCGTGCCCCAGACCACGACGACCAGCGGCAACCAGCGGACGCGTGCCGGCCACGTCCCGGCGTCCGACTCGTCCGCAGCGTTTCCGGGCGGAACCAGCGGCTCGCCGCGGATATCGGTCGACATGGCTCGACCATCCCCGCTCCGGCCGCTCACCACCTCGCCCGAGAGAGGGATCCGGCTCCCCGATCGGGGGACAGCGACGCCTGGTGGTCCGGCCGTTGATCAGCCGTCGACCGGCTCCAGAATCACCACCGGGATGTCCCGGTCGGTCCTGGCCTGGTACGCGTCGTAATCCGGCCAGATCGCGACCATCGTCCGCCACAACTCCGGCTTCTCGTCCGGCTTGGCGGCGCGGGCGCGAGCCGCGAAGACGTCCGCTCCCACCTGCACCCGCACCAGCGGATCGGCCAGCAGGTTGAGATACCAGGTGGGATGCCGCGGGTCGCCGCCATGGGAGGCGACGACGAGGTAACGGTCACCGTCCCGGCCGTAGATCAAGGCGGTCCGCCGGAGCTGGCCTGACCTGCGGCCACGCGTGGTGAGCAGCAGCGTGTGGACGCCGGGGCGCCACTCGTGACCTCGCTCGCCGTTACTCTCGACGTACTCCCGGATGTGGTCGCGGACCCACCCAGCCGGACTGTCGATCACCTGTTCGTCGGTCGTCATCCGAGCCTCCCAGCGTGGCCACCGGCGTGATCATCCGCTGCTACCCCGAGCCGGCGGCGGCAAACCCGGCACGGTCAGACCAGTTCGGCGTCGTGTACCAGCAGGGCCACCTGCACCCGGTTGTTCAACTCCAGCTTGGCCAGCAGCCGGGACACGTACGCCTTGACGGTCGCCACACTCATGAACAGTTCGGCGGAGATCTGCGCGTTGGTGTGTCCCCGGCCCAGCGCGACCGCCACCTCCCGCTCCCGCTCGCTCAGCCCGGCCAGTAGCCGCTGCGCCCGGTCGCGCCGGGGGTCCCCGGGGCCGGAGCCGCCGGCCGGGCCGGTGACATGCGCGATCAGCCGGCGGGTGACGCTCGGTGACAGGGTGGCCTCGCCGGCTGCCACCCGACGCACCGCCTCGACGATCTCGGCCGGTGGCGTGTCCTTGAGCAGGAAGCCGGCTGCACCGGCGCGCAGCGCCCGGAGCACGTGGTCGTCGGCGTCGAACGTGGTGAGGATCAGCACCTCCGGCGGGCGGGCGGTGGCACGCAACGCCTCGGTGGCGGCCAACCCGTCGACGCGCGGCATCCGAATGTCCATCAGCACCACATCCGGCAGGTGCGCGGCGACCCCGGCGAGCACCTCGCCGCCGTCGGTCACCTCGCCGACCACGAGGATGTCCGGCACCCCGCCGAGGATGATCGACAACCCGGCCCGGACCAGCGCGTCGTCGTCGACGATCAGCACCCGGACCGGTCTGGCGGACCCGGCCGGCCCGGCCGGCCCGGGGGGCTCAGGTCCGTCGCTGTTCATACCGGCCACGGTAGCCAGGCGACCAGCCGGAAGGAGTCACCGGTCCGCCCGTGGGTCAGTCGCCCACCCGCCAGGTGGACCCGCTCGGCGATACCGACCAGGCCGGTGCCGGCGCCCGGCAACGCCGGGCCGGACGGACCGGCCGGTTGGGCCGGGACACCCACCGGCCACCGATTGGTGATCTCCACGGTGAGCCCGTCACCCGGCCCCCCGGACAGGGCGAGTTCCACCGCCGCGCCCGGCGCGTGCTTGCGGGCATTGGTCAGCCCCTCCTGCGCGATCCGGTACGCGCTGCGGCCCACCGCCGCCGGCGCGGAAGCGGGCTCGGTCACGAGGTCCCGGACGGTCAACCGCATGCCGGCCGCCCGCGACTCGGTCACCAGGGTCGGCACGTCGGCGAGGGTGGGCTGCGGCCGTTCCGGAGCGGCCGACCGGTCGGCGGCGCCCTCCCCGTCGGCCCGCAACACCCCGATCACCTCGCGCAGATCCTCAAGGACGGCGTGCGCGCTGCCGCGGATCACGCCGGCCGCCTTCGCCACCTCCGCGGGCGGCGCGTCGGGCCGGAACTCCAGCGCCCCGGCGTGCAGGCTGAGCAGCGAGATCCGATGCGCCAGGACGTCATGCATCTCCCGGGCGATCCGGGTGCGTTCCAGGTGCCGGGCCTGTGCCACCCGGAGCTGCTGCTCGGCCTCGGCGCGGTGCGCCCGCTCCCGCAGCGACACGACCAGCTGCCGGCGGGCCCGGACGAACATCCCCCAGCCCACGATCAGGACGGTGAACAGCACCCCCCAGATCGCCGCCGGCCAGTACGACATGTCCGGTTCCGGCCGCAACCAGACGTACACGAAGTTGGTGCCGAGCCCGCTCAGGACGGCGATCGTGGCGGTGGTCGCGAACCGGCGGTGCACCGCCACGGTGAACAAGGTGATCGCCTGGGTGACCAGCGAGGCTGAGGAGAACATGCTCAGCGGCAGGACCGCGATGGCCAGCCCGACCGGCCACCGGCGGCGGAACCACAGCGCGAGGCTGGCCAGCACCCCGAGCACCGCGTCGGCAGTGATCATCCAGGTGGCCGGCAGCGGGGTGGTGACCTGCGGATCGGGTCGCCCCGCATCCCAGGTGACCAACGCCACCCAGCCGATGGCGAGCAGGAAGCAGACGCCATCGACGATCCAGTCGCGGGTGGTCCGCCGCGGCCGTCGCCGCTCGTCGTCCGGGGACGCCGCCAGCATCCCGGGCAGCAGCCAGGGATGATCCGGTACGACGACGCTTGTCACGCCGCCATGGTACGAAGCGGTCCGGCGTCCGCCCAGCTACCAAAGTTGATACCTGGGCCTAGACCAAGGTCGGCCGGCCGGCGACCGCCGGCCGCAGCGGATGGCCGGGTGGCCCCGGCAGTCTCGACGACGTGATCGAAGTTCATCAGCTCAGCAAGCGGTACGGCCAGCACGCGGCCGTCCACGACGTCTCATTCACCTGCCAGCCGGGCACCATCACCGGCTTCCTCGGCCCGAACGGAGCCGGCAAGTCCACCACGATGCGGATGATCTGCGGCCTGACCCCGCCGACGGCCGGGAGCGCCACGGTGGACGGGCGGCCCTACCGGCTGCTGCCCAACCCGGGCCGGACGGTCGGCGTGCTGCTCGACGCGTCCGCGCAGCACGGTGGCCGAACCGGGCGGGAAACGCTCGTGCTGGCGGCCCAGACGATGGGGTTGGGCCGGTCCGCCGTGGCCGACAAGCTGCACCAGGTCGGGTTGGCGCGGGCCGCGGCGAAACGCCGGGTGAGGGCGTACTCGCTGGGAATGCGGCAGCGGCTGGGCCTGGCTCACGCGCTGCTGGGTGACCCCCGGGTGTTGATCCTCGACGAGCCGGCCAACGGCCTGGACCCGGAGGGCATCTTCTGGATGCGCGGGTTGCTGCGGGACTTCGCCGACCGGGGCGGGACCGTGCTGCTCTCCTCGCACCTGCTGCGGGAGGTCGAGGTCGTCGCCGATCGGCTCGTCGTGATCGGCGCCGGCCGGATCGTGGCTCAGGGCGACAAGGCCGAGCTGCTGTCCGGCGCCGGCGCCCTGGTCCGAGCCCGGGACACCGGTGCCCTGCGGTCCGCCCTCACCGCGGCCGGGATCGAGGTGACCAGTGGCGCCGACGGGGGGTTGCTGGTGACCGCCGACCCCGGCGCGGTCGGGCAGGTGGCCGCGGACGCCCGGATTGTCCTCACCGAACTGCGGCCGGCCAGCAGCGCCGGCTTGGAGCAGTTGTTCCTCTCCCTCACCGGGAACGGTTCGACAAAGGAAGCAGGGAAATGACCACCACGACCGCCAAGCCCACCGCCAGCTCCGCCGGCCCCGATCCCCGACCGGCGGTACGCCGCCCGTCGCTGCTCCGGTTGACCGGGGTGGAGTCGCGCAAGCTCGTCGACACCCGGGCCGGGCTCTGGCTGCTCCTCACGATCGGCCTGGTCGCCGCCCTCGTCGCCACCGCCCAGTTGATCTGGGCGGACGACGCGGCACAGTCGTTCACCGAGTTCTTCACGGCATCGCTGCTGCCGGTGTCGGTACTGCTGCCGGTGCTGGGCATCCTGTCGATCACGAGCGAGTGGTCGCAGCGCAGCGCGTTGACGACGTTCGCGTTGGTGCCACGGCGGGAGCTGGTGATCATCGCGAAGCTCGGCGCGACGGTGCTGGCCGCGCTGGCCTCGGTGCTGGCCAGCCTCGCGGTCGCGGCCGTCGCGACCCCGATCGCGGGGGCTACCGGCGGGTCCGGCAGTTGGGCGTTCGAGGGAACGCTGCTGCTGCACGCGAGCGTCGTCCAGGTGACAAGCGTCCTGATGGGCGCGGCCTTCGGACTGCTGCTGCTCAACACCCCGCTGGCCATCGTGACCTACCTGCTGCTGCCGATGGTGTGGACGATCCTCACCAGCATGATCGAGCCGTTGCGCGAACCGGCCCGGTGGCTGGACACCGCGCAGACGATGGAACCACTGTTCACTCCGGACGTCACAGCCGGGCAGTGGGGCCGGGTGGCGGTCTCCCTGCTGCTCTGGCTGGTGCTGCCGCTCGTCGCCGGGCTGATCCGCACGCTGCGACGCGAGGTCTCCTGACCATGCGCCGCGGGTCGGGCGATCCGTCCGCCTCCGGCGCGCCGGTGGTGGTCACCGAGCCGGTGTCGGACCTGGTCGTCATGTGGGGCGGCTTCCCGGTCGCCGGTGCGGCGCTCGGCTGGCTGCTCACCGTGGTGGCCGGCTGGGCCGTCGACGCCCGCTGGGTGCCGTGGCGCGGCCTGTTCCGGATGGTGGACGGCCTGCCGGATCCGCAGGCGACGATCGGGCTGGTCATTGTCGGGGCGGTGCTCGGGCTCGCGGTTGCCACGATCGGCACCGTGGAACGGCTCGCCATCACCGTGGACCGGTTCGCCGTGACGGTGAGCCGGTCCGGTCGTCGCGCCGCGTACGACCGCGCGGACATCCGGCAGGGTTTCCTGGACGGCCGGCGGTTCGTCCTGCTCGGCACCGACGGCACCGAACTGGTCCGGGAGAAGGGCGACCTGCCGGGCGACCGGTTGGCCACGGCGTTCGCCGTACACGGCTACCGGTGGACCGATGCGGATCCGCACGCCGCGGCGTACCGCCGGTGGGTCCCGGGCGGTGCCGGACTGCCGCCCGGCGCCGACGCGGTGCTGCGGGCCCGGCAGCGGGCCCTGGACAGGGGGCACGCCGACGACGCCGCCGAGCTGCGGTCCGAGCTGGGCAGGCTGGGCGTCGTGGTACGCGAGGAGAACAAGCGCCAGTACTGGCGGCCAAGCCGTCCATGACCGGTTTTGCGACGATGATCCGGGGAACCTGGTCGCCAACCGATCCTGGAGGTACCGATATGAGTGACTTCATGGACAAGGCGCAGGACTTCGCCGACAAGCACGACAAGCAGGTCGACCAGGGCATCGAGAAGGCCGGCGACCAGGTCGACAAGCGGGTCGACGACAAGTACGACAACCAGATCGACAAGGGCGTGGACGCGGCGCAACAGCGCACCGGCGCCGGTGACCAGCAGCCCTGACCAGAGGAAAGGGCCCCTTCCTATCGCATTTCGCGTAGCTTGGGGCCCTTCTCTTGATCCCGCCACCGGGCCGTTTCCGGTTCACCTCGCGGGGAACGCGGGTCGTACCGACCCTGGGAGGTGGACCCGATGGGCGACATGATGAAGAAGGCCAAGGAATTCGTCGACCGGAACGAACAGAAGGTCGACCAGGGCATGCGCAAGGCCGGCGACGAGATCAACCGGCGGACCGGTGGCAAGTACGACGAGAAGGTGGACAAGGCCGTCTCGCAGGCACAGCGTGCCACCGGGAAGCGCCAGAGCGACAGGTAGCGAGTGGTCGCGACCGGGCCGATGCCGGACAGCCGGTATCGCGCCTGGTTCAGCGCCAGATGGCCGACGGCGCCGGGTCGGTGGACCGAACGCCGACCGACCCGGCGGGTCGACCGGACAGGCCAACCAGCAGGAGTCCGTACACCAGCCCCGTGCCGACGCCGGCCAGGCTCAGCAGAACGTCGGAGTCGGCCGCGTTTATCGCGGGGTTGCCGGCGAGCCGGGTGAACCCCGCACCCGCCGACGTGACCGCCATCGCGATCACCAGGACGTGCAGCAGGATCGGGTAGCCGAGCGAGGCGACCCCGAGCAGGGCCAGGCGCCGCAGGTCGGGACGGCCGTCCGCCGCGGGTCGGGTGAGGACCAGCACGCCGACCAGCAGCACGATGGCCAGCAGCAGCATCCCGAGCAGCCGGCCGCCCGGCGGCTGCGTCCGGCCGAGGGCGATGCCGGCGGCGGCCGCCCCGGTCAGCAGGCCGGCCGCCGCCCACCGGATTCGCCGCCGCTCGGGCGCCGCGGCCACCGCGCAGCCGATCGCGAGAACCGCGAGCAGACCCGCCACGGCGACGGCGGCGGGGGTGAGTTCCGGCTCGGTGTAGGTCGGTGACTCGATCGCCATGGCCACGGGCGCGGTGGCGGCCGTGACCGCCGCGACGACGATCAGGACGGCCGGCGTCGATCCGGCCGGCCAGCGGTGCGCCGTACCGATCGCCGCGAGCATGACCAGGGCGGCGCCTGAGGCCAACCCGACGGTGGTCGCCGTGCCATCGACGTCCAGCCGGTCCAGCACCAGGTCGACGACCACCCACACCGTGGCCGCCGGCGCGGCCAGGGTCGCCACCCGACGGTCGCCACCGGTGCCGAGGACCACCCCGGCGAGTGCCGCGACGATGGCCATGAACCGCAGGTCGCGGGCCCAGTAGGTGTTGTTGCTCGCGAGCCGCTCCGACCATGGGCCGAGGGGCTCGGTGAGCGCCTGCAACTCGGTGAGCCCGACGGCCCAGAACGCCGCCGCGAGGACCGCTGCGGCGGCGCCGACGATCGGCTGCCAGCTTTTCATGGCGGGACACTAGCCGGCCCGCGACGACGGACGCGACCCCTCAGGCGCGGACAGCGTTGGACTGGATGGCCGCCCTCAGGTAGGCGGCCATGCCGGGCTTGAGGTCCTCGAAGTACTTCGTGAACCGCGGATCCTCGGTGTACAGGCAGGCGAGTCCGGTGTGGATCTCGTACGAGCAGTCGTAGAACCACCGGCTGATGAGCTGGCGGTGCTCCTCGGCGAGTTCCATCGCCTCGGGACTCTCCGGCGCCGCACCGGAGTCCATGACCGCGGCGAACCGCCGTCCCCAGTCCTCGTTCTCGGCCTTGTTCCGCAGCCAGTCCTCCTTGCTGTAGGACCTGGTCCGGCGGGCCGACTCGCGGTACGCCTCGGTGCCTCCCCAGCGCCGTTCGGCCTCCTCGGCGTGATCGTCGGGGTTGAAGTCACCGAAGACCTCGAACCGCTCCTCCGGGGTGAGCGGGATGTTCATCTTCCTCGCCTCCATCGCGAATTCGATCGCCTGGACCATCTCTTCGAGGCGCTTGATGCGGCCGGTCAACAGATCATGCTGCTGGCGCAGGTGCGTCACCGGGTCCGCCGCCGGATCGTCGAGGATCTTGGCGATCTCTTCCAGTGGGAACCCCAGCTCCCGGTAGAACAGGATCTGCTGAAGCCGGGTGAGGTCGGTCTCGTCGTACCGGCGGTAGCCGGTGCTGGTGCGTCCGCTCGGCGTCAGCAGCCCGATCTCGTCGTAGTGGTGCAGCGTCCGCACGGTCACCCCGGCGAAGGCGGCCACCTGCCCTACCGCGTAGCCCATGGTTCCCTCCCTTCCGGGAAGCCAGGCTGTCAGCTCACGTTACGTGAGGGTCAACCAATAATGGGCATACGGTGCGTCGTGCCGGAGAGCAAACTCACCGTGGCAGAGCGTCACCCCACTGGCCCCCGCCGGGTGACGCTGCTGGAGTTGTTCTTCGATCTTGTCTTCGTCGTGGCGCTGGCCCTGGTCTCCGACGGGCTGGCCCAGAGGATCTCCTGGGACGGCGTGGCACACGCGGTCATCCTGCTGATGGCGATCTGGTGGGTCTGGTGGATCACCGTCCTGGTCACCAACTTCTACGACCCGCGCCGATCGGCGATGCAGTGGCTGACCATCGGCGTCACCTTCGGCAGCCTGCTCCTGGCCGCCACCATCCCGAGGGCCTTCGACCGGCTCGGGCTGGGCTTCGCCGCGGTGTACGTGGCCATCCATCTCGGCCGCGGCACGTACCTGTTGGTCGCCCTGCGGGGTCGGCACCTCCAACTCCGGCACCGCAGGATCGTGCTCTGGTTCTCGCTGAGCGCGGCCGCGTGGCTGATCGGCGGCGTCGTGGCGCACCATCCGTGGCAGCTCGTGCTCTGGACGTTGGCCCTGGGGATCGACTACACCGGCGGCAAGTTGGGGTATCCCGTACCCGGAATGGGTCGCATTCCGCCCGGTCAGTACACCGTGACCGCCGAGCATCTGGCCGAGCGCTACCAGCAGTTCTTCATCATCGCCCTGGGCAACGCCGTCCTGGTCACCGGCGGCACGTACAGCCGTACCGATCTCGATCTGGGGGAGACTCTCGCCTTCGTCCTGTCGTTCGCCGTGACGGCGCTGCTGTGGCGGCTGTACGTCCATCGGGCCGGCGAGGTGCTGTCCGGGGCGATCGAGCGGACCAGACGACGGGAGCGGCTGGTAGCCACCGCCCCGATCACCCAGATGGCCATGGTGGTCGGGGTGGCCCTGATGGCCGCCGGTTTCGCGGCGCTCATCCACGATCCGTGGCAGGACAACGCGCCGGCCCGTGCGGCGATCGTCCTCGGGGGCCCGGCGTTGTTCCTGCTCGGCCGGGCCCGCTTCGAGTACGAGGTGTTCGGCCGGGTGTCCCCGAACCGGATCGTCGGCCTGGCACTGCTGGGCGTGGCGGCGTTGCTGCCTCGGACCATTCCCCTGCTCACCGCGTTGTCGGTCGCGCTGATCCTGGGTGGGATCGCGGCGCGCGACACGATGCGCAGCCGGGGGCGGCCCCCGGAGCAGCCGAACCCACCGCACTGAACCCACCCCGCACTTCGGGCGCGTCGTTCTCTAGGTCCGCGACATGTGGCCACTTAGGGTGCAAACTTGCACACAAGCCTTTATCCGGACAAAAGCGATCCGGCCGACCCCCCGAACCCGATCACGGAGGTTCTCATGCGCGTTCCCGGATGGCGACGTGCCGTCCTCGCGGTCGCGGCCACCGCCGCGCTGTCGGCGGCCGGGATCGTCGGCACCGCCACCCCGGCCGCCGCCGACGGCTGCTACACCTGGCAACGGACGCTCCGGGAAGGCCGGACCGGCGCGGACGTACGGCAGTTGCAGATCAGGGTCGCCGGCTGGGGCGGCTACGGTGGGACCGTCGTCATCGACGGGATATACGGCCCGCGGACGGCCGCCGCGGTCGGCCGGTTCCAGGCGGCGTACGGCCTGCGGGTCGATGGGATCGCCGGCCGGCAGACCTACCGGACGCTGTACGAGTTGCAGGACGACGACTGCACGCCGGCCCATTTCAGCTATCTCGAACTCGACGACGGGTGCGGCGGCTCCGGCTGGGACGGCGGTCCGCTCTCGCCTTCCGCCACCCGCGCCAACGCGTTGCGGATGATGTGGAAGCTGGAGGCCCTGCGCCGGTCGCTGGGAGATCACCCGCTGTTCGTCACGAGCGGCTTCCGCAGCAGGTGGTGCAACGCCAGGGTCGGCGGGGCCACTCGCAGTCAGCACCTGTACGGCTTCGCCGTGGACCTCGTCTCGCCACGGATCGGGCTCTGCGCGCTCGCCCGGGAGGCACGCAGCCATGGCTTCAGCGGGATCCTGGGGCCCGGATACCCCGGCCATGGCACGCACGTCCACCTGGACGCCGGCACCGAGAACCCGGCCAACCGCGAGTCGCGGTACTGGTACGCCCCGACGTGCGGCTTTACCGGCCCCCTGAGCCCGGCCGGCAGCCCGCCACGCCAGGACCCGTGAGGACCGGACTCGGCGCCGGCTGGATGGTCCTGCCTGTCACCGGCCGCGGGCTGGTCCCGATGCCGCACGGCGACAACCGGCCCGCGGCCCCGCCGCGATCGACGAATTCGGCTCAGCTCGCGCGGCGGCTCAGCATCTGTCGGATCGGCAGTTCCACGAAGGGGTTGCCGTGCCGTTCCAGCGCGTCGACCTGCCTGTCGCTGAGGCCGTGACCGGTCAGCACCCGACGCCCCCAGCGGTGCAGCCGGCACGGATACGGCGCTCCGTCGTTACGACACTTGGGACCGGCCGGCCACTGCTCGGCGGCGTGCACCACGACGGCCCGCAGGGCCATCCGGATGTCTTCGGCTGTCACGTACCGCGGCAGCGGCACCTCGCCCAGCACTCTCCCGATCGGATCCGGCGTTCGCTCCACGACGTGCACGCGTGCCTCCTGGCTGCCGATGTCGCGGAACCGACGGCCCCGCTCCACCCGTTGGTACGGAGTCCACGTGTCCGAAGTTCAAGCGCGGTGCCGACCGGCCCACGGAGTTACGGGGCGACCTCGCGCCAGCCGGGTCGGCCGCCGAGCCATGCGTTGGCCAGGATGAGCGCGGACGCCCGGCTCGGGCACTCCTGCACCCGGGAACGCCCGTCGGCTCCCCCCATTTGCGCTTCGACCTGCCACAACTGCCCGTCCGTACGCACGAAGACGTCCCGCCGGGACCTCCGCGCCGAATCGCCGTTCCACCAGTGCCGCTCGATCCTCACAGAGGCCACGTTAGCGGAAGGGGCGAGCGGTACGAATATTTCGATCTCACCTTGCTCTATGGGTAAGGTCAACTACTGGCAGTGACGAGTCCAATCGGCCGATCAGGACCCTCCGAAAGGCCGACGGGCGCGCACGTAACATGACACCGCCGGTCACCGCCTTTTGATACGAGGGCTTATCACCGGAACACAGCACCGGAGCATGCAATTGGTCGCAGAGAGTAACGTTGACGACGCACGCCGTCGTTCGCCCGCGCCGGGCTCGCCAGACCGGCGGCCGATCCTGTCGGGCGGGGAGCCGGCACGGCCCAGGACCCGCGTCGCCCTCAGCGGCGAACTCGACATGGCCTCCGCGCACCAGGTCGAGTCCGCCATCACACCGATCCTCCAGGGACGGCCACCCACCCATCTCGATCTCGATCTCGCCGCCGTCCCGTTCCTGGACTCGGCCGGCATCCTGGCGTTGCTGCGCGCCCGGGAGCGCGCCGCCGAGGTGGGCTGCCGACTGGTGATCCACAATCCCGTCCGAACGGTCCGTCGGGTCTTGCAGATCGCCGGCGTCGACGACCTGCTCCTTGGCTCGGTGGCGGCGGATCATCCGCCCGACTGACCGGTCGGCTCGCCCCGGCCGAGCAGTTCACGCGTCTCGACCAGATGTCGCGCCACGTCGACCAGCTTGACGTTCTCGTTCTGGCTCGTCCGCATGAGCACGGCGAACGCCCGCTGATCCGTCAGCCGGTACCGCTCCATGAGGATGCCCTTGGCCTGACCGATCACGTCCCGGATGTCCAGCGCCCGGGACATCTGGTCGAGCCTGAGTGCGTCTGCCATCGCCACCGCCGCGTGGGCGGCGAACAGCAGCGCGATGTGTTCGGACTCGTCGGTGAAGGCGTGTGGTTCCTCGGCGTACAGGTTCAACGCGCCGAGATCGTCCCGCACCAGGTAGAGCTGACAGGAAAGCATGCTCCCCACGCCGAGGGCCGCAGCCCGCCGGGTGAACCGCGGCCACCGCCGCTCGGTGTCGACGTCCGCCATCCGCACGGTGCGATGGTCGTAGAGCGCGCTGAGGCAGGGTCCCTCGCCGACGTCGTACTGGGCCCGGTCCACCCGCCGCACGAGGTCGCTGGACGCGGCGGACGTGACAAGCTTGCGCCGCTGCCGCACCTCCATGATCCCGGCGTGTTGGGCGCCCGGAATCGTCTCCACCGCCGCCCGGACAATGCCGACGAGGGTGGTCCGGGCGTCGTCCAGATCTTGCAGCGAACGGGCCAGCTCACCGAGTCGGACCGCCAGCCAGTCGGGCTTGTCGGCCTGGGCGGTGAAGCTGTCCGACGGTGTCCCGCGCTCGCGCGCCCCGCCCTGCTCGGCCATGTCTGCCGCCCTTCCGTCGCGGACAGATTCGGGTTACCCAACCGGACAACCGGCGACTCCCCCGGCCGCCGATCCATGCCTTCCGCTCTCACTCGACGTCGGGTCACGGGTACGCCGGGCCGAACTGAGTAGGTGGTGCGCAGTCCCGACGAAAGGCGGAAACCCGTGACTGCGGGCCCGCGGTCACCACCTCAACAAAAAAGTGTTTGCAAAAAGAAGCATTTGTATTATGGTGGTGCCGTGCCTACCTCGCTGGAATCTCCCGGTCCGGAACTGGACTCGGCCTTCGCCGCCCTCGGCGACCCGGTCCGTCGGGCCCTGGTGACTCGTCTCGCGCACGGCGACGCCACGGTGGGTGAGCTGGCTGAACCGTTCGACGTGACGCAGCAGGCAATCTCCCACCACATCGGCGTGCTGCGGCGATGTGGCCTCGTCGAGCAGCGTCGGGAGGGCACCAGACGCCCCTGCCGGCTGCGGGTGGACCGGCTGTCGCTGCTCGGCACGTGGATCGACGATCAGCGCCGCACCTGGAACGACCGGCTCGTCGCCCTTGAGCAGCACCTCATCGACGACGGAGCGGACCGGTGACCGCCGGCGCGGAACTCCGCGGCGACGAACTCATCGCCCAACGCCACCTCCCGGTGGAGCCTCAACGAGTGTGGTCCGCCTTCACCTCGCCGGCGAGCATCGCGACGTTCTGGGGTGGTTCACACGCCACCGTGCCCCCGGAGTCCGTGACCGTCGACCTGCGACCCGGCGGGGAGTTCGAGCTCGACACCCGCGCCCTGGACGGCACCTGCCGGCGGCTCCGGTTCGTCTACGTGAGCGTCACCGCACCGCGCGAACTCGTCTTCGACGAACCGGTCACCGGGATCCGGACGACCGTCACCATCAACCGCGCCGGCGACGGCACGCACCTCACCGTCCACCAGCGCCGGCTTCCCCCCGAGCTGCGCACCGGCCAGGCGGCCGGTGGACTCGCCTCGATCCTCGACGCCCTGGCCGCACACCTGCGGCCCTGACGGAACACCAGATGGGAGTACGCCATGAACGACATGACGCAGCGCGACCTGGTCGCGGAATACCTCGAAGGATTTCGGACGAGCGACCACCCGCGAATCCTCGCCACTCTCACCGACGACGTCGAGTGGGTCATCCATGGTCACCGGACCACCCACGGCAAGGCCGAGTTCGACACCGAGATCGAGAATCCGGGTTTCACCGGCAGCCCGACGCTCGACGTCCAGCGGATCCACGAGGACGGCCAGGTCGTGGTCACCACGGGCGAGGGCCGCGGCGTCAGCGTCAGCGACGGCCCGTTCCGCTTCGCGTTCAACGACCTGTTCACGTTCCGGGACGGACTCATCGCCCGAGTCGACTCGTACATTGTCCCGCTTCGCTGATCGCGCTCGGCACCCGAACCGGTCAGGATTCGAGAAGTCCTGGCACCCCGCCGCGGATAGCGTGACCTCCGTCGACATCGCGCCCGGCAGACCGGCCGGGATCGAGCACCGTCGAGGAGGTCGCGATGAACCGCAACATGTGGGTCCGACAGATCCACCGCTGGCTGGCCGTCACGTTCACGGTGACCGTCGTCGTCACCGTGGTCGTCCTGACGCAGGACGACGCTGTCGAATGGGTGTCCTACGTGCCGCTGCTGCCACTCGCCCTGCTCCTGCTCACCGGCCTGTACCTGTTCGTGCTGCCGTACGCGACGAGGCGGCGCGAACGGCGACGCCCGTCATGACGGCCCCGCTCGGGCGTTAACCAGCGACGACACGGGCTAGCGAGGACGCCACACGGCTCTGAGCAGCCCGTTCGTCGTGTCCGGCGGTTCGCGGCGCGGTTCGTGGGCGGCTAGGCCGGCGCGCCGGCGTGGGGTTCCGACGAGCCGGGACGATCGGCGTCGGCCGGCACGACGATGGCTGTCACAACGAGCCCGCGCTGGGCAAGCCAGCGTCCGGCGAAACCGCGCAGCGGACCGTGCTGGGGCAGCACCGGCCCGTCGACCAGAAGGTCCGCGGTGAAGGTGCCGGCCATGTCTCCCGTGGCGTCGATGGTGATCCGTGCCTCCTCGAAACCAAGCCATCGGCCGGTCAGCGGATACCACGCCTTGTAGACCGACTCCTTCGCGCTGAACAGCAGTTTCCCCCAGCTGATCTTGGGCTCGGCGCGGGACCGTTCGGCGATCCAGTCGCGTTCCTCGGGCAGCCCGATCGCGTCCAGCACGCCCGGCGGCAGCGGATCGTCCGGCTCGGCGTCCACACCGACGGTGAGCACCGTGGCGGAGCGACCCACGACGGCGGCGCGGTAGCCCGTGCAGTGGGTGATAGTGCCGACCAACCCGAGCGGCCAGGTAGGTGCGCCGCGGGTGCCCGGCACGATGGGGACCGGCGCATGACCCAGCTGGGCGAGGGCCTGCCGGGCACACCAACGGCCCGTGGTGAACTCCCGCCGTCGCTTCTCCACGGCGCGGGCGATCACCGCCTCCTCGGCGGGGAACAGCGGACACGGTGCGGAGTCGTCGAACGCCTCGGCCCAGGCCACGGTCGCCGGCAACATTTCCTCGATCATGGAACGAGCACCGGACGGACCGGGTCGGGGACCGCGCCGCGGCGCCGCCATTCCCGCGGATAGCCGAGCGAGACCTCTTCGAAGCGCACGCCGTCGTGCCAGGTGGTCCGGGGGATGTGCAGATGTCCGTAGACCACGACCGCGGCGCGGAAGCGCAGATGCCAGTCACTTGTGCGTTCGGTGCCGCACCACTGGGCGAACTGCTGGTATCGCAGGATCCGGGTGGGCTCGCGGACCAGCGGATAATGGTTGACCAGCACGGTCGGGATGTCCGGGTCGCATTCGGCGAGGCGCCGCTCGGTGTACGCGACGCGTCGCTCGCACCAGATCTCCCGGCTGCCGTACGGATCGGGATGCAGCAGGTATTCGTCGGTGCAGACCACCCCGGTCTCGTGGGCGACCCGCATCGACTCCGCCTTGGTCGTCGTGCCCGGGGTGAGGAACGTGTAGTCGTAGCCGACGAACAGCGGCGCCACGGTCACCGGACCGCCCTCGCCCTCCCACACCGGGTACGGGTCCTCCGGGGTGTGCACCCCGATGCGTCGGCACAGCGCCACGAGGTGCCGGTAGCGGGCCTCGCCGCGCAGCTGGACCGGATCGTCCCGCAGGGTCCACAACTCGTGGTTGCCGGGCGACCAGATCACCTCGGCGAACCGCTGACGCAGCAGCGTCAACGCCCATTCCACGTCGGCCGGACGCTCGGCCACGTCCCCGGCCACCAGCAACCAGTCGTCGGGCGAGCGGGGCTTGATCCGCTCCACCACCGCCCGGTTGTCCGGATAGGACACGTGCAGGTCGCTCACCGCGGTCAACGTCGCGCCGGCCATCCCGCCGTACACCCCCTGTCGTCGGCGTCACGCGGGCCCTGCCCCCACCCTATGCCGAACCGGGTAATTCGGCGGCACCCCGCGTACCGGACCGGTACGGTCACGGCGATGACACTCGCGCATGACGTTGTCGGTGACGGCCCGACGGTGACCCTGCTGCACTCCACCGCCGGCGACCGACGGATGTGGGACCCGCAGCTGCCGGCCCTGGTCGATGCCGGCTGGCGCGTGCTGCGCTGTGACTTCCGGGGGTACGGCGAGACGCCGGTCCCGGACCGGCCGCACAACGACGCCCAGGACGTCGCGGACCTGCTGGATCGGCTCGGCGTCGAGCGGACCGCGCTGGTCGCGGCGTCCGGCGGCGGGCAGGTCGCTGTGGAATTCGCCGCCCGCTGGCCGGCGCGGGTGACGGCGTTGGCGCTGCTCGCCACCGCGCTCGCCGGGCACCACCCCGGTGCCGAGCTGCGGGCCTTCGGTGACCGCGAGGACGAACTGCTGGCGGCCGGCGACGTCGCCGGCGCCACGGAACTCAATGTCGAGACCTGGCTCGGGCCGCACGCTGACGAGGCGACCCGGGACAAGGTCCGCCGGATGCAGCGGCACGCGTTCGAGGTGCAGTTGGCCGCCGAGGAGGAGTTCGAGCCGATCCGGGTGGTCACCGATCCGGCCACCATCACGGCCCCGACCCTGCTGGTCGCGGGCGCCCACGACCTCGCCGACTTCCGCGAGATCGCCGCCGACCTGTCGACGCGGATCCCGGGCGCCCGGCATGTCGAGCTGGACTGGGCGGGCCACCTGCCGAGCCTGGAACGACCGGACGCGGTGACCCCCCTGCTGACCGACTTCCTCCACCCCACCAAGCCCTGAAGTAACCCCACCCCCCTTCCCCGCGATCTTGCACTTTTGGTTCCGGCAAAGGGGCTAAAGCCTCCCCAATCGACAACCCAAAGCACAAGATCGCGGGGGTGGGGGGAACGGGGAGGAGTTAGGCGTGCGGGAGGCGGAGCAGGGAGGTGTTGCCTACGGCCAGGGTGGTGGGGTTGTTGCCGATCGCCGACCAGACCTCGACCCGCACGGTGCCGCCGTCGAGGTCACCGAGCACGCCGGTGGCCGAGAGCAGCCCGGCCTGCTGCGTGTAGTGCTCGTAGCCGGGGATCGGGTCGGTGGCGAAGTAGCGGTACGTCTCCACCCGCTCCCAGGTCCCGTTGCCGCTCAGGTCGTAGGAGACCCGCACCTGCACCCCGTTGCCGACCGCCGTGCCCGCGTCCAGGTGCAGGTCGAAGGTGGTCTGGCCGCCCTGATACCCCATGTCGAGGCCGGTTGCCGTGAACACCTCGGGGTTGGTCGGCGTACCGTCATGGTTGCCGTTCGCGGCCGCGACGGTGACGGTGCCGGCGCTGCCGGCCGCTCCGAGCCCGCCGCCGGGCAGCAGGTGCCGGACCGGGTCGCCCGGCGGGTCGGTCGGATCCGGGTCCGTCGGGTCCGGGTCAGGGTCCGTCGGATCGGGATCCGGGTCCGTCGGGTCGGGGTCCGGGTCGGTGCCGCCGCCCGCGTTTCCACCGCTCCAGGTGTACGCCCCGGTGGTGGCGGTCTTACCGGCCGGCACGGTCAGCGTGGTGCCGGTCGAGAAGGTGACGGTAATCGGCGTACCGGTGATGTTGGACGCCACGTAGGTGCGGGCGCCGTCGCGGGTGAAGACGGCCGACAGTGGATGGTTGGCCGTGACGCCGGTGTCGACGGTGCCGAGGGCCGCGAGGTTGCGGATCCAGTGGAACGTGTGCGCGCGGCTCTCCCCCTCCTCGGGGGTGTATCCGGGATTGGCGCGGAGGTTCGCCAGCGCCGCGTCGCCATCGCCCAGCGCCTGGAACTGCCAGAGGATGTCCTGCCACACGGTGGGCGGGCCGCCGTTGTTGCGGACCAGCTCGGCGTAGTTGGTGCGCACGTACCCCGGGTGGTAGCCGAGGTAGAGGTGCCCACCGGTGACCGGGAGCAGGTTGATGCCCTGGATCATTTCCGGCTCGGCGCTGAACCAGGTGGCGTACGCGCCGCCGTCACCCCAGACCATGCCCACCGTGGCGTGGCCGAACGCTGTGGGGAAGTTCTCGTCGCTGACGTCGAACCAGTACTCCTGGATGGCCGCGGCCTGCGTGGTGTAGATGAAGATCCCCGCGTCGCGGACGGCGGTGTTACCGGTGACCTGCCCCCACTGGATGAGCGCGGTGGCGAAGTTCATCCCCTCGGACGAGGACTCCTGGTTGTTCCCGGCCCCGAACGAGCCGTGCCCGGAGGCCCAGTCGTGGCCGGCGTAGATGTCGAAGTCCCGCAGGTACGGGAACCGGCCGTCGGTGCGGTCGTAGTTGTTGGCGTCCCGGATGAGCAGGTCGACCATGCCGCCGTACTGGTTGGTCGCCGCCCAGCCCGGGTCGAACTTGGCAAGCGTCGCCGCGGCGGCGATGAAGTAGCCGTAATGGAAGTGGTGGTCGTTCAGCTCCTGGTCGGATCCATAGGAGGCCGGGTAACCGATGAGCGTGCCCCAGTTGGCGTCGTAGTAGAAGATCCGGGCGGCCTCGCCGGGTGCGGCCGTGAACCAGTCGGTGAGCGTGCCGCGGATGGCGGCCAGCGCGCCGTCCCGGGTGGTGGTGTCGCCGACCAGGTCGGCGACCTCGGCGAGCCGGGCGGCGCGGCCGAGGCCCTTGCCCGTCCAGTACGTGTCGCCGCCGCGCTGGTCCATCGGGTTGCCCCGGGTGGCGGCCAGGTGGTCACGGAGGGTGGCCAGGTCGGCGCCGGCCCCGGTGGCGACGGCCGGCAGTTCGGGCAGTACGCCGTGGAACCGCATCGAGGTGGTGAACCGGTCGACACCGGTGAGCACCCGCATCCGTCCGCGCGCGGACGGGTACGTCTCGGCGAGCGGGGTGGCGCCGGTCAGCGACTTCCACTGGTGCGGGTAGAGGGCGGTCACGGTCTGTGTGGCTGTGCCCTCCCGGGCGACGGTGGTGAACGCGTACGTGGTGGTCAGCGCGCTCGTCGCGGGCTGGTACGCGTAGCCGACCCGGGTGCCGGTGACGTGCGCGTGCGCGTACCGGCCATAGCTGGTCGCCAGGTTGACGCGTTCGGTGTCACCGCCGGAGGCGGGCAGCAACGCCACGGAGAAATAGCCCCTGCCGGCCAGCGTGGAGGTGATCCGGCCACCGCTGACGGTCCAGCTGGCACCGGTCGGGGCGTAACCGACGTAGTCGTGGCCGGCGACCGTGAACCCGATTGTGGAACCGGTGTTGGCCCAGATCCGTGGCGTACCGGTAGCGCTGATCTGGGCGGCACCGCCGGTGGCCTGGAAATACGCGAACGGTAGGCCGTGGCCGATGGTGGCGCGCAGGGTACGGGTGCCGTCGCTCCAGTGCGGGCTGACCGTCCAGTCGCTCCACCCGTCGACCTTCACGGTCGGGGCGGCCAGCCCGGCGACGCCAACCCGGATGTCCTCGGCGTACGGGTAGTGGTACTCCCCTACGCCGGTGGAGGTGCCGGTGATGACGGGTGTGGAGGTGGCGGAGAAGCCCAGGCCGTCGCCGAAAGTGTCGTAGGACAGCGGGTGAGCGTGCAACGGTTCGCTGTACGCGCAGTCCGTGCGCTTCCACAGCAGCGACGACCACCAGTCGTTGGTGGGGACGGGACCGGTCGGGGCGTTGGCCGTGACGTACTGCCGGGGGTTTGTCGACTGCTGGCCGCAGCCGGCGGGCAGCGGACCCACCGGGGTGGTCGTGTAGCTGCCGGCGCCGACCGGCGCCGCCTGCGCGGGTGGGCCGGTGACCAGGGTCAGTCCGGCGACCAGCAGCACCAGCGCGGTGCCGGCGGCGAACAGCGCGGTGGCACGCTCACGCGCCAACGCGACGCCGCGGACGCGGTTCGGGGAAGCGGCGGCACGCGCCGGCGCGGGGTGCCGGGGGTAGGGGGTCGGTCTCATGATGCCTCCGTGGCGGCGGATCCCGAGGCGGCTGCGCCGGGGCGCCGGGTCGAGGTTCAGGGCGGCTGTGAGAGCGCTCTCTCAGCGAGAAGTACCGGCAGCGTAACCACGAGTTCGGGCGTCGTCAATATTTCCGCGGTGTTGCCGGACCCCGCCCATGGCCCGCGATCTTGCTTTTGTGGCTGCGAGAAAAGGGTCAATAGCCCACAGAACGGCAGCCCAAAACGCAAGATCGCGGGAGGGAGAAGAGGGGGCGGGGGTCAGGCGGAGTCGCGGCGGATCAGCTCGGTGTCCAGGACGACTACCGGCTCGACTGGCTCGCCGGACACCAGCCGGAGCACCTGCTCGGCCATCCGCCGGCCCATCTCCACGATCGGTTGCCGCACGGTGGTCAGCGGCGGATCGGTGAACTGCGCCATCTCGATGTCGTCGAAGCCGATCACCGCGACGTCCTCCGGCACCCGGCGTCCCGCCTCGCGTAACGTCCGCAGGGCACCGTGCGCCATCAGGTCGGACGCGACGAAGACGGCGTCCAGATGCGGGTCGTCGGCCAGCAACTGGCGCATCGCCGCCGCACCCGAGGCCCGGGTGAAGTCGCCCACCGCGACGATCGACCGGCGATCGGAGTCGTCAAGCGCGGTGCGGTACGCCGCCAGCCGCTCGATGCCGGCGACCATGTCCTGCGGTCCGGCAATGGTGGCGATCCGGCGCCGGCCGCTGCGCAGCAGGTAGCGGATCGCCGCGGTGACGCCGCCGGTCTGGTCGACATCGACGTACGGAAGGCTCGCTCGGGCGAGCGGGCGGCCACCGCAGATCACCGGGAGGCGGTGCCGTGCCAGGGCGGCGGGCAGCGGATCCGCGCCGTGCATGGAGGCGATGAGGACACCGTCGACGTGCCCGCCCGTGGTGTACCGCTCGATCCGCTCGTGTCCGGCGTCCGAATGGGCCATCAGCAGGACAAGTTGCTTGTCGGCGTCCTCGAGCACCTGGCTGACCCCGAAGATGATCCCGGGGAAGTACTGGTCGTCGGAGAAAACCCGGTTGGCCTGCTCGGTGAAGACCAGTGCGATGGAGTCGGTCCGCTGGGTGACGAGTGTTCGGGCGGCCTGGTTCGGGACGTACCCCATCTCCTCGACCGCCCGCCGAACCCTGGCCTGGATCTCCTCCGCCACCTTCGGCGAGCCGTTGACCACGCGGGACACCGTGGCCCGGGAGACGCCGGCGCGCCGCGCCACGGCCTCCAACGTCGGCCGTCCGCCCGCGGTGGTCATCGGCCGACCGGCATGGACGCCGGCACGGCTGGCGCCGCGGACACCGGCCCGAACGGATACCGGCCGCTGTCTCGGGTCACGGGCCACCTCCACCGCCATCGTATCCACGGGCCCAACCCGCGATTTCTCCACCACCGGCCTGACGATCAGGGAGTTTGCCGGAGCTGATAAGCGTGCGACCCGCACGCCGGTCGGGCTGGGCCGCACGCCGGCCCCGGGTCCGCCGGGCGGACGTCGAGGCGACCCGACCCGCCCCGACGCTGTCCCCGGCCAAGCAGGCACTGCTGTCGGCGGCGCACTCCCGACCACCTGTCGACGCGCACCAGCGTACCCGAAAACCCCAATCTGAGAGCGCTCTCTTGACAGCAGACCGCGCTTGCGGTGACGCTAAGACAGCATTGAGAACGCTCTCCCGTCTGGACCGGGCACGGGATGACCGGGCTCGCGACCGGGCTCGCGACCGGGCTGGCGACCGGGCTCAGCCCACGCCCCGCGCCACCCGGCGCGACCGACCGCCATCCAGCAGACCGATCGACGTGACCTGAGAGGGGTCCGAATTCATGAGAGTCCGTCCCCGCCGCTGGGCCGCGGCCGCGCTAGCGGCCACCGTGGCCCTTACCGGCATTTCCGCCTGCGGCGACGAGTCAGCCGGCGACGGCACCATCACGCTGACCGTCGACGTGTTCAGCCAGTTCGGTTACCAGGATCTGTACCAGCAGTACATGGCCGACCACCCGAACATCAAGATCGTGGAGCGGGGCACCGGCACGAACCTCGACGAGTACTCCCCCAAACTGACCCAGTGGCTGGCCGCCGGCTCGGGAGCCGGAGACGTCGTCGCCATCGAGGAGGGTCTGCTTGTCGAATACCGGGCCAACCCCGGCAACTTCGTCAACCTGTTCGACCACGGCGCCGGTGACCTCAAGGGCAACTACCTGGACTGGCGGTGGAACCAGGGGCTCGCCGAGGACGGCAAATACCTGATGGGGCTCGGCACCGACGTCGGCGGCATGGCGATGTGCTACCGCAAGGACCTTTTCGAGAAGGCCGGGCTGCCCACCGACCGGGCTGAGGTGTCGAAACTCTGGCCGACCTGGGAGGCGTACATCGAGACCGGGAAGAAGTTCGCCGCCGCCAACACCGGGGCCAGCTTCCTCGACGCGGCCACCAACACGTTCAACACCATCCTGCTGCAGACCGCCGGCAACAGCACCGGCTACAGCTACTACGACACCTCCGACAACCTGGTGGTGGACAGCAACCCGGCGGTCCGGGAGGCGTACGACACCACTGTGAAGATCATCGACAGCAAGCTGTCCGGCGCCTTCGGGGCCTGGTCGAACGAGTGGGTCGCCGCCTTCAAGCAGGCCAAGTTCGCCACCATCGCCTGCCCGGCCTGGATGACCGGCGTCATCGAGGGCAACGCGGGCCCGGAGGCGAAGGGCAAGTGGGACATCGCCAGCGTGCCCGGCAACGGCGGCAACTGGGGCGGCTCGGTGCTCGCGGTGCCGAAGCAGAGCAAGCACAAGAAGGAGGCCATCGAGCTGCTCAAGTTCCTGACCAGCCCCGAGGGCCAGATCGGCGCCTTCAAGTCCAAGGGCAACCTGCCGTCCTCGCCGCAGGCGCTCGACGACCCGGCCGTGAAGGACGCCACCAACCCGTACTTCAGCGACGCCCCCGTCGGTCAGATCTTCGGCGCCGGCGCCAGGAGTCTCAAGCCGGTCTACATGGGACCGAAGAACCAGGCCGTCCGCACCGAGGTGGAGAACGCGGTCCGCACCGTCGAACTCGGCCAGCGCAGTCCCGCCGACGGCTGGACCGACGCGGTCAACAAGGCGAAGTCCGCCGCGCAGAAGTAGCAAACCTCCCCGGTCCCGGCTCCGGTCGGGACCGGGGGCCCGGCCCTCCACTTCTCCCGCAAGGAGCCCGATGAGTCTCCAGGTCGACACCAGCCCCCGCCGGCCCGGGCCGGCGGGCGGCCCGGGCGCCCGCGCCGGCCGCGCGGCCGGTGCTCCGCCACCGCCGCGCCGGCTCGCGCCGTGGACCAACCGGTTCGACAACCGATACGCCCCGTACCTCTACATTGCCCCGTTTTTCCTGCTCTTCGCGGTATTCGGGCTCTATCCGCTCGGATACACCGCCTGGGTCTCGCTGCACGACTGGGACCTGATGGCCGCCGACCATCCGTTCGTCGGGTTCGCGAACTACACCGCCGTGCTGGGCGACGGCGACTTCTGGAACGCCGTGGTGAACACCCTCGGCATCTTCGTCATCTCCACCGTTCCGCAACTCCTGCTGGCACTGTGGGTGGCAAACCTGCTCAACCGGGGCCTGCGGGCGCGTACGTCGTTCCGGATGGGCGTCGTCATCCCCAACATCACCTCGACCGCGGCGGTGGCGATCGTCTTCGGCCAGTTGTTCAGCCGCGACTTCGGCCTGGTGAACTGGGTGCTCGGCCTGGTCGGCGTCGGTCCGGTCGACTGGCACGCCAACCGGATCGGCTCCTGGATCGCCATCTCCACGATGGTGGACTGGCGGTGGACCGGCTACAACGCGCTGATCTTCCTGGCCGCCATGCAGGCCATCCCCCGCCACCTGTACGAGTCGGCGGCGCTCGACGGGGCGCGTCCGGCGCGCCAGTTCTGGTCGATCACCGTGCCGCTGCTCCGCCCGACGATCATCTTCTGCACGGTCATCTCCACCATCGGCGGGCTGCAACTGTTCACCGAACCGCTGCTGTTCAACTCGGGCGTCAACCCGATCCGCGGCGGACCGACCCGGGAATCGCAGACCATCACCATGTACATGTTCGAGAACGCATTCGCGCCGCACTTCAACTTCGGCTACGGCTCGGCCATCGCCTGGCTGCTGTTCCTGCTGATCATCGTCGTGGCCATCGTCAATGTGGCACTCATCCGTCGGACCGGCGGCGCCAAGGGAGGACAGTGACATGGCGTACCCGATGATGGCGCGGCGCGACGGGACGTCGCGCGCCGGCGGCCGTACCGGAGGCACCGGGTCCGGGTTGTGGAGCGCGAGTCGCCTCACCTACCTCACGCTGCTGCTGGCCTGCGCCCTGTCGATCTTCCCGATCTACTGGATGATCGTCGTGGCGACCCGCACGAACGACGCCATGGGACAGCTGCCGCCACCGTTGCTGCCCGGCAGCAACCTGCCCGAGAACGTGGCCCGGCTGTTCGCCAACACCGACGCGAACTTCCTCACCGGCCTGGTCAACTCCACAATCGTGGCGTCCTGCGTGACCGTCTCGGTGGTGCTGTTCTCCTCGCTCGCCGGGTTCGCGTTCGCGAAGCTACGCTTCCGCGGCCGCAACAAGCTGCTGCTGGTCATCATCGCCACGATGGCGGTGCCCACCCAGCTCGGCGTCATTCCGCTCTACATCCTGATGAGCAAGTTCGGCTGGACCGGCCAGCTCCAGGCGGTGATCGTGCCCTGCCTGGTCACCGGCTTCGGTGTCTTCCTCATGCGGCAGTACACCGCCGACGCCGTCGCCGACGAGCTGATCGAGGCCGCGAGGGTCGACGGATGCAGCTCGCTGCGGATCTACCTGAACGTGGTGCTGCCCGCGCTGCGACCGGCCGCCGCCGTCCTCGGCCTGCTCACCTTCATGGCCACCTGGAACGACTTCATCTGGCCGTACGCCGTGCTCAACGACCCGGCCAACCCCACCGTGCAACTGTCCCTGCGTTCCCTGTCGAACGGCTACTACCAGGACATGTCCCAGATCTTCACCGGCACGGCCATCGCCACACTGCCGTTGCTGCTGGTCTTCGTCGCCTTCGGTCGGCAGATCATCGGCGGAATCATGGAAGGAGCCGTGAAGGCATGAGCGAACGCACCGAGCGAAGCGAGGGCCATGAGCGCATGCCCAGCCAGCACAGCATGAGCGAACGCACCGAGCGAAGCGAGGGCCATGAGCGCATGCCCAGCCGACACGGCATGAGTCAGTTTCCCG
Organism: Plantactinospora sp. GCM10030261; assembly: GCF_042666615.1. NCBI lineage: Bacteria > Bacillati > Actinomycetota > Actinomycetes > Micromonosporales > Micromonosporaceae > Plantactinospora > Plantactinospora sp. GCM10030261. The sequence goes on from NZ_JBHTDD010000013.1 coordinate 146,810, forward strand.
AAGGGTTCGTCTGGGGCGCGGCCACCGCCGCGTACCAGATCGAGGGCGCGGTTGACGCGGACGGTCGCGGTCCGTCCATCTGGGACACGTTCAGCCGTACGCCGGGAGCCGTCGACGGTGGTCACACCGGTGACCACGCCTGCGACCACTATCACCGCTACCGCGACGACGTGGCGCTGATGGCCGACCTCGGCCTGCGGGCGTACCGGTTCTCGGTCGCCTGGCCCCGGGTCCGGCCCGGCGGCGTCGGGCCGACCAATCAACGCGGACTCGACTTCTACGACCGGCTCGTCGACGAACTGCGCTCCCACGGCATCACCCCGATGCCCACCCTCTATCACTGGGACCTGCCGCAGGCGCTGGAGGACCGTGGTGGTTGGACCAACCGGGCCACCGCCGAGGCGTTCGCCGAGTACGCCACCGCCGTGCACGACCGGCTCGGCGACCGGGTCGACAAGTGGGTGACCCTCAACGAGCCGTGGTGTTCGGCGTACCTCGGCTACGGCAGCGGCATCCACGCGCCCGGCCGCACGGATCCGGCCGCGGCCTTCACCGCCGTCCACCACCTGCTGCTCGCGCACGGCCTTGGCACCCAGGCGCTGCGCGCGGGTGGCGCGCGCAACGTCGGGCTGGTGGTCAATCCCGTCGCGGTACGGCCGGCCGACCCGGACAGCGCCGCCGACGCCGAAGCGGTGCGTCTCGTCGACGGACTGCACAACCGGATCTTCCTGGATCCGGTGTTCGGCAACGGATACCCGCCCGATGTGCTGGCGCACCTCGGTCGATTCGGCGAGCCGACCTGGCTGGCCGAGACCGACGAGAAGACCATCGCCGCGCCGATCGACCTGCTCGGCGTCAACTACTACAACCCGACGTACGTGGCCGCGCGACCTGGCGCACCGGGTGGTGGCGGCACCTACCCGGGCACCGAGGGCATCGAGTTCCGACCGGCGGCCGGGCCGACCACCGCGATGGGTTGGGAGATCGATCCGACGGGGTTGGGTGACCTGCTCCGTCGGCTGCATCGCGACTACCCGGGCGTCCCGCTCTGGGTCACCGAGAACGGCGCCGCCTTCGAAGACCGGATGGTGGCCGGCCGCATCGTCGACGCCGCTCGCATTTCCTACCTGGACGGTCATCTGCGGGCCGTGCACGGTGCGCTGGCCGACGGGGCCGACGTGCGCGGCTACCTGGTCTGGTCGCTGCTGGACAACTTCGAGTGGGCGTGGGGATACGACAAGAGGTTCGGCCTGGTGCACGTCGACTACCGCACGCAGCTCCGGACGCCGAAGGACAGCGCGCACTGGTACCGGTCCGTCATTGCCCGGAACGCGCTGCCGGAAGCCGGAGGTGGCCGGTAGCCGTCGCCTCCCCGCTGTGGGGCACGTCTCTTAACGCAGACTTCCTACATGTAGCCGACCTTCCTATACTACTTTCGTAGTGATAGGCGATCATCGTCTGTCCTTACCGGAAGGAGGCCGCACATGCGCCGCGACTTCGAGTGGAGCTGATAAGCCGGGGGATGGCCGAGGGGGCGGAGAGTCGTACCCCGCTCTCCGCCCCCTCACCGCGTTCAGACGGACGGCTCGCACCAGTAGACGCGCCGGCGATGGACATCGTGTGCCACGCTGACCAGGTGCCGAGCATCGACAAGCGACTCGGAGGCCCCGGCGACGAGCGGCGCTTCTTCGAGACCAGACCGCCGGACGCCCCGGCATCCCGGGTCGCACCGAAGGCGGTGCCGGTTCTCGATGTCACGGCGCCGTCGCTCGGCCTGGTCAGCGCGTCCGGCCTGGCGCGGTTCTTTCCCGCGCACACCATCCACACCGTCCGCGCCACGGCCGTGGTGGACGGCGACGACTGCCACCTCACGCAGATCGATCACTACCATGTCGAGCGGGTCGAACTGCCTCTCGACCAGGTGATCCGGGACGACGACGTTCGGGACGCCCTGCGCGAGTTGCTGATCGCGCCCGACGACCGACAGCGGATCGCCGCGTTCCAGGATTCCCTGTCCCGGGTGGTCGGCACGCCGGACGAGCGAGGGCCGACCGAGGTGAGCATGCCGGTCCGGGCGAACCGACTGGTCGCCGCGAGCGACACCGGCACCCTGGTGCGTGCGGACGGGTCGTCGACCACGCTCACCAACGAGTACGTCGTCAACCGGACCGAGTTGCCGGCGGCGAAAGTCCTGGCCCACGACGCCGACCTCGTCAGGCTCTTCGCGCACGCCATCCTTGAGCCGACGCCGGGCGCGCGTACCGCCGAGCTGCTGCGGGCGGTATTGACGGCCTGCGGTCGCATCGAGGAGTTGGCGCTGCTCGACCACGCCACGGACCTGCCCCGGCGGCCGACCATCCTGTTCAGCCTGTTCGGGGCCGCCCGGGTCACCGACGCGGCCACCGTGATGGTGGGCAGGGGAAACACCCACGAGATCCGCACCCGGGTCGACCGGGCGGTGCCGCGAAGGCAGGACATCCTCGCCGATCTGAGCGATCTGCACGAGTTCGCTGCCCCGGTCATCGGTCGACAGACCTGGCTCGATCCGCTGGACATGATGCCGGAACCGCCGGAGGCGCCCGACGTGCCGGAACCGGAACCGCCAGAGGTGCCGGAGCCGCCGGCCCGGCGGTGGGCGGAGCGCTTCGTGACCAGCCCGGTCAAGGACCATCCCGGCATCGACTGGGTGGATTTCAACGACCTGTGATGGCCCCGCTGATCCGCTGGTCACTCGATGAGGAGGAACGGATGCGACGTCACACCTGGTTCGCGATCCTCGTGCTGGCGCTGGCCCTGGCCGGTGCCATCGCCTTCCTCGCCCGGCAGGGGCTCGAACGAGCCGACCGGTACGCGAGCGTGGCCGCGTTCCTGCTGGCGTTGCTGGTCGCCGGCGGGACGATCGTGGCGGCGCTGTCGCGCCGGTCGGCACCGCGAACCGACGACGCCGGCCGTCGCGAACCGCGATGGTCGTTCCATCCACTGCTGGCCTGGCGGACCGGCACCATTGTCAAGGGCGGCGAGGGGGACACCCACACGGTGATCAACATGAACCACCCGAAACGCCGAGAAAAGTGAGCCACATCACACTATTACGATGGGGTGGCTGTCGAATCGCCGGCCGGCCGACCGTCGGCTCGGTGAGGACCGGCACTGGGCCGGACCAGCCGACGAAAGGCACGACGATGCGACTCACCCTGACCAACTTCATCACCCTCGACGGCGTCACCCAGTCCCCCGGCGCGCCCGAGGAAGACCCGAGCGGCGGCTTCAACCTGGGCGGTTGGCTGCCGGCGCACTTCGACGAGGCCGTCGGCGGGTTCGTCAGCGAGATCTTCGGGCGGGCCGACGCCTTCCTGCTCGGCCGGCACACGTACGACCTGATGGCCGCCTGGTGGCCCCAGGTGACCGACCCGGCGGATCCGGTCGCGACGGCGCTCAACGGGCTGCCGAAGCACGTGGCCACCAGCCGCACCGACGAGCTGACCTGGTCGGGCGCGCGACGCCTGGACGGAGACGTGGTAAAGGCGGTCACCGAGCTCAAGAACCAGCCCGGCCGCGAGCTACAGATCCACGGCAGCAGCGCGCTCGCCCGGTCGCTGATGGCGGACGGCCTGATCGACGCGTACCACCTGTTGGTCTTCCCGGTGGTGCTGGGCCGCGGCCGGCGGCTGTTCGCCGATGGCGTGCCGCCCGCCGGACTCAAGCTGGTGGACAACCGGACCACCGGCAGCGGAGTGGCGCTGATGACCTACGAGAACGCCGGCGCGCCGGTCCTCGGCACCATCGTGGAATGAGCCGGCAGCAGCCGTGATCTCGGCGTCGGAACCGAGCCGGCCCTTAACGTGGGCCCGCCTGGGCGGTTATACCTCTGAGGCATCGAAATGCCTCAGAGGTATACGCGTGCCCTATCCGTTGTGCTTCTGCTGGCAGGGCACGCAGTAGCGGGCGTGCGGCAGCACCTCGAGCCGTTCGGGCGGGATCTGGGCGTCACAACGCTCACAGCGACCGTACCGACCCTCGGCGATCCGCCGCAGGGCGCCGGTGATCCGTTCGACACTGTGCCGGGTGGCCGCCAGCAGCGCCGCCTGGGTGTGCGCCTCGCCCGGGTCACCGGTGTCCGCGGTGAGTTCCGTGAGTTCCTTGAGCCGGGCGGTCTGGACCGCGAGGTCCTGCTCCAGCGACGCCCGCAGGTCGGCGAGCCAACCCTGGGCGGCGGAGTTCGTGTCTACTGTCATGTTCCTGTCCTGTGCTCGTCAGAGGGATAAAGAAAAAGGGCCGAAGCTGTGAAGCTTCGCCCTGGCGGTCGTTCCTGGAATGGAGGTGCCCGCCGGTGGACCGCGACCGGCGGGTGCCGGGTTACGGCGACCGGCGGGTGCCGGGTTACGGCGACCGGCGGGTGCCGGGTTCGGCAGCCCGTGGGCAGGCCGAATCGCCGTCACGTTCGTGACGGCAGGCAGGCGGAACCTCACCATCGGCATCCGCCCACCATAGGCCGAGCACGGCGGGGAAGCCACCTCGAAAGAGTTCGATATCCTGCCAGTCCGCCGCTGTCCTCCGCACGCCCTGCGCCGGCAACCGCTCGCCGTGGCCCCGGGCGGCCGGTCATTCCGGGCTCCCGACGGGGGCGCCGCCGTACCCGATCTCGTTGCCTTCGGGGTCGGTGTACGTGGCTTTCCGTACGCCGTTCGAGTAGGTCTCCCGCTTCGCCGGCTCCAGGCCCCGGCGGGCGATCGCGGTCACGATGGCGTCCAGATCGTCAACGAAGACGGTGTGCCGGGCGTGACCGGCGTGCTCGGGGAGCTGTTCGATGTACAGGTACCGGTGTTCGGCGAGTTCCCACACCGCCTCCGTGTCATGGGGGATGAATGACGGTGGCTGGCCGAGCAGCTTCTCGTACCAGCTCAGGGCAGCGGAGTAGTCGGTGACCGGTATTCCGGCGAACAGGTCAACAGCCATGTCGGCATGCTAGTGAGGCGGTACGTCAATGTCGGGAGGCCGCAGCGTCCTGTCGCGGCGAGCCGCGGCCGTCGTCGGGTGGCGCGAGGACCGACCGCGGCCCGATGCGGGGTATCAGTGCCGGCTCAGCCCGCCGGGACGGGTCGGGCAGCGATCGCGGCAAGCTGCTCCACAGTGAGCATCGGCGACTCGGCACCGGCGCGTGGTGCGGCCGGTTCCGGGCAAATCTGAGCGCTCACCTCGAAGCCGGCACCGAACCGACTGGCGAAGAAGCAACGAGACACCGTCCCACCCACACCGGCACCGGCCGGGACACGTTCCGTATGGGTCCGGATCGGTTCGTCACCGACAAACACCGTCCGGCAATCCTCCGGCCCGCTCCCCGTACGCTGGCTCGACATGCCGGGGGGCGCCGGGCGCCGCGCACACAGGTCACCGGTCGGCGGCGCGGCGGTTCGACGAATCGGGTCGGCGGCCGCCGTGGAGTCCGTGATCGAGATTTGTAGATCATCGATCTGTTCGGAGCCGTACAGCTTGGCCTCAAGCTGGACGAGCCGGACCCCCTCAAGTCCCTGCCCGGGCCGCAGGCTCCCCACGTCCGCGACGGTCGCGGCCTTGTCCCCGACGCGGAGCAGGTAGCCGGACGGTATCGCCGAACTCACCGCGTCCAGCAGGTCCGAACCGTCGTTGACCCGTACGGCGGAATCGGCCGGGCTCGCCGCGACCAGTCCCTCGGTGGCGGCCCCGTCGTCCGCGGGCGAACCGGTGATGGCCGGCACGGCGGCGAGCGTCGCGACCACGACGGCCGCCGCCGTCACGGCACCCGACGCCCCGAGCCGGACCCGATGCGCACGCTGGCTGCGCCGTGCGGCGGCGAGCGTCTCGGCGGGTGGCGTCATCGGCGGATTCGGCGCGCTCAGCAGGTCGTGGAACATCTCCCTGGCTTCCATCACCGGAGTCCCTCCAGCAGTCTTCGGTCTTGATTGGCGTCATCGGTGTCGAGGGCGGCCCGTAACCGGTTCAGACCCCGGGCGCTCAGGCTCTTGACCGTCCCGGTGGCCAGCCCGAGCAGTTCGGCCACCTGCTGCACCGGCAGGTCCTCCCAGAAGCGCAGCACCAGCACCGCCCGCTGCCGCGCCGGTAGCGCCAGGAGGGCAGCCCGCAGCACCATCCGGCTCTCGACGTCGACCGCGTCGACGGCGTAGTCCAGTTCGGGGCTGTCGTGGCCGGTGATGTGTTCGCGCCGCCACGGCCGCCGCCGTTCGTCCAGGAACGCGCGTAACAACACCTTCCGCGCGTACGCGTCAAGCACCTCGCGGTGCGCGATCCGGCGCCAGTTGCGGTACAGCTTGGCGAAGGTGATCTGGGTCAGATCCTCAGCCTGATGCCAGTCACCACACAGCAGGTATGCGGTGGCTCTCAGCCGGCTCCCGCGAGCCACGTAGTACTCCGTGAATTCGCGGTCGCGATCGTCAGGACCACCGAACAGGCTTCTCCTCACATCGCTCCCTCCCTCTCGTCAGGAGACACGGAGCGGGCGCGCCGGCAGGTTCCACAAGTGGAGCAGAATCATCGGAGCGGAAAGACGACGTCGAACGGGCCAGTAATCCGGATCGGCTCCTGGCGCGGCCCGGCACCGACGGTCCACACCAGCTCGGGTAGGTGTAGGCGAAGCGCTACGGCGCCAGGATGCAGCGGTACGGCACACCTCAGCGTCGCCTCGGTCCGGAACTCGTCCGACCGGCCCCCGGCGTTGCGCGTCGGATACTGGTTGCCGCGGTCGTCGACGGCTCGGAGCGCGTCGACGTCGATCCCGTCGTACCAGGATGCGTCGCCGGGCAGCCTAGCCGGCCGTGGCGGTCGCCGATGACGTCTCGGTCTTCGGTGGGACGACCGGATCGAGCCGAGCTTTCCGGTCACGGTGAGCGTTCGACCGGTCAGCGGAATGTCAGACCGGTCCGGACAATGGAGGGAGATCGAACCGGGGAGGGCGTGCCGTGCTGAGGTTCTACTGGCAACGGATGCGCAGCCGGCTGTCCCGTCCGGAGGCGCTCGCCGTGCGCGACCGGATCATCGAGGAGATCGCGGCCCGCCGGCACCCGGAGCCGCAGGCGCCCGGCTACTCGCTCCGGATGGAGTGGCGGGACAGGTCGCACGGCCTGCATGGCTTCTTCCCGAGGCTGGAGCACGCGGTGCGCAGTCGCGACCACGCCTGGAACGGCTATGTCGGCATCGGGCGGCTGCCCACGCCCCATCCCATCCAGATCATCGTGGTGGCGGCGACGTACGAGCAGGTGTGGTCGCACCGCGACCGGCAACGGTGCTGGCTGACCGACTGCCCGGCGGTCGACGCGGCCCCGACTCCGGCGCCGGAGGGCTGACTACCGGAGGGCCGTCCACCGGGCCGTCCGACGCCAGGCTGGCTGGCGTCGGACGGCCGCGTCCCGGTCAGGAGGCGGCGCAGCTCAGGTCGGTCGGGGCGGTGCCGGCTCCGGTGCCGGTGCCGGTGCCGGTAAAGCCAACGGTGGTGGTGGCGCCCGGCGCCAGCGCGCCGTTGTGCGGCACGTTCGTCACGGTGTTACGCCCGCCGGAGGTGGTCAGGGTGCCGTTCCACAGCGACCCGATGGCCGTGCCGGTCGGATTGGTCCAGGTGAGTCGCCAACCGGCGACCGCGTTGGGTCCGGTGTTCTTCACCTCGATCTGGCCCTGGAAGCCTCCCGGCCAGGAACTGACCAGGGTGTACGTCGCCGTACAGCCCTGATCCTCCCCGCCGCCGCCGGTCGGTGTGGTGACGGTCAGCCCCGGCGAGGCCACCGAGACGTTGCCGGCGGCGTCCCGGGCCCGGACCGTGAACGTGTACGTCGTGCTCGGGGTGAGTGAACCAGCCCGGAAGGTGGTGCCGGAGACGGTGCCCACCACCGCCGCCGGGCCGCTGCCGGTCGCCCGGAGCACGTCGTACGAGGTGACGCCGACGTTGTCGCTGGCAGCAGCCCAGCTGAGGGTGACGGCGGTGGCGGTGAGGTCGCTGGCCACGGGACGGCCCGGTGCGGTCGGGGTGGTCGTGTCGTTCTCGCCACCGCCGGCGTACCGCTCGGTGAGGTTGATGCCGGTGGTGGAGTTGGCCCCACCCAGACGCACCTGGTGGTCGAGGCTGACGAACTTGCCGTTGTGCTGCCAGAGCACCGGCTTGAGGATCCGGGTGTACTTCGCCTCGTCCCAGGTTTGCCAGTCGTCGAGCAGCAGGCCACCGGTGTCACCCGAGTTGGGGTTCAGGCACCAGAACGTGTGGTGGATCTTGTAGTCGTTCATGAGGTCGCGCAGCGCCTCCAGCCACTTGTCCTGCCGGGCGTCCTGGCCGAGGCGGCCACCCCACTCGCCGACCAGCAGCGGCGCGGTGTTCTCCTCGTGGAGGTAGAGCCAGTTGGGCCGCCACACGTCGTTGGCGAGGGTGTCCTTGTCGAAGTCCTTCTGGAACCAGGGCTGCTCGAAGACCAGCGGACCGTAGTCGTGCGGTGAGTAGACAAGCTGGTCCTGGTTCGCGCCCAGGTCGACCGGATGGTCGCGGACGCCGCGCAGGTTGCCGCCCCACCAGTTGTAGAAGTAGTTGGGGCTGCGGTCCGGGTCCGTGTTCGGCGACTGCCACGTCTCCCCCGGGCGGGGATAGACCTCGATGCCCTCGCAGAGGATGAGCAGGTTGGGGTTGATGGCCAGGATCCGACGGCCGGCGGTCTGGCAGGCGTACTTGAAGTTGTCCTGGTCTGTGCTGCCGTCCCACTTGGCCCGGGGCGCGCTGTCCGGCGTGCCGTGCGGTTCGTTCTTGATGTCCATCGCGACGATGGTGTCGTTGGTGCGGTACCGGTTGGTCACCCATTCCCAACCCTGGTAGAACTGCTCGGACGTGATGGTGCCCTTCCACCACACCGGATAGACGTGCCCGGAGTTGTCCGCCTCGGCGCTGTGCACGTCGAGCATCACCTTCAGTCCGTACTCCGCGCACAGGCCGAGCCAGTGGTCGAAGACCTGCAGGTTGTTCAGGCCGGCGAGTTCCGGATTGACGTACGTGTTGACGTTCGGCGTCACCGCCTGGCCGGCCTTCCACTCCAGCAGAAGCTGGGTGGAGATCGGCACCCGGACGGTGTTGATGCCACGCTCGGCCATCTGCCGGGTGATGGTCCTGATGTTGGCCGACCACAGCCCGTGGAACACCCGTTCGCTGGCGTTGAAGCCGAACCAGTTGACGCCGGTGAGCCAGACCTGGTTGCCGGCCGCGTCGACGATCTTGTTGCCGTCGGTGTGCAGCCAGTCGTCGTTCGGGGCGGCGGCGACGGCGGTCGATCCGGTGACCGACGACCCGGCCGACGCCGGACCATCGGCCGGCGCGGCCGTGCGGGCTGACCCGGCGGGTGCGCTGGCCGGAGGTGTTCGGGCCGCGGAGTCGGGGCCGGCGGCGTCGGCGGCCGCGACCGGGGCGACGGCGGTCATCCCGAGGACGGCGCAGGCCGCCATGCCGGCGACCCGCATTCTCGACAACACACGCATCGAGGTGCTCCTCTGCAAATGGTGGCGTGGGGTACGCGACGGCCGACGTACTCGGCGTCGCTATGGGAGCGCTTCCATCGACAGACTACGACGCGTCATGGCCGGAGGGGAAGCATCGACGCGAGGCGGTGGACCACCGAGCGGATCGATCTTTGATAGCGTCAGCGGCACGTGACCGACCCGAGGAGGTGAGACCCATTACCGCAACAGCAGGGTGGGCGCTCCCCTCCGGCACGCACGTACGGTCCCGCTGACCGGGACGCCCCGAGGCGTCCCGACGGCATCACCCACCGCGTCGTCGGACACATCACCCACGTGCCCCAACCGTCCACACCGGACGTGGCATCGGCAGTGGCCACCCTGCGCCGAATCCGAAGCGACGAAGGGATCCAGCCATGCCCACCTACTCCGGCTCAGACGGGGCCACGCTGCACTACGAAGACCGGCCCGCCACGGCGGGCGACGACCGCCTGCCCGGCGCGGGCAACGACGACGGGCACCACCACCTGGGTACGCCGATCATCGTCCTCGCCGGCGGCGCCGCGCTGCACCCCGACTACCTCGGCGACCTGGCCGGGCTTGGCGGCAGTCATCACCTGATCGTGCCGCACCTGCGCGGCGTGGGAAGCACTCCACTCCCGACGGATGCCGAGGTGGCCTCGTACTGGCGGCAGGCCGAGGACATCGAACGGCTGCGCACCCACCTCGGGCTGGACCGGGTCCTGCTGCTCGGTCACTCGGCCGGCACCCGGCTGGCGATCGCCTACGCGGCCCGGTTCCCGGATCGCGTCGGCGGCCTGGTGCTTGTCACTCCGCCCGCCGCCTACCTGGTCGACGAGCCCGCCGACACCCAGCCGATGATCGACCGCAGGCGTGGCGAGCCGGCGTTCGATGATGCCGTCGCCGCCCGGGACGCCGGACCCGAGGTGCTGGACGACGCCGGGTTCAACGCCTGGCAGCAACGGACGTCCCCGCTCGCCTACGCGTCCTGGGGCGACGCCGAGCAGGCGCACGCGTCCGCGTTCCGGTACAGCTTCGCGGCCGCCCGGGCGTACTTCAGCGTCGACCCGCCGTCGGACCTCGCGGCCCACCTCGCCGCGGTCACCGCTCCCGTCCTGGTCATCGCGGGAGCGGCGGACTGCAGCGTGGGAGTTGCCCCGGTGCGGGCCCTGGCCACGCTCTTCCCGGCCGCCGACACAGTGGTGATCGACAAGTGCGGGCACTTCCCGTGGGTGGAGCTGCCGGCGCCGTTCCGGGCGGCCGTCGACGCCTTCCTCGACGCGCTGCCCCGGCTTAGCTGAATGTGGAATGGTTGGGGGATGGCTCCCCCCAACCATTCCCCTGTCGACTGGCCGCAGTTCACGGAGCCGAGCTGGCAACGTCCGATGCGGCTGTGCCACGCAGGCAATCAACGGCTCCTAGCCGTCAGGGCGCGTACGGCGTCCGGAGCTTGTCGGTCTGCCAGCCGGCCCGGCGGGCCCCGGCCTGGTACGCGCTCTCCAGGAAGTCGAGCACCGTGCCGCGCGGGTCGGCGGCGGCGCGGGCGTCGTCGTAGCGCAGCAACGCGAGGTGCGCGCCCCGGCTCGGCACCCAGCGCGCCGCCGCCGGCCGCAGCGGCTCCTCGGTCAGCCCGTCCGGCTCGGGTGCGGTGTACGAGTAGAACGCGGGTTCGGCGATGTTGTCGTCGCCGAACCAGAACCCGGCACTGATCACCTCGTGCGAGTACGCCTCCCGGGTCACCGGGTCGACGGTGTCCGGCTGCGGCGTCTCCCGACCGGAGAACCGGGTGACCGCGATGTCGAACGTGTGCCAGAAGTGGTGCACCGGGCTCGCCTTGGCGTTGCATCGGCCCGCGTACTCCTCCAGCAGCAGCGCCACCTGGCTGAGCACCTGCCAGTACCGGTTCACCCAGAACGGGTCGTACGACCGGTGTGCGGTGTCCTCGGCGAACGGCACCTCGTCGGTCAGGTCGAACGGCTTCGCCAGGATGCGCGCCTCGATCCCGAACTGCCCGAGCGCGGCGAACAGCTTCTCGTGGAAGGCGGCGACGGACAGCCCTGGCAACCCGAACGACACCGTGTCACCGGCGAGCGTGTTTACCACGAGCCGGTGGTCGACGAAGTCGAAGTCGATGGCGAATCCCGGGTCCCAGCCCATCGGCCGGGTGGTGATGCCCCGACCGGTCAGGTGGAACGGCACGTGCCACCAGTGGTTACGCGGCGGCGCCACGGCCAGCCGCACCTTGCCCACGATCTGTGTGAACCGGTGCAGCGTCTCCTTCGAATCGGCCCACTCGGACAGCGGGATCGGCGGGAACAGGTGTGTCATCTGGCCTCCTCCGACGGATGGATTCCGTCACATCCGATCCTGCCACCGCCCGCGCTGGTTAGCCCGGCACCCGGGCCAGCAGCATGTCGGCCGGTCCGAACCCGACCCGACCGTAGAAGGGCCGGGAGGCTTCGCTCGGGCTGAGCACCACCCGAGCGAAGCCCTCGGCGTCCGTGTACGCCAGCAGCGCCGTCACCAGTTTCGCCCCGACCCCCGCGTTGCGGTGCTCTTCCAGCACGAACGCGTTGCCCAGGTAACCCCACCGGCTCGACTCCCGACCCGGCCGCGGCATCCGGGTGAACGCCACCAGGTTCACCATGCCGACCGGCCGGGCATCGATCTCCGCGAGCCAGAACAACCGGGTCGGCGCCTCGGCCGCGTACCAGGCCGCGAAGCGGTCGGCGAACTCCGGGTCCGCGACCGGACCGACCGTCTCCTCCGTCCAGGCCCGCCGCAGGTCCGCCAGCGCCGGTACGTCGCCGGCAGCCGCCCGCCGGACCGTCACCGTCTCCACCATGTCCGTCATCGCAGTCCCTTCCCCAGCCCGGGACACGATGCCGGAGCCGGGTGGCATCCGCCAGCCGGTTACCGGGGTCGCAGGTCGGTGCGGGCCGCGCCGGTGCTGCGATCGAGCGGGACGGAGACGTGTTGGTGGATCAACCACCACCGGCCGTCGCGCCGCTGGAACACCCGGGTGCCGCGGGACCAGTTGTCGACCGGCTCGCCCCCGGCCGGCACGACCCGGACGTGGTTGAGACCCCAGCTCACCGCCAGGTCCCCCTGGACGAGGACCCGCAGGTCGGGCGTGTCGAAGGTGACGGCCGCGCCGCCGGCGTCGAGGTTGCGCGCACACACCTCACGGACCGTCTCGGCCCCGACGTACTCTAGCGGAGCCTCGTGCTCGTAGGAGACGACATCGTCGGCGATCACGGACATCAGCCCGTCCAGGTCCTTCGCCGCCGCGGCGGCGGACCACCGCTCGTGCACCCCGAGCACCTCCCGTTCGGCCGCGCCGGAATCGCCGGCCACGCCGGGACCGTCAGCCGTGCCGGAATCCCCGGCCGGATCCTCGTCGACCAGCGGGAACGAGTGGTGTTCGTGGGCCACCACCCAGCGGCCGTTCTCCTTGCGCAACCCCAGCGTCAGGCGCAACCGGTTGGCGGGGTTGGCGGCGAAATCGGCCGGCGTGCCGCAGCGCAGCAACGCGTTCGCGAACGCGACGTCCACCCCGGCGGTTATCTCCAACGTCTCGATCTCGAACGACCCGCCGGACGCCTGCCAGCGGAAGAACGGCGGCCAGGTCTCCCGGTACGCGTCGATGCCCCGCACCCCCTGGTACGGCGGCGGTACGTCGTACATCACGATGTCCCGCGCGTGGTCGGCCAGGACGGTGTCGAGGTCGCCGCGGTGCACCGCCTCGGTCCAACGCTCGACAAGCGCCCGGATCTGTTTCTCGTCGTCGCTCATGGTCAACCCTTCGGTGAGTGCCGTCGGCACTACAACCCCGGCCGGGCCGGAAAGTCATCGCTCAGCGTCGCGACGCCCACCCGGTCGGCTCTGCCCGGCTGCGGGTGGACGGCCGGTCATGGCGCCAGGGTCGCCGGCAGTCCGTGTGTCGGGAAGGGCGCGTCGAGGAACGAGACCACCTCGGCGATCTCGGCGCCGCACAGCAGGAGCAGGTCGAGCCCGCCCGGGACGAAGACCCCGCGGGCGGTGTCCCACCGGTACGTGCCGACCGCGAGCTGCCCGTTCGCGAGGACCGGCACCATCCGCCACCGCTGTCGCAGCGGCCCGTCGACGAGGAAGCCCCGGATCGCGTCATGGCCCGCGTACCACTGCGTCAGCGGAGGCATCGAGTACCGCGCGTCGTGGGTCAGCGTCGCGACGATGGCGTCCACGTCGCCGGCCTCCCACGCCGCCACGTACCGGCGTACCAGTCTCCGCTGCCCGGTCTCGCCCAGTTCGGCCAACGCCCGTCGCTGGCTGGTCGCGGGCCGCAGCCCGGCCAGGGTCCGGCGGGCCCGCTGCACGCCGCTGTTCACCGCCGCCACCGTCGTCTCCAGCATCTCGGCGGCCTCCCGCGCCGGATAGCCGAGGACGTCGCAGAGCAGCAGCGCGGCGCGCTGCCGGCCGGGCAGGTGCTGCACCGCGGCCACGAACGCCAACTCCACGCTCTCCCGCGCCACGGCCCGCGCCTCCGGGCTCAGCTCCGCGGTCCAGGCCAGCGTCCGCTGTGGGTACGGCTCCAGCCACGCCCGCTCGACAAGCGGCGCACCGGGACTCAGGTCGGCGGGCAGTTCCCGTCGGCCGCGCCGTTCGATGAGGGTCAACGCCCGGTTGGTGGCGATCCGGTAGAGCCAGGGCCGGAGGGCGGCCTCGCCGTCCACCCGGTCCAGCGCCCGCCAGGCCCGGTCGAGGGTGTCCTGCACGGCGTCCTCCGCGTCGTGCACCGAGCCGAGCATCCGGTAGCAGTGCGCCCGCAGCTCGTCCTGGAGCGGACCCACCAGCCGGCCGAACGCCGCTCCGTCCCCGGCCCGGGCCGCCGCCAGCAGGTCGTCCGGGGGCACGTCCGCCGAACGCTCTCCGGTCGCCACTCCATCACCGCTCACCCGACCGAGGCTACGTCAGCGCCGACCGGAGACCCGACGGGTCGTCGTGCCGACGGTTGAGCGCACCCGGCGAGAACCGTGGTCGGTGGGGGCGAGCGGACCGGCCCGGCCCGGTGGTGCCGCACGTCCGTCCCGCCGACCATCGGAATTCGTTATCGTGGCGGATCCGGGTCCGTTTCGTCCCGGGCCGGAGGAGCCGATGACCATGCTGGACGGGGAGCGCGGCCGACGCGTGGCCGACGCGGCGGAACGCTGGGCCCGGTCGCTCGTCGACACCTCCGGCAGCAACCGTCTGCTGTTCTTCCGGCACCTGCGAGCCGGCACGCTGGACCTGGCGGGGGCCGACCAGGCGGCGGTCGGCCGGCTGCTCGCCGGGCGGTCGCAGACGCTGGGCCAGCTTTTCCCGACCCGTCGCACGGGACCCGATCGACCGACGACGTCGGCCCAGCCGGCACGCGCACGGCCGGTACCGGGCCAGTCGGCACTCGATCGACCGAGGCACCCGACAGCGATCGAGCGGCCGACGCCGGACCGGCCGGCGTTCGAGCCAGCACCCGGCGCCACGATCCACGGCGACGAGCCCGACCACGGTGGCAACGGAACCGACGAGAACGGCACCGACGGCGGGAAGCGGCAGGCGGACGCGCGGCGGCGGCTACGCACCATTCGGGCCCGGATGCGGGAGCTGGCCGAGGAACGCGGTCTGGACGCGGGCTACCTGGTCTCCGGGTTCGCCAGCTGGCCCGAGCCGGAGAGCACCGGCAACCCCGACGCGCCGGTGCTGCTGTATCCGCTGCGGATCGAGGCGCTCACCGCCACCGAGACCGATTTCAGGCTGCGGGTCGATCCCACCCCGATCGTCAACCCGGTGTTGCTGGTGAAGCTGGCCCGCGACTACCGGGTGGGGCTGACCGAGGACGAGTTGCTGTCCGAGTTGCCGGAAGGCGACATCGACCCGGGGCCCCTGCTGGACCGGCTACAGGCCGCGGCCACCGGCCGGATCGACGGGTTCCGCACCAGCCGGGCGCGCGTCATCGGCACCTTCGTCTACGAGAAGCTGCCCATGGTGCAGGACATCGAGCGCAACGCCGACCTGCTCGCCGGCAGCGACGTGGTGGCCGCGCTGGCCGGCGACGTCGCCGCCGCCACCGCGCTCGCCGCACCCGTACCGGTGCCGGTGGACGCCCCCGACTCGGTCCCGCCGGAGGACGAGTTCCTCGTGCTGGACGCCGACTCCTCCCAGAACTATGTCGTCAACGCGGTGGTGGCCGGCCAACATCTGGTGGTCAAGGGCCCGCCGGGCACCGGCAAGAGCCAGACCATCGCCAACATCATCGCCGCGCTTGCCGCCCGGGGACGCACCACCCTGTTCGTGGCCGAGAAACGGGCGGCGATCGAGGCGGTGCTGCACCGTCTCGCCTCGGTCGGCCTGGACGACCTGGTGATGAACCTGCACGGCGGCGGCACGAGCCGGCGGGAACTGGCCCAGGCCCTCGGGGGCCGGTTGCAGCGCATCGCCCAGGAACGGCAGCCCGATGTCGCCGACCTCGGCCGGCAGCTCACCGACCGGCGCGGGGAACTGGTCGGCCACCACGACGCCCTGCACCGCCGGCATCAGCCGTGGGGACTGTCCGCGTCCCAGATCCAGGAGAGCCTGCTGGCCCTCGGCCCGGCCGGGACAGGTTTCCGCTGGCAGGCGCCGACGTTGCACGGCCTCGACCCGGACACCGTCGAGGACGTGGTCGGAGCGGCTGGTGAACTGGCCCGGCTGGGTGACTTCGACGGCAGCCTGCCGGACACGCCGTGGCGGGCCGCCACCATCGCCCACCCGTCGGACGTGCCGGAGGCGCTGACGGCGGCCGGGCGGGCGGCGTACGAGGTGCTGCCGCGGGCGCGACGTGCGCTGGACGACGTACTCGCGGAGGTCGGTCTGCGCCCGCCCGCCGACCGGCGGGAGTGGCGCGACCGGATGGACCTGCTCGACGCCGTTGCCGGGACGCTGCGCCGGTTCGCGCCGGCGGTGTTCGACGGCGATCTGGACCGCTGGCTCGCGGCCACCGCGGACCGTCCGGCGCGCCGCTCGGCGACCGTGTCGCTGGGTTGGTGGCAGCGCCGCGCGGCGACCAAGGAGATCCGCGCGCTGTGGCGCGGCACCGACCGGCCCACCCGGGAGGAGCTGAACGCGGCGCTGCGACTGGCGGCGGAACAACGGGACCGGTGGCGGCGGGCGACCGCGGACGGCGGCCCACCGCGGGCGGCGGCGACCCTGCCGGCGGCCACCGCCGCGCTCGCCGACCTGGAGCGGACGCTGGCACCGGTACGCGCGGCGCTGCCCGACCTCGACGGCCCGCCGGACCGGCTGTCCACCGAGGTCGAGGCGCTCGCCGCCGACCAGCGGGGGTTGCGTCGGGTGGCCCGGCGCAACGAGCTGCGGGCGACGCTTGTGGGCTGGCACCTGACGCCGCTGCTGGGCGAGCTGGCGCAGCGGCGCGCCGGCGACGCCGAGGCAGAGCGCCTTGTCCGGTACGCCTGGCTGCACTCGATCCTCGATCACATCGCGCTCACCGACGCCCGGTACGCGGCCGCCGACCCGGACGTGCTGACCACCGCGGCCGCCGGGTTCCGCCGGGCCGATCGGGCGCACATCGCGGCGACGCCCGCGCGGATCCGCCGGGCCGCCGCCGCCCACCTGGTGGCCACTCTGGACAGATATCCGGACCAGCAGCAGCTGGTACGCCGGGAGGCCGCGAAGAAGGCCCGGCACCGGCCGGTACGGGAACTGTTCCGCGACGCGCCCGAGGTGCTCCTCGCGGTCAAGCCCTGCTGGGCGATGAGCCCGTTGTTGGTGAGCCAGGTGCTGCCGGCGCAGCGGCTGTTCGACGTCGTCGTGTTCGACGAGGCCAGCCAGGTGGAACCGGTGGACGGCATCACCTCGATCATGCGGGGACGGCAGGTCGTGGTGGCCGGGGACGAGCATCAGCTCCCGCCCACCCGGTTCTTCGCCAGCGACCACGACCCGACGGACGACGACGAGGGCGCGCTCACCGACGACGTGGAGTCACTGCTCCAGGCGTTCGCGGCCGCCCTGCCGCTGACCCAGAACAAGCACCTGGCGTGGCACTACCGCAGCCGCGACGAACGGCTCATCGCGTTCTCGAACCGGCACATCTACGCGCCGAACGGCAACGAGCTGGTCACCTTCCCCGGGGCGGCGACCGGCGACTGCATCGACCACATCCTGACCCCGCCCGCGGCGGGCGGCGGCGCCGACGCGTCCGGCACCGGCCGGATCACCGGTGCCGGTGCCGGTGGCGGTGTCGGTGGCGGTGGCACCGAGTCGGTGACGGCCGAGGTGGACCGGGTGGTGCGGCTGGTCCTCGACCACGCGACGCACCGCCCCGACGAGTCCCTCGGGGTCATCACCATGGGCCTCACCCACGCCGAGCGGGTCGACGTGGCGTTGCGGCATGCCTTGGCCGACCGGCCGGACCTCGACCCGTACTTCCGCGACCGGGCCGGCGAGCCGTTCTTCGTCAAGAGCATCGAGCGGGTGCAGGGTGACGAGCGGGACGCCATCATCCTGTCCGTCGGCTACGGCAGGACCCCGGACGGTCGGATGCTCTACCGGTTCGGACCGATCAACAACGCCGGTGGCCATCGCCGGCTCAACGTGGCGGTCACCCGGGCCCGGCGGCGGGCCACAGTGGTCAGCTCGTTCGCGGCCCGGGACCTGGATCCGGGTCGGCTGGGCGCGTTCGGGGCGAAGCTGCTGCGCGCCTACCTGGAGTACGCCGAACTGCGCGGCGAGCGGCTCGACCCGTCCTCCGCGCCGCCGCTCAACCCGTTCGAGGCCGACGTCCGGGACCGGCTCGCCGGGGCCGGAATCGCCGTCGTCCCGCAGTACGGCGCGAGTGGTTACCGGATCGACTTCGCCGTGCCGCACCCGCACCGGCCCGGTGAGATGGTCCTCGCCATCGAGGCGGACGGCGCGTCGTACCACTCCTCGCCGACGGCCCGCGACCGTGACCGGCTCCGCCAGGAGCACCTGGAACGGCTCGGCTGGCGGTTCCACCGGATCTGGTCCACCGCGTGGTTCCGGGACGCCGAAGCCGAGGTGGCCCGGGTGCGGGCCGCGTACGAGGCCGCGATCGCCGACGCGGACCACGGGTACGCGGTCCGGACCGCCACGCCCCGCCCGACCTGTCCCGACCAGGAGGACGTCTTTGTCTCCTCGCCGGACGCGGGCGGCGATGCGGGGCCGGCCTTGGCGCGGCCGGTTCGGGAGCAGCCGGCGCTGCCCGAGCCGGCGCGGGCGCTGCCGGAACAGCCGGACCGGTCGGTGCCGGACCGGGACCGGACGCTGCCGGACCGGGACCGGACGCTGCCGGACCTGGAACGGACGCTGCCGCTGCCGGACCTGGCGCCGAACCTGGAACGGACGTCGCCGGAGCCGGAACGGGCCCTGCCCCGGCCGCGGCTGTCACCGGGCTCGCCGATAACCGAGTACCA
This sequence comes from Plantactinospora sp. GCM10030261, assembly GCF_042666615.1. Taxonomy (NCBI): domain Bacteria; kingdom Bacillati; phylum Actinomycetota; class Actinomycetes; order Micromonosporales; family Micromonosporaceae; genus Plantactinospora; species Plantactinospora sp. GCM10030261. The sequence goes on from NZ_JBHTDD010000013.1 coordinate 165,751, forward strand.
CCGGTGGGAGTTGGCCGACCTGGTGCGCTGGATCGAGAGCGACGGCCGGCTGCGCACCGAAGACGAGATCCTCACTGAGGCGATCGGTGAGTTGGGCTTCCGCAAGCGCGGGTCGCGGATTGTCGCCGCCCTGCGGACCGCCATCGCCGACGCCCGCCGTCCGGAAGCCCGCTGACGCCACGCAGTCCGGGCCAGGATCGCCGGCCCCGGACCCCGGACCCTAGATCGACTCGATGTCGGCGAAGTTGGGGGGGTTGAGGCGTCCTCGACACCCCTGTTTCGCCGATATCGAGTCGATCAGTTGCCGGCCATCGGCAACCAGTCCGATGTGTCCCGATGGCGGCCGAGGCCCACCGCGTCGAACTCGTCCCGGTGACTTCCCCGTACCACTCCGAGCCGTCGGAGGATCTGGGAGATGGGGCTGCCGGCGGCCGGAAACCGCTCGTTCACGTCGACCGACAGGGGCCCCACCACCAACTCGCCGCCGTTCCACATTGCCGCCCGTTGGGTGCCGATGCCACCGAAGAAGTCGGCCTCGACGTACCCGACCGGTCCCGCCACCGACCAGGCTGCCAGCACCCGGTCGAATCCTCCGGGAACGCCCCCGAAGCCCAGCGGTGAGTCCTGGCTGCCGTCCCCCACCGAGTCGAATAGCCGATCGGTCATCGGCACCATCATCACGTCCAGCGCCAACGGCACCAGCACCGCCGTGGGCTGGCCGCGCACGGCCGACCGCAACGTGTCGGCCCGGCCGATCACCGCCTCCAGCGTGTATCCCATGGACGCCCCTACTCGTCGTCGGCCACCGGTGAGGATCATCTAACGGAATGCTGCGACGTTGCGCACCGCCCAGTCGGCGAACGCGTGTGGCGGTCGGCCGAGCACCTTCTCGACGTCGGGGCTGACCCGCCGCTCGGCCTCGCTGGGCATGCCGAGGATCGCGAGCGTGCCGTCGGCCACCGGCTCCGGCATGAAACGCAGCAGGTCCGCGCGCGCCTCGTTCCGGGTCTGCTCGACGAACCGCACCGGCTCGCCGAGCGCATCACCGATCGCCGCCGCCCGCTGCCGGGGCGAGACGAGTGCTGGACCGGTCAGCTCGTACACCTGACCAGCGTGGCCGTCCGTGGTCAGGACGGCGGCGGCGACCTCGGCGATGTCGACCGGGTCGATCATGGGAAGCCCGACATCGCCGAACGGCGCGGCGGCCGTGCGGCTGGTTCGGATCGACTCCACCCAGGCGTACGCGTTGGAGTGGAAGCCGCCCGGCCGCAGAATGGTCCACCGCAGACCGGACTGGCGGACGGCGTCCTCCAGCGTCCGAAGCGGCGCGTGCGACGGCGAATCCGGCCGCGTTCCGGCCGCCTGGGAGGACTGCAGGACGATCCGTCCGACCCCGGCGTCCCTCGCGACGGCCATGATGTCCGGCGGGCTGAGGTGCGCACCGGCTCCGGAGACGATCAGGTACATGGCGTCGGCGCCGTCGAGCACCGGCCGCAGGCTCGCCGGCTCGACGAGGTCCGCCCTAAGGTGCTGAACCCCGTCCGGAACCGGCACCTCCGGGGTTCCCCTCGACACGGCCGTAACCCGGGCACCCGCCGCCGCGAGCGCCCCCACCAGCGGCCCACCGACATTTCCGGTGGCTCCCACAACAACGATCACAACGACTCCCCTGGTCGCGTCGGTTGCCACCGGATAGGTGGCCTGGATCGCGGGACACCGGCCGGCCAAGACCCTGGCACGGTCGGCCAAGACCCTGGCACGGGTCGGCCAGGAGCCTCGCACCGGTCGGTGCACGCGACGCGAGGGAAGCTAGCATCGTGGAGATAGTAGGTACCTAGGGGAAAGTGACTATCCGAAGGGGATCGGATGAGCGCGGAAGTCAGCTGGTCGGCGGCGACCCGATCCACCGATCCCGAGTTGGCATGCCCGATCGCCCCCGTTGTGGACATCGTGTTCAGTCGCTGGACGACACCGATCCTGTGGAGCCTCCACGAGTACGGCCGGCAGCGGTTCGTCGAGCTTGAGCGGCGAATCACAAACGTCACGCCGAAGGTGCTGACCCAGCGGCTACGCCAGCTGGAACGGGACGGCTTGATCACCCGCACCTACCACCCCGAGGTTCCACCTCGGGTGGAGTACGAGATCAGCGAACTGGGCCGCAGCCTGGCACCCCTGTTCGCCACGCTTGCCGAGTGGGCCGCGACCAACCTGCCGAAGGTCGAACGGGCGCGCCACGCCCACGACGCCGGAGCTGTCCGCTGACCACTTCCCGGCAGCCGCCGACGGCGGTCGACCTCACTGACTGTGGCCGACTCCCGACAGTTACCACCGCCTGAAGCTTCTTGACTCACCGCACAGTTCACGCCAACCATAGGTAGGCCGACATCAATTGTTGGCTCGGCGGCCCGACGGGGGCGGGCCGCCATCAGCGGAGAGTCAACGGGGGATCTTTCCGCACGTCATCGCCGTGTCGCGGGGGTCATCACGCCCGCGACACGGTGCTGATCGTCGCGCGATTCCTTGCAGATCAAGACGTTTCTGGAGACGCTCATAAACCATTCTTCGCTGCCTGACCATCCGTTGTGGAATGGCAATGCAGCCGACAAACGCCGTCGCCGGCAACGACGAGATCGACCTGGGCCAGAACATCGACGGGTCCGGCTGGGCCTCAACATCGCCGATGTCATCACCGTTCACAGGCTGCGCGCCGACGAGGCCGCCGGGCCCATCGAGCCCTGATCCGTCCCACGGGGAACCCGGCCGGGCAGAGAGTTGCCCGGCCGGGGCCGGACTGCGATCGTGCACACCTCACCGGCCCTTCCTGGTGCATCCGGGGCACGGCGCCGGTGGCGACTCAGGCCGGCTGTTCGGCGAGCCGGCGCACGTCGATTTCCATGTCGTCGATGTAGCCGACGAACAGGTCGGCAAACCGACGAGCCCACTCCACGGCCTCGTCGTGCGACCGCACCTGGATCATGGCGAACCCGGCGATCAGCTCCTTGGTTTCGATGAACGGCCCATCGGTGACGGTCTTCCTGCCACCGGAGACGGTGATCCGGGAGGCGCCCTCCGAGGTGGGTCTCAACCCCTCGGCCGCCAGCAGCACCCCTGCGTTCATCGCCTCCTGGACGAAGCCGCCCATCCGTTCGACGAACTCCGGGGTCGGGTCGTAAGCGTTCGGGATCGCCTCGTCGAGCTTGTGCATGAGCATGTAGCGCATCGGTGGTCTTCCTTCCTTGGTCGTCGGAGTGTCAGATGGTCTCGGAGCGGATCCGGGCGGTCAGCGCGGACAGCCAGCCGAAGATGACCAACGCGCCGGCGGCCATCGCGATGCTGAGCGTCTCCAGGTTCGGCCAGGCGACAACGACACCGGTGGCCACCACCGGGAGCACGCTCAGCGCCACCCAGCCCGGCCGGCGCAGGCCCGCGAACCGGCGGGCGAAGATCACCGCGGCCACGGCGAGTGACCCGAAGGTGAGCATCGCTCCCACGCCGTGCCCGATGGCATGCCAGCTCATCGTCTCCGGCGCCCCCTGCGGTGCGCCGACCGGCCAGCCCATGCTCGGGTCGCTGATCATGACGCCGGCGACGATCATCCCGATTCCGGCCACGCCGATCAGACCGGCACCCCAGTGGCCGGCCCGCTGACGGCGCAAGGCCCGCCGGAGTCCAGCGGCACCGGTCAGCACCAGCAGCCCGGTGAGCACGAAGTTGGTGATCTGGATCCAGCCCCAGTCGCCGAGGGCCAGCAGGCTCAGTGGCATCCGGCTCAGGTCGAACCCGTCCCGGGTGAGTAGTTGGACCCCGGTCACGCCGAGGAACACGGGCCCCGCCGCCACCCCGCCGGTCAGCAGCCGCCTGGTCCTCTGGGTGTTCTCCTGTGCGGCGATCGCCACCGCCGGGCTCGGCATTGTGGTTGCCATCGTCTCGACCTCCTCGTCTACCGCCCCCGATGGGATCGGCTCCACTGACGCGTCGAGCGACCATCATCGGAATCGACATGCCGGTCGTAGGAATCTTGAGAAGGGCCGTGACCTCTGGAAAGGGCTCATTCGGTGGACGTGACGCAGGCTGCCGCCCGGTCCCGAAGCAGTGCCCGCTCCCGCTCGTTGTCGGTCAACTCGGCCGCCCGCTCGAACTCGACCCGGGCCTCGGCCAGCCTGCCCACCTTGGCCAGCAGGTCTCCCAGCACGCTGGGCAACAGGTGGTAGCCGGCCAGCGCCGGCTCACCGAGCAGGGCCTGAGCCAGGTCCAGACCAGCGGCCGGTCCGTCGACGAACGACACGGCAACCGCCCGGTTCAGCTCCACCACCGGCGACGGCACCAGCCGGGCCAACTCCGCGTACAGCGCGACGATCCGGGGCCAGTCGGTCTCGGCCGGGGTACGGGCCCGAGCGTGGCACGCCGCGATCTCCGCCTGCACCGTGTACGGCCCGACCGATCCGGGCAACGCCCGCACCCGGTCCAGGGCGGCCAGTCCACGCCGGATGAAAGTCTGGTTCCAGCGGCTGCGGTCCTGGTCGAAGAGCAGCACCGGTGCCCCGGACGGGTCGACGCGGACCGCGTTGCGGGACATCTGGATCTCCATGAGCGCGGTCAGTCCGAACACCTCGGGCTGGTCCGGCATCAACCGGCAGAGGATCCGGCCGAGCCGCAACGCGTCCTCACACAGCGCGGGGCGCATCCAGTCATCCCCGGCGGTCGCCGCGTAGCCCTCGTTGAAGATCAGGTAGATGACCTCCAGCACCGAGTCGAGCCGTTCGGCCCGTTCCGCCGCGTCCGGTGTCTCGAACGGCACCCGTGCCTCGGCGATTGTCTTCTTGGCCCGCACGATCCGCTGGGCGACCGTGGACTCCGAGACCAGGAACGCCCGGGCGATCTCCCCCGTGGTCAGCCCGCCCAGCATCCGCAGGGTGAGCGCGGCCCGCGCCGGCGCGGACAGCACCGGATGGCAGGCGGTGAACACGAGCCGCAGCAGGTCGTCCTCGATCGGCTCGTCCATCGTCGCGTCGAAGTCCGGTTCGTACCCGTCGGCGACCAGTTCACGGCCGTGACCGGCCAGTTTGCGGTCGATCATCTGCCGGCGGCGCAGCCCGTCGATCGCCCGCCGCTTGCCGACCGTCATCAACCAGGCACCGGGATTGTCCGGTACGCCGTCGACGGGCCACTGCTCCAGGGCGGCGACGAGCGCGTCCTGCGCCAGTTCCTCGCCCCAACCCACGTCCCGCACCATCCGGGACAGGCCGGCGACCAACCGCGCCGACTCCATCCGCCACACCGCCTCCACGGTGCGCCGTACCTCGTTGGTCCCCACGGGCACCGATCAGACCAGCAACCCCGCTGACGTGCAAGGAAGGGCGGCGTGTTCCGGGTCCACGGGCGGAACCAACATAGGCCCGGGAGTGTCTAATCCGGCATGCTCATCCGTAAGGCAGCATCGCTGGCTATCCTGCTCGTCGTCACTGGGTGCGGCGGGAACGTCGTTGCCACCGCGCCACCCCTCGACCAGGAAGCCTTCGACACCCGCGCGACCGAGGTCATCGACAAGTGGCGGCGATCACCGCTCGCGCGGTCCTGGCGCACCGGATTCGTACCGCTCGCGGAGCTGGCGGTGCCGCCAGCCAGCGGTTTCCCGACGGAGTCGCTCAAGCTGGCCTTCGAGGAAGGGTGGTACCGGCTGGACATCAGCCTGCCCGCTGGCCCACCGGGCACCGGCACCGTGCGCTTCCCCGACGGCAGTGACCTCGCCGTGCCCCTGATCGACGCGCGCGCCGCCGTTGACGCCATGCGCCGGAGCGATCCGCCGTGCGAGCGAGCCACGGCGGCGAGCCCACCGCCGGCCGTCCTCTGCGGTCACCTCACCATCACGGGTGCCGACCTGGTCACCACCCCGCTGTCCACCAGCCGGGGTACGGCCGTCGTGCCGGCCTGGCGGTTCGCCGTCGCCGAGCTGAGCCAACCGGTGCTGCGGGTGGCCGTCGCTCCGTCGGCCGTCACCACGCTGCCGGAATCGACCGGGGCGCCCAACCCGGCGCCGGCTGGCCTGGTCGGCGCCGAAGGGGTGACCGGCGACACCGCCGGTCGCACCGTGACCTTACGGCTGGGTGTCGGGGCGTGCGACGAGGACGTCAGGGCGCTCGTTCACGAGACGTCCGAGGCGGTGGTGCTGGGCGGAACGGCCCGGACCCCTGATGGGCCGTGCACCAACCAGTTGCTCATCGTCACCGAACCGGTCGAGTTGGCCCAGCCCGTCGGCGTCCGAGTGGTGCTTGACGCCCGGTCAGGACGGCCTCTGGTGGTGACCCCGTCCTGACCGGGCGCCGTCGTCAGGCGGTGTTGACCCGGAAGGAGATGCCGGAATGGTTCGCCGCCGAGCTGAACAGCTTGCTCAGTGCTGAGTTGTACGACCGGTAGCCGCTCGGGCAGGTGTTGTCCGAGGTGGTGTCCCGGTTGTGGATCGCATACGCCCGGTTGTCGACCTGGCTGAAGACGGGCCCGCCGCTGTCCCCGTGGACCGCGCAGATGTTTGTGACGATGCCGTTGTCCTTGGCCACGACGCTGCCGCACCGGGTCGTCCGGCTGATCGACCCGGTCATGCACGTCACCCAGCCCACTCCGATCTGCTCGTAGGTGTACGAACCGGAGATCGGGTAAAGGGACGTCTTCCCGACGAAGAAGACGCGGTTCTTCGGCTGGCCGGACAACCAGTATTCGGCGTAGTTGACGCCGCCGGACACCACGTACGGCAGGATGATTCCGTCCCAGGGGTAGGAGGCGCCGACGAACGTCCAGTAGTCGTAGTCACCCACCCACCGGCTGTAGTGTCGGGTGTAGTTCTCGTTGTACGCGTCGAGACAGTGACCAGCGGTGATCGTGTACTGCCAGCCGTTGCTGCCATTGACGTTGAAGCCGTTCGTGCAGGTGCTGATCCAGGATCCGCCGCTCAACGCGTCCCATACCTGGATTCGGGTGCCGCCGCGCATGGGTGGCGGGCAGGAGTCGATGGTGCAGTTGTCGTAGGTCGCCGGCGGTGCCGTCCGCTCGACCTCTACCCGACCCGTCGCGGTCAGCGGGGACAGTGCTGACGCGAGCCCGTCGGTCAACGCGGTAGGCGCCGCCGGCAGCCGGGACACCCCCGGAGGAACGGTGCGGTCGCGCCGCTTGGGATGCGCCGCGTTGTCCCGCAATGCCTGCACGGTCGACGGGTGCACCACCACCCTGTTGGTGACCTCGTCAACGGTCGCGATCTCACCGTACGTCTCGTTGATGGTCTGGACGTCGGCATCGAGGGATTGCTTGGTGTGCACCACCGGGGCGATCCGGATGTGGTCACGCTCCGGGACACCACGTAGCGCGTCCGAGATCTCCCGCTGGCTTGTGGCGTTTACCACAAGCGTCCCGCCGCCCGCCTGGTCAAGCCACATGCCGCCGTAGCTGCCGGGGAAAGCATCGCTGAGTTGCTCGTCGAGCGCGGGGGCCAGCCGCTGCAACTCGAGCCGGCGCAACGCCTCAGCCTGGTTGACACCGAACTCACGTACCAGATAGTCGACGGACTCCCGGACCTCGTCGATCCCGAGCGGCGCGGTGGCCGCCAGTCGTATCGGAGTCACTGTCGGGGGAGCCGCCTGAGCCGCCGCACCGCCGGCCATCGTCACGAAGACCGCGACGGCGCAGGCGACGATACGGCGACGGATTGTTGTTACATGGATTGATCGAAAGGGATGGCCCATATGTCCTCCATGGCGTGGTTTCGACGCGCGAAAGGCCATGGAGGCCCCCGTGCCTCGCATACGCGCACGGTAGACCCAGGCGGCGGAAGACGGTGTGCCGTACCGACAAAGTGGACTTCACGCTCTGAGTCCTCTTGGGTGAACAAACCAGAGGTAATCCGCCAACCGGCTGCATTCGCCTGAGCCAAAGCCCCCGACCGTCCGCCGTACCGGACGATCGAGGGCTTCTACCGCGGGGTCAGACGGTGGTCTTCTCCCGGTCCGACGCCGGCGTCGGCGCCGCGAAGGCCTCGGTGGACGGAGTACGCATGAAGTGCGCCAGGCCCGCGATCGACAGCAGCAGGAGCAGTCCGGCACCCAGGTACATCGCCAGCGCGCCCTGCTGGGCCTTGACCCCGAACTCGCTGAATCCGTACGAGGTGAGCAGCAGGCCGCGCAGCGTCTCGCCCTTGAAGACGGTGTCCCGCTGCTGGTTCACCTGCGCGAGTTGCTTCTGCAGGTCGGCCAGGGCCGGGTCGTTGGCCTGCTCGGCCTTAGCCACCTGCTCACGTAGCGCGGACTGTGGCTCGCCCAGGTCGGCGTAGGTCTTGCCGTCGGCGATCGACTTCAGGTGCAGCCCGATGTACTCGTTGGCGTAGCACTCCGCCTGCTTGCCGGTGGTCAGCTTCTGCCCGGCGTACTCGACCAGGCAGGCGGCCTTCTTCTCCTCGTCGTCCAACTCGGCGGCCGGGGTGAAGCTGATGTTCTGCTGGCTGAGCTGGTCGCGTACGTAGTTGTTGGCGAAGTTGGCGTTGGCGGTCAGCACGATGCCGACGACAAGCAGGAGAGCGGCGAGGCCGAGCCCGCCGATGCTGAACATGAGGTCCAGGGTCCGGCGCTTCATGGGGTGCTCCTCGTGGGGTGGTTGCGAGGTCGGGGTGTTGGCTATGAGCCTCCCCGGGCGCGGCGACCGGGAGCAGGGTCCAAGCCCCTGTTCCAGACGGGACCTTAGACCCCCGAGGGGCGGGCCAGGCGGCGCCCACGCGCGGTCTCCAGCGCGCGGTATACCGGCACGGAGCTGCGAAAACGGTAGACTCCCGGAGGTGCGCTCCCCTCGCCGCCAGGCCCCGCAGGACCGCCGCCAGGCCCCGCAGGACCTGCTGGTCCACCTGCGCCGGGCGCGTGACCATGCCGACCGCCACTATCCCGAGCCGTTGGATCTCGGCGCGCTGGCCGCGGTGGCGGGTCTCAGCAAGTTCCATTTCCAGCGGTTGTTCACCGCCACGTACGGCCTCTCCCCGGCGGCGCACCTGTCCCAGCGGCGCGTGGAGCGGGCCCAGGACCTGCTGCGGGCCACAAACCTCACGGTCACCGAGGTCTGTCACGCGGTCGGGTTCTCCAGCCTCGGCTCGTTCAGCCGCCGGTTCCGCGAACTTGTAGGCGAGTCGCCGAGCGAGTTCCAGCGCCGGTGGGCCAGGACCGGCGCGCCGCGCATTCCCGGCTGCTTCGTCTTCATGTGGGGACTCGCCGAGCGCCGCGCAAGCGAGGATAAGCCGCAGGTCGGCGGCGACTCCTAGCCTGGTCGCATGATTACCAACGTCTCGATCGTCGACGTCTACGTCAAGGACATCGACGCGGCGAAGTCCTTCTACATCGACGTACTCGGCCTGACCGAACACACCGACATCACCCTGGGTGAGGGTTACCGCTGGTGCACGGTGAAGACTCCGAACCAGCCCGAGCTACAGATCCACCTGACAAAGCCGGGTCGGCCGCACTCGCCGGACATGGTGGCCGCCATCGATCGGGCGCTCGACGAGGGCGGCACGTTCGCCGTCGGCCTGCACGTCGACGACTGCCGCAAGACCTGCGACGAACTGCGGGCCAAGGCCGTCGAAGTGATCGCCGAGCCGGAGGAGCGCCCGTACGGCGTCGAGGCCGTCGTCCGCGACAATTCGGGTAACTGGATCGTCCTCGTCGAGCCCCGTGAGTTCAGCGCCGCGGACTTCGGCTGACCCTGAGCCCGGCCGGTAGCCGGCCACGACGCCGGCTTGGCGCGAGCGACCGGATCCCGTTAGTCGCGCAGCCAGACCCGCAGCGGCCCGAGCCGGCGGAAGCCCACCCGCTCCGCCGGCTCCAGGTCGGCTCCGGACTCGTAACCCACAAGCGGCACGTCGGGCAGCCGTGCCACCACCGCCGACCACACCTCGTCCGGCGTCGCGGTCACCGCGAACACGTTCGAAACCCCGACCACCGAGCCGGTTCGGTTGACTACCGCGCCTCCGGCCACGCCGCCATCGGTGTCCCGGATCGCCAGCACGGTCACCGCCGGATCGGCAAGCAACTCAGGCCGGAACGCCTCGCCCGCACCGTGCGTCGCGGCCCATTCGGCGAGTTCGTCGTCGGTTCGCACGGCCCGCGCCGCCCGCCGTACCACGGTCGGCGCCGGGCCTGGCGCCCGGTGGATCCACACCGCCTCGAACAGTACGGCGAAGCCGTACCCGCTGAGGTCGAGCGTCGCGAAGCTGTCCTTGACCGACGCGCCAGGTCCGGCGTCGACCCGGTCGAGCAGCGTCGGTGGCGCCGTCGCCCGCAGGGTCACCGCGTCCGGATACAGCGGGGGTGAGCGGCGCGGCACCGTCCAGGCGTCCGGGTCGAAGGCGCCGACGATGCCATGGGTACGGCACACCGTCGCGCACCATTCGGCGTTGTTGCGGGCGGCCCGGTCGACAAGTTCTCGCTCGATCACCTCACCATTGTGGCGAACCGGCCCGCAGGTGACGGTGCCGCGGGTCCGGTCGTCCTCCTCGGGGACGGACCGGCGTCAGGGCCGCACCGCTTTCAGGTACGCGGTCGCGATGGTGCGGTGGCCGGTCGCGCCGTTCGCCAGCGCCGCCGACAGGTACGCCTCCACCTGTTCCCGCTCGGCCGGCTCGAGGGTCTGGTTCAGCGCCTCCTCGTAGGTCGGCGCCAACGGGTTGGGGGCGGTCTTCCTCAGCACCGCCCAGTCCCGGCTCGGCAGCGGCGACGGCACTTCCACCTCGGCCCGGTAGTCCAGTTCGATGCCGGTGAAGCCGGCCGCTCGGGCCCAGCGCAGCAGGTCCCGTTCGTCGAAGTTGAGCATCGGGTTCTGCGCGGCCGGCACGCTCGTGTACGCCCCCCAGACCTTCGCGAGGAGGTCGGCGATCGGCGACATGTCCAGCCCGAACAGCCCTCGCCGGGCGTCCGAGGCGGCGAACCCGTTGATCGGCTCGAAAATGGACAGCCGGCCCCCGGGCCGCAGCACCCGGAAGAACTCGGCGAACGCCGCCTCCTTGCGATGCACGTAGATCAGCACCGAACGGGTAGTGACGACGTCCACCGACCGACCCGGGATCTGCCGCAGGTCGTCGGCGGGGGCCTGCACGAAGCGGCACTGGTCGAGCCGGCCGTCGGCGGTGGCCCGACGCCAGCACTCGGCGAGCAGTCCGGGCGAGATGTCGCTGAAGATGATCCGGCCCGTCGGCCCGACCCGGTCCAGCGCGCCGAATCCGACCAGACCGTCACCGGTCCCCACGTCCAGCACCACGTCGCCGGGGACGATCGCGGCCCGGTCGAGCACCTTGTCCCGGTACGCCCCGATGACCGGCGCCACCCGGACGCGGACGTCCGGGTTGTCGCCATCCCGGCGGCGCAGCACCCACTGAGCCCACTGGTCCTGCTGCACGCCCGTCACTGTCGCACGACCGGTGCCGGCACCGCGAGAGAGCGGGCGACTTCCGCCGGCGGTCGGGAACCGCGAACCCGCCGAGGGACCCGGAACGGTGGTGATGGTTCCGGGTCCCTCGGGGTTCGACGATGAGGCGGGCCGGGGCAGCGCCGGGCGGCGCCGAGCCCGCAGGGTCGGCCGTCAGGCGGGACGGCGCCACATCGGGTAGAGGCTGGGCCCGTCCGGCAGGTCGATGGTGTTGTCCATCCGCTGGAAGCCCAGCCGCTCGTACAGTGCCGCGTTCCGCAGGCAGCTCGCCTCCAGGTACGCCGGGGCGCCGATCTCGTCGAGCGTGGCGAGCCGGTGGCCGAGCAGGGTGGCGCCGACGCCGTGTCCCTGGCGTTCCGGCCGGACCGCGATGAACGGCAGGTAGTGGTGGTTCTCGTGGCCGGGGTGGCCATCGGTCATCAGCTTGTCCAGCACCGCGAACCGCTTGGCGTACTCGGGACCGACGGCCTGTTCGAAGATCGGGCCCAGATCCTCCGCCTCGGCGTGTGCGGTGACGTCGACGGGCAGCCACAGCGCGACGGCGGACCGGTCCTCGGTGGTCCACACCTCGCCCTCGGCGAGCGTCATGTCGACGAACGGCCGGAAGAAGGCGGGATGCAGCCGCTCCCGGTCCGCGTAGTCGGGGAAGATCCACTGACTGATCGGGTCGGCCAGGAACGCGGTCGCCAGGACGTTGGTGAGCGTGTCGGCGTCGGCGTCGGTGGCCCGGACGACAGGGGTGCCTTGCTGGGTCATCAAATCCTCCGGGGTGGGGGGTACCTCGGACACCCTACGGGCAGCGATCACCAAAGTGGACCGGGGTGGGTGGAACTTCCATCTCTGCCACATCGGAACCCGAGCTGGCTACACTCAGCCGCTGGCGGTCCACCGGACATGCAGGTGGCCGTCGTTGGGGAATGGCGGCTCCGCCGGCAGCACCCGCTCGAACCGGTACCCCGCCTTGTCCGCGACCCGGCAGGACGCCGGATTGTCGACCTGATGCAGCAGGACGAGCCTGGTCAGCCCGTCACCGGCGAGGGTGTCGACCGCCCAGTCGGTGAGCGCGGCGAGGGCTTGCGGCGCCACCCCCCGGCCGCGGGCGTGGGCCGCGGTCCAGTAGCCGACCTCGGCCGAGCCGCCGGCTGGATCGGGTCGCTTCAGCACCACGTTGCCCCACAGTCGGTGATCATCGGCCCGGTCCGCGAGCACCGCGAAACCGAGCCGCGTCCCGTCGCGCCAGCCATCCCGCTGCACGGCCAGCCAGCGGAGCGCGTCGTCCCGGCTGTCCAGCTGATGGCTGGTCCACCGCCGCAGCAGCGGGTCGCGGTAAGCCTCGACAAGGGACTCGGCGTCCTCGTCCCGCCAGGGCCGGAGCACCAGCCCGACTCCGGCGCCCGTGGTGCCTCGTATCTCGACCGTCACGTGCTCCATCCGATCATCCGATCATCCGATCATCCGGCCCCCGGCATCCGGACCCGCAGGGCCTGGACGCCCCAGTCGGGCGCCGGCGCGAGGTCGTCGGGGACCGGCCAGCCATTCACCACAGAGAGCAACTCGACGTACCGCTGCCGCTGTGGGTCATTCACCGCCTCCAGCCGTCCGCACAGCTCGCGTACGAGGTCGGCGTCGTCCGGACGGCCCTGGCTGTGCGCGTACCCCGCCGTGATGACCGCGACCACCGGGTCGGCAGCCGGTGACCTCGGATCGAGACCGGCGCCGTCAGTCCGGTTCGCCGGGCGAGGTCTCCGATCGAGTTGCGCGTGTCGCCGTCCATGCCCCCACCCTCGCGTCTCCCCGGTGGGAGACTCAAGCCCGGTCAGTCGAGGGCCACCGCGATCATGGCCGGGATCGCCAACGCCAGCGTGGCGGCGACCGCCAGGACACCGGCCATCGCGGCAGCCCGCGTCACCACGGGCCAGGACTTCCGCAGGATGATCATATTGCTTGCCAGTCCCGCGATGCCGAACAGCCCGCCCACCAGGCCACCGAGCCCGACCAACGCGAGCGGGAGCAGGGCCAGGATCCGCAGCCCCACCGGCACCGCCGGCCCGGTCCGGTGCTTCTCCCCGTCGATCTCGATGGTCGGGTAGGGGTCGAGCGCGTACCGCCGCAGCCGGCCAGCGACCTGTCCCCCATTGGCCAGCGGCAGCAGGTACGTGTCCTGCACTCGGGGCACCGGCTCGCCGCTGACGCAGACGGTCGGCGGCCCGCCGAAGGCGGTCACGTCCACGATCAGGGGCCCGGCCAGTCCCTCGATCACTACCTCGGGGGTTCGCACGGGCGGGGATGCTAACACCCCGCCGAGTTGATCAAGAGGTTCGCGTCACGTGAAAGCGTTCTCGGTGACGCGCACCTCTTGATCAACGAAAGGCAGCGGGCAGGGAGGTGGCGGGCAGGGAGGTGGCGGATCAGATGGTGTCGGGGTCGATTCGGGGGAACAGCGGGCGGGCCGGCGGCAACACCCCGCCGACCGCGGTGAGCTGCTCGGTCACCCGGGCGGCGGCGTCCGGCAGGAACGGCGCCAACTGCTCGGCCAAGCACCGGCAGGCGGCCAGCAGGGTGCCGAGCGCGACATCCAGGGCCGCTGGCGGCTCTCCCGCGCCCGGCCCAGTCCGGGCCGGTTCCCCCGCCGGGCGCCCGGACCCAGCCGGTCCTCCCGCCGCCCGCTCAGCCCGGGCCAGTTCCCACGGGCGGGTTTGCTCGACGTACCGGTTGGCCTGCTCGACGATCGCCCACACGGCGGCGGTGGCCCGGCGGAAGTCGACATCCGCCAGCGCCGCGTCCACCGCGTCGGGCGCCGCCGCGCAGGCCGCGCGCAGCGGCCCGGCCACCGGGTCAGCCGGCTCGGACCACGGGACCGGCCGGCCGGCGCGGTACCTGTGCAGCATCGCCACCACCCGGTTGACCAGGTTCCCGACGCCGCCGGCCAGGTCGTCGTTGGCCCGGTCCACCAGCCGGGCCACGGTGAAGTCGGCGTCCCCGACCCGGGGCACCTCGCGCAGCAGCCACCACCGCACCGCGTCGACGCCGTACCGCTCGACCAGGGCGACCGGGTCGACGGCCGTACCAGAGGATTTGCTGATCTTGCGGCCGTCGACCGTGAGGTAGTCGTGCACCAGGACGTCGGTGGGCAGCGGCAGGCCGGCGGAGAGCAGCATTGCCGGCCAGTAGATCGCGTGGAACCGCAGCACCCCCTTGCCGACCAGATGCACGCGCCGGTCCGCGCCCGCCCACCAGCGCCGGTACGCCGCACCCGGCCCGTCGAACGCGCCGAAGTCCAGAGCGGTCACGTAGTTGCCGAGCGCGTCCCACCAGACGTACATCACCTGGTCGGGGTCGTCCGGCACGGCGATGCCCCAGCCGCGGGCCCGCTCGGTCGACCGGGAGATGGAGAAGTCGCGCAGCCCACCGGCCAGGAACGCCAGCACCTCGTTGCGCCGCGCCACCGGTTCGATCCGCAGCCGACCGCTCGCGATCGCCGCCCGCAGCGGCTCGGCATACCGGGACAGCCGGAAGAACCAGTTCCGCTCGGCGACCCGCTGCGGCGGCACGCCGTGCTCGGGGCAGTGGCCGGCGGCGTCCAGGTCGTCCTCCGTCAGGTACGCCTCGCAGCCGACGCAGTACAGCCCGACGTACTCGGCCCGGTAGAGGTCGCCGGCCTCGGCGCAGGCCCGCCAGAGCCGCTCCACCCCCGCCGGATGGCGCGGGTCCGCGCTGGTGCGGAGGAAATCGTCGTACGACAGGGCGAGCGGGCCGGGTAGCGCGGCGAACCGGTCGGCGAACCGGTCGACCAGTTCGCGCACCGGCACCCCGGCCGCCTCGGCGGCGAGCACGTTCTTGAGCGAGTTGTCGTCGGTGCCGCTGAGCAGCCGCACCTCGTCACCGCGCCGGCGGTGGTGCCGGGCAAGCACGTCGGCCTGCACCGCTTCGAGCGCGAAACCGAGATGTGGGGCCGCGTTCACGTACGGGATGGTGGTGGTGAGGTAGAGGCGGGTCATCGGGTTCCCCTCGGTCGGTGGCCCGGTCCCCAACAACCCCGAACATGCGTCGAGGCCCCGGTGACCGGGGCCTCGAGATGTCTGGTCTCGCGTGTCAGCAGCCCCGCATGCGGGGCATCATGGCGCGACACGACGTTTGCATGCTGGCAGGATAGCAGCGCGATCAATCGGTTTCCGGCGCGCCGCCGCTGTCCGCTTGCCCGGCTGCCGCGCCGCCGCTGTCCGCTTGCCCGGCTGCCGCGCCGCCGCTGCCCGCTTGCCCGGTTATCTCCCGGGCCGCGCCACCGACCTGTCCGCCGCCCGGCGGGTCAGCAGCCGGCGGGTCAGTGGCCGACAGGTCGGCGGCCATCGGGGCGTGCCGGAACAGGCCGACCAGCAGGCCGTACCGCGGCTTGCCCGCGCCGGCGTCCTCGGCGCCGTCCACCAGGTCGGTGAGCGCGGCGGTGAGCCGATCGGCCTGTGCTGCGGTGAGCCGCACATGGCGCAGGGTGAGCAGCGGTTCGGCGTCGGCGGCGGCGATCTCCTCGGCCACCGCGCCGAGGAAGGCGGCGGTCGGCGCCAGTTCACGGGTGGTCACCTTCAGCCGGCGGGCGGTGCGCTGGTAGTACTGCTCGGTCCCGCCGCGCACCCGCCGGGTCTCGACTATCCGCACCATGCCGGCCTCACGCAGCACCTTGAGGTGGTGGGCCACGTTGCCCTTGCGGGCGTCCAACGCGGCGGCGAGCTGGCTGATGGTGGCCGGCTGCTGGCCGAGGGAGAACAGCAGGCGTTGCCGGAACGGGTGGCCGAGCGCCTTGAACTGCTCGGCTCGGCTCACCTCCAGCATCTCGTCGAGCGGCGGATCGGTCATGGCAGAAGTGTCAAGACTTCTTGACGCTTTGTCAACCGGTCTGCTCTACTGCTCGTATCCACCCCGCTGGAGGTCCTCATGCGACAGACCGACGTGACCGGCATCGTCGAGCGGCTCGCCGCCGAGGTTCGCGAACGGTACGTGTTCCCCGACGTCGCGGAGGCGATCGCGACGCTGCTGGCCGATCGGCTGGCCGCCGGTGCCTACGCCGCCGCCACCGACCTGACCGCGTTGTGCGAGTTGGTCACCGCCGATCTTCAGGCGGTCAACAACGACCGGCATCTGCGGCTCAAGCACCACGAGATCGAGATCGACGAGCACGCCGCGGACGCCGCCGAGGCCGACCTGCGCCGCCAGGCCGACGCGAGCCTCAACGGTGTCACCCGGGTCGAACACCTCGACGGCGGCGCCGTCCACGTCGAACTCCGCCCGCTGCTCTTTCCGCCCGAGTGGGCCGCGCACGCGGTCATCGCGGCGATGAACCTCGCCGCACCCGCCACCGCGCTGTTCCTGGACGTGCGCCACACCGTCGGCGGCGACCCCCGGATGGTCGCGCTGCTGTGCAGCTACCTGTTCGACGAGCCCACCCACCTGACCACGATCGTCGAACGAGGCGGCGACGACGCCCGGCAGTCCTGGACCCTGCCCTACGTGCCGGGCCCGCGGTTCGGTGCCAGCAAGCCGGTGTACGTCCTGACCAGCGCGGCCACCTTCTCCGGCGGCGAGGAACTCGCGTACGACCTGCAACAGCTCGGCCGAGCCACGGTGGTCGGCGAACGCACCGGCGGCGGCGCCCACCCCCGGATCGGGGTACGGCTGCATCCGCATCTGGAGGCGACCATTCCGGTGGCCCGCCCGGTCCACCCGGTCTCCGGGGGCGACTGGGAGGGCGTCGGCGTGCGACCGGACGTCGAGGTGAAGGCCGAGGATGCGCTCGCCGCCGCGCACCGACTGGCGACGAACGGCAAACCGGTCGCCGCGTGACGGCTGCCGCCGGCCAGGGTCACCGTTCTTGACTTACCGCCACAGGGGCGCTTCCCTGATGCCGTGGATCTTCAGATCGCGCGGGTGGACGGCGACGTCACTGCGGAGCAGTGGCGGCACGTCCACAACGTCATCATTCCCACCCACCCGCTGTCCCTCGACGACGTTCGCGAGCGCGCCACGCGCAACCGACTGGACGTCGCCTACCTGGGAGAGACGCCGGTGGGCTGCATGACCGTACGCCCACCGACCGACGACGAACCGGCCAGCACAGTGATCGCCCGGGTGCTGCCGGAGTACCGGCGGCGGGGCCTCGGTGGGCGACTGTACGCACACGGGTTGGCACATGCCCGGACCCTCGGCGACGGACCGGTCGAGACGATCGTGCTCGCGTCGAACGAGGACGGACTGCGGTTCGCCCTGGCACACGGGTTCGTCGAGGTCGAACGCTACGTGCTGCCCGGCGACACCATCCCGTACGTCACGCTGCGGTTGGCCTGACCAGCTCGGCCCTTCACCCGCCCGTCCACCTCGGCCGGTGCTCCTTCCTGATTTGACAGATTCATTTTTCTATTGGCACTATGGTGTCCATGAGCGTCGAGGTCGTCCGGGACGGTGAGCGGTTGCGCGGCAGCCTGTCGCCGCTGCGCCGCCGGCTGCTCCGCGAGTTGCGCGAGCCCGCCTCGGCCACGGCACTGGCCGCGCGCCTCGGCGAGACCCGGCAACGCCTCAACTACCACCTCCGCGAGCTGGAGAAGAGTGGCCTGCTGGAGTTGGTCGAGACGCGGCAACGCCGGGGTGTCAGCGAACGGATCCTGCGCACCACCGCCCGAGCCGTGGTGGTCGCACCGGAGGTGCTCGATGATCTGACCGGCGCCGAGCAGGACCGGTTCGCCGCCGACACGCTGCTGGCCGCCGCCGCCCGTACCGTCGACGAGGTGGCCCGGCAGCGCGACGGCGCCACCGCCGCCGGCAAACGCCTGCTCACCTTCGCCATCGAAACCGAGGTCGGGTTCGCCCGACCTGCCGACCTGGAACGCTTCGCCACCCGGCTGGCCGAGCAGATCGCCGAGTTGGCCGCCGAGTTCGATTCCCCCGCCAACCGACGCCGCTACCGGCTGGTCGTCGGCGGGCATCCCACCGCGAGAGAGGACCCCGCACGATGAGCGAGCAGAAGCCGTACCGGGTGGAAACCGGCGTTGACGCCCCACTGGCCGACGTGTGGTCGGCGCTCACCACGGAACAAACGTTGCGCGAATGGTTCGGCTGGGATTACGAGGGCATCGAGCCCGAGATCCGGCAGATCTTCGTCGACGAGGCGACCATCGACGACCACCGGCTCCGCTTCCCGGACGGGTCCTATCTGGAGGCGGTCGCCGACGGCGGACGGACCGTCGTCCGGGCGGTCCTGCCCGGCCCGCTCGACGACACCGACTGGGCCGAGGTCTACGACGGCATCGAGGAGGGTTGGCGGGCATTCCTCGCGCAACTGCGCTACCTGCTGGAACGCCGTCCGGCCGGTGCGCGTCGCACCGTCTACCTGACGGGCCGGATCGCCCCCACCGAGTTGCTGGGCCTCCTCGGCGACGCCCCGGTGTGGCACGACGACCGGCGCCAGCGCGCCGTCGTGGATTCCGACGGACATCTGGTGCTGGCCGCTGCCGAGCAGCCCCTTGACCGGCCTGATTCCGGGCCCGCGACCATCACGGTCAGCACCTACGGCCTCGACGACGACGCCTTCGCGGCGGTGCGGGACCGCTGGACGGCACGGTGGCGGACGGCGGCGACGGAGCCACAGGTCACCGCCGCGGAAGTCGCTGTCCGGTAACCGGTCCGATCGGCGCAGCGGCCCGTCCGGCGCCCCGCCGGGACGCCGGACGGCGGGGACCTGAGTCTTCCCGCGGGTCGACGTGGTGCCGGGACCCTTCACCCTGCGTGATACAAATGGCGGCAACACCCGCGTCAAACCGGTCTTCCCGGACGGCGACGGACACAGTAAGTTAGCTCCGGGACCGAGCAGTTGCCGCCGCGGGATCAGTCGGACGCCGTGCCGTCGCACCGTGCGCCGCCCCGTACGACCGGTGAGGGGATGGGGGATCCTGTGTCGCAATCGCGCATGACAGCACCGCCGCGTACCGAACAGCGCTTCCGGGCCAGCGCTCCGCTGCCCCGACGGTCGCCAGCCGCCTCGTTCGCCGAGCGGGAGCTGGATCCGCCGCTGGAACGCGGGGCCCCACCCACCCTGGCCCGCCGGGGGACGTCCGCGCTGCACGCCGAGCTGTCCCGCCTGCGTCAGCGCGTTCCCGGGGTACGCGGCTGCGTGCTGGCCACGATGGACGGCCTGCTGGTCGACGGTGACATGAGCCGTGGCGGGGAACCGCACGACCTGGCCGTGCTCGCCGCGAGCGCGTTCGGGGTGGGCCGGCAGTGTGGTCTGGGGCTTCGTCAAGGCGCGTTCCGGGAGGCCACCATCCGCAGCGACGCTGGCTACTTCACGGTGTACGCGGTCACCGAGAACGCCCTGCTGGCGGTGCTCACCGACGACGGTGCCGACATCGGCTGGCTGCACGAGGAGGCGCGACCGGTCGCCGAACGGATCGCCGAGCTGCTGTCCGGATCGGTCCCATAGCCAAGGCACCGCCACCCGGCTCCCGGCGCCGCCGGCGGATCAGCGGTCGGGAGGCGGTCCCGCGACACCGGACCCCGCCTTGGAGCGCAGGTAGCGGCGTTCGGGGAGGCTGGGCGTCGCGTCGGCCGCCCGCCCGTAGGCCGTCCGTGCCGCGGCACGCTCACCCAGGAGACCCACAGGTAACCACGGACCGCGTCCACCCGGTAGAACCCGGCCAACCTCGGATCGGCCGCCACCGCCACATCCAGTGCCGTCAGACCGGCGGCGGCGCCCTGCACCATGGCTAGGGCCACGATCCGGTTCAGCGTCACGATCGGACCCGGCGCCACCACGCCGAGCAGGTCGTAGAGGACCAGGATCTGCTTCCAGTCGGTGGCCGCGGCGGTGACCGCCTGGTCGTGGACCGCGGCGATCGCGGCCTGCAGTTGGTACGGGCCGATCGGCGCGCTGGCCAGCGCGGACTCCACCAGCGCGGTGCCCTCCGCGATCGCGGCGGTGTCCCACCGGGACCGGTCCTGCTCGACCAGCGGCACCAGTTCCCCGTCCGGGGTGCTGCGGGCAGGTCGGCGGGCGTCGGTCAGCAGCATCAGCGCGAGCAGACCGGTCACCTCGCCGTGCCCGGGTAGGGCTGCCGCCAGGCGCCGGGCCAGCCAGATCGCCTCCGTGGTCAGGTCCACCCGGTCGACAGCGGCACCGCCGCTGGCCGTCGAACCTGGAAGGACCAGGTCGTCGTCGAGAGCGACGACATCGTGCGGGTCGAGGGCAACGCCTACTTCCCGCGCTCGTCGCTTCGGGAGGACCTGCTGCGTCCCTCGGACACGCACACCGTCTGCCCCTGGAAGGGCACCGCCTCCTACTACAGCCTGGAACTCGATGGCGAGCGGTCCGCCGACGCTGTGTGGTACTACCCGGAGCCCAAGGCCGAGGCCGAGATGGTGCGGGATCGGGTCGCCTTCTGGAAGGACGTCACGGTCGTCGACTGAGTGCCGACCGGTCCCCGGCGGATACGTCCACCTCGCCCGGATCCCGCAGGGACTCGGTCCGGCCCGGCCGGTCGGCGGCGGGCGAGTCCGCCGGGAGCCGCCAGGTCCCCGCGCGTAGCGGCGCCGGGGCGAGGTCCCGCACGCCCGGGCCGCGTCGCAACAGCACCGACAGCACCGCCGCGAGCACCGCGAGCGCCCCGGCCACATACCAGGCCGCGCTGTACGTTCCCAACCGGTCGCGGACCAGTCCGGCGCCGGTGGCCGCGAACGCCGCTCCGAGCTGGTGCGACGCGAACACCCAACCGAAGACAACCGGGCCGCTGACGCCGAAGTACTCCCGGCACAGCGCCACCGTCGGCGGCACGGTGGCCACCCAGTCCAACCCGTAGAAGACGATGAAGACGAGCATGCTCGGTCCGGCGGTGTTGCCGAACAGGCTCGGCAGCACCAGCAGGGACGCGCCCCGCAGGGCGTAGTAGGCGGCGAGCAGCAGCCTCGGGTCCACCCGGTCGGTCAGCCAGCCCGAGGCCACCGTACCGGCGATGTCGAAGAGACCGACAAGCGCGAGCAGGCCCGCGGCCGTGGTCTGCGGCATGCCGTGGTCGTGCGCCGCCGGAATGAAATGCGTGCCGACCAGGCCGTTGGTGGTCGCGCCGCAGATCGCGAAGCCGCCGGCCAGCAGCCAGAACGGCCCGGTCCGGGCGGCGGCGAGTAGCGATCCCACGGCCCGCGCCGCGGCGCCACCCGCGGGGGGCGCCGCCGGCCGGACCTCGGTGTCGCCGTAGGCCGGCAGGCCGAGATCCGCCGGGTGTTCGCGGAGCAGCCATCCGGCAAGGGGTACGACGAGTAGCGCGGCGCCGGCCACGACGAGCGCCGCAACACGCCAACCGTACTGCCGGACGACCATGGCGAGCACCGGCAGGAAGACCAGTTGTCCGGCCGCGCCGCCCGCCGTGAGCACCCCGGTGACCAGGCCGCGATGCCGCACGAACCACCGGCCGGTGACGGTGGCGACGAACGCCAGCGCCATCGAGCCGGTGCCCAGCCCGACCAGGACGCCCCAGCAGAGCACCAACTGCCAGCTCGCGTTCATGAACACGGTGAACCCGCTACCGGCCGCGACCAGCAGCAACGCCACCCCGACCACCCGACGGACGCCGAACCGGTCCATCAGGGCGGCAGCGAACGGCGCGGTCAACCCGTACAGCAGAAGGTTCACCGAAACGGCGGCGGAGATGGTGCCGACCGACCAGCCGAACTCGGCGTGCAACGGATGCAACAGCACCGACGGCGTGGCGCGGAAGCCGGCCGCACCGACCAGGGCGACGAAGGCGACGGCCGCGACGACCCACGCGGGGTGCGGAAGGCGGATACGGGTCACTCCGGAAGTCTGTCGGCGCGGTCGGGTGCCGAGCCAGTGGCCGGGAAGCCATCATGCGTAATAATCGGGCCATGGCCGCGCCACACCGGATCGCCGTCCTCGCCCTGCCCGATGTCGTCTGTCTCGACCTCGGCGTGCCTCACCAGATCTTCCAGACCGCCCGGGACGAGGCGGACAACCACCTATACCGGGTCGAGGTGTGCACGCCCGACCGCCGGCCGGTAAGCAGCAGCGCCGGCTTCCAGGTGCTACCCGAGCACGGCCTGGAACTGTTGGACGTCGCCGACACGGTGATCGTGCCCGGCATCCACGGTGGCACGCCGGTGACCGATGGAACGCTGGACGCCGCGGTTTCCGAAGCCCTGCACTCAGCGTACCGGCGGGGTTGCCGGCTTGTCTCGATCTGCACCGGCGCCTTCGTGCTGGCCGCCGCCGGCCTGCTGGACGGGCTGACGGCGACCACTCACTGGGGATGGGCCGAGCGGTTCCGCGGCCTTTTCCCGGACGTGCGGCTGGATCCGGCGGTGCTCTTCGTCGACGAGGGCCGGTTGCTCACCTCGGCCGGGGTGGCGGCCGGCCTGGATCTCTGCCTGCACATCATCCGTATCGACCACGGCAGCGAGGTGGCCAACCGGGCCGCCCGGCGATGCGTCGTGCCGGCCTGGCGAGATGGCGGGCAGGCCCAGTACATCGAACGGCCGGTGCCGAAGGTGCTCGGTGCCGGTACCGCCGCCACCCGGGAGTGGGCGGGAACCCGGCTGTACGAACCGTTGAGCCTGCGCGACCTGGCCGCACACGCCGCGATGAGCGTCCGCACGTTCACCCGCAGGTTCCGCGCGGAGACCGGGCTGAGCCCGGCACAGTGGCTGCTCCAGCAACGCACCGAGCACGCCCGGCTGCTGCTGGAAACCACCGACCTCGGCGTCGACCAGGTCGCCCGGCGAAGCGGCTTCGGCACGGCGGCCGCGCTGCGCCAACAGTTGCACGCCCGGATCGGCGTGTCACCGCTGGCGTACCGGCGCAGCTTCCGCCGGCCGCTGGAGGCGGCGTCACCGGGCACGGCGTCGCCGGGCACGGCGTCGCCGTCAGGGGCGGCGGTGCCGGGCGCGGCGGTGCCGTCAGGGGCGGCGGTGCCGGGCGCGGCGGTGCCGTCAGGGGCGGCGGTGCCGGGCGCGGCGGTGCCAGGGGCGGCGGTGCCGTCAGGGGCGGCGGTGCCGGGCGCGGCGGTGCCGTCAGGGGCGGCGGTGCCGGGCGCGGCGGTGCCGTCAGGGGCGCCGGTGCCGGTGCCGGGCGCGGCGGTGCCAGGGGCGGCGGCGCTGGGCTCCGATCTCCTATAGCCACGACGGCAGGCCGTTTCGTCCGTTCTGTTCCATGGCGCGAATGCCGCGATGTCGGCCTTCACTGAGCGTGGTTGTGTCGTACACGCGTGCGAACGTCGGTGTCATGCGGGAGGCGTGGGCACGGCTGGACGAGGCGG